>CADCUT010000080.1 GCA_902805975.1 uncultured Rubrobacteraceae bacterium | reverse complement strand
TGCCTAAAGCACACCGTCAGCGTTCGTCCTGAGCCAAGATCAAACTCTCCGAACTAGCTTCTGCCCCACAGAGGGGACTATAGCCGTGTTGGTGCGGGCGCCACCCGCTCGTCGGTCCAGCATTACACTCTCGGACCGCGAAGAGTCGAATCTCGGCGTCTTGACGGGTTCCTTGTATTTCACCCGATCTTTCACTGCTATTCAGTTTTCAAAGCCTCAAGCCCCTGCCTCTCGGCGGAGCAACGGAGACGAATCTCCGGGGACAAAGACGCCCACCTCTCGGTGGGCCGGCAAGCGCTCCCAATCTGTCGGGAGTCCTACCCTATCTCGCCCTCTCGGTTATCAATTCGCTCCCCGTCATCAGCCAGAGAAGTATAGCACCCACCCTCTTGGAGTCAATCCCCTTTTCGGGAGATTTTCGGCGCCACCCTCACCGGCCCGCCGACGCCCCGTCCGCGCCCTTTGGCGCCCCGGACCTCATCGGCGACGCGGATTATAGCGCCGGGACCCAGGCCGTCAAGGGATAGTCCCGGAATTCGTTTAATCGCCCGTTAACGGGTGACGGTGAGCCTGGCGTAACGCCGCTTGCCCACCTGGAGGACCGAGCCGTCGAGGTCCGCGCTGGCGAAGGTCAGCTTCTCGTCGTCTACCACCTCGCCGCCGATTCGTACGGCTCCGCCGCGCACGAAGCGCCGGGCCTCGCCGTTGGTCTTGGCAAAGCCGGCGCGCGTGATGAGCTCGACGATCCAGACCTCCTCGTCGGCCCCCACCCCGACCTCCGGCGCATCGTCGGGGACCTCGCGGCGCGCGACGGCGTCGAAGGTGCGCTCGGCGTCCGCAACAGCCTCTTCATCATGGAAGGTGCGAATCAAGGACCGGCCGAGCTCGCGCTTCTGCTCCATCGGCACGCCCGCGGGCATCGGTCGATCTAGCACCAGGGCGAAGTAGTCGGCCATCAGGTGGTCCGGGATGCTCATGGCCTTGCCGAACATCTCCCTCGGCGCTTCCGTGACGCCGATGTAGTTGCCTATGGACTTGCTCATCTTGACGGCGCCGTCGGTCCCGACGAGGAGCGGGGTCGTCATGACGCACTGGGGCGTCTTACCGTAGTACTCCATCACGTGGCGGCCCATCAGCAAGTTGTAGAGCTGGTCGGTGCCGCCGAGCTCGACGTCGGCGTCGAGGGCCACGGAGTCGTAGGCCTGCATCAGCGGGTAGAGCAGCTCGGTGAGGGTGATGGCGTCGCCGGCGGCGAAGCGTTTTGAGAAGTCGTCGCGTTCGAGGATTCGGGCGACCGTCGTTGCCCTGGTTAGTTGGATCAGGTCGGCCAGAGCGAGCGGCGCGAGCCACTCCGAGTTGTGGCGAACCTCGGTCCTGTCTTTATCCAGGACGAGGTAGGCCTGTTCGAGGTAGGTGCGGGTGTTCGACTCTATCTGCTCCGGGGAGAGGACCGGGCGGGTCTTGGATTTGCCTGACGGATCCCCGACACGCGCCGTGTAGTCGCCTATGGTGAGCACCGCGGTGTGGCCGAGATCCTGGAAGGCGCGCAGCTTCTTGAGCACGACGACGAAGCCGAGATGGATGTCCGGCGCCGTGGGGTCTATGCCAAGCTTGACCCGCAGGGTCCGGCCGGAGCTCAGGCGTCCCTCGAGCTCCTCGCGAGGGATCACGTCCACGGTGTTCTGGTAGATGGATTGGTGTTCTGGGGCAACCGTCATAAGAGCTTCGCAACCTCATCGCAACGGGAATGTAACGTACAGGCGGGTAGTGTAGTATACCGGCTCGATGGCTCGCACCCACCAGAGAGGACGAGGTCGGGGACCGGGCGCGGGGACCTCCAAACGCAAGGGCGTCAGCCGGCCCGTCAAGCTGCCGACAAGGCGCAAAAAGCAGAAGTCTCGCGCGGCAGGCATCCTGTCGAGCATCCTCTGGGCTTTTGGAGTAATCCTCCTCTGTCTCTTCGTCGCCGGCGTCGCCTTCGCGGCCGGCGGGTACCTGGGGGTCGTGCAGGGCGTCAAGCAGCTGGAGGCCCCCCGGACCTTCGAGACGCACCCGACCTACATCTACTCCGCCCCGCTCGGGGAGAGCGAGAGCTCGCGGCGCGTGATCGGCACGATCTTTAGCGGCCAGAACCGCAAGACCGCCTCGCTCGCGGACATGCCGCCCCACCTATTGAACGCGCTGGTGGCCAAGGAAGACGAGCGGTTCAGGGAGCACGCCGGGGTGGATCTGTGGGGCATCATGCGGGCTCTCTACGTGGACCTGCGGGCGGGGGCGACGGTCGAGGGGGCGAGCACCATCACCCAGCAATACGTCAAGAACGCCTACCTCTCCCACGACCAGTCGATCACGCGCAAGGTCAAGGAAGCCCTGATCGCCGTCGAGCTAGAACGCAGCGTCTACAAGGACAACAAGGACCAGGTCATCGCCGACTACCTGAACACGGTCTACTTCGGCTCCAACGCCTACGGGGTGGAGGCCGCGTCAGAGACCTACTTCAGCAAGTCCGCTGCGGACCTCTCGGTGGCCGAATCCGCGACGCTCGTCGGCCTGCTCTGGTCGCCCTCGACCCTCGGCCAGGACCGCGACGGGGCCTGGGCGCAGCGGGACCTCGTCCTCAGGAAGATGTTCGAGACCGGCTACATCTCGAGCCAGGACTATAACGAGGCCCTCGAAGTCCGGATGCCAGAGAGGTGGCCCGCCGGGGCGATGGTCGAGACCGGGCTGCAAGGGCCGTCCACGACCCGCAGCTTCGCCGACCTCGCCGAAGACGAGCTTATCGCCCGGTACGGGGCGAACACCGTGCTGCGGGGCGGGATGAGCGTCTACACGACCATCGACCTCCAGACGCAGGTGGCAGCCCGCGAGATCCTCTACGGCCCCGAGGGATACCTGCCAGGGGCCGACGACCCGGACCTCGCCCTCGTCTCCATCGACCCCGAGACGGGCCGCATAAAGGCGATGGTCGGCAACCGCGACCCGGACGCCCAGTTCAACCTCGTCACCCAGGGCAGGCGGCAGCCGGGGAGCGCTTTCAAGCCGTTCGCGCTCATCGCAGCCCTTGAGCAGGGCATCGACCCCGAGACCGAGTTCGTCTCCGAGAAAAAAGAGTACATGGTGGACGTGCCCGGGCTGGAGAAGCCGGAGAAGTGGAAGGTCCAGAACTACGACGGGATCGTGCGCGGCAGGATACCGCTAAAAGAGGCCCTCTGGTGGTCGGATAACACGGTCTTCACGGACCTCGTTATGAACCCGGACGGGCAGGGCCTGGAGAACGGCCCCTCGGCCATAATCGACGTCGCCAAGCGGCTGGGTGTCGAGGCGGACTTCGGCCCGCACCCCCACCCCTCGGTCGTGCTCGGCACCCAGGAGGTCTCGCCGCTGGACATGGCGACGGCCTACGCCACGATAGCCAACGAGGGCCGCAGGGTGGAGCCGACCACGATCACGAAGGTCGTCCGCAACGGCCAGAACGGCGATAAGGTTCTCTACGACGCGCCGGAGGCACCGCGCGGCGAGCAGGTCATAGCCGAGGACGTAGCCCACAAGGCCACGGAGATCATGATCGGGGACGTCACGGAGGGCATCGCCAAGGACGCCGCTCTGGGCGAGCGCCCCGTGGCCGGCAAGACCGGGACCAGCGAGAACTTCTTTGACGCCTGGTTCGTCGGGTACGTGCCGCAGATGGTGACCGGGATCTGGATGGGCTACGCCGAGGGCGGCGCCACCCTGGAGTACACCCTGGACTACTCCCGAAAACTGAATGGCCTCTCGGGCGGCATCACGCCGGCCGAGATCTGGAAGACCTACATGGAGGACACGATGGCCGGCCAGCCCATCGAGAACTTCGAGGGCGTCGAGATACCGGAGGAGCCCGCGGAGACCACTGCTTTCGACGAGCAGCCGACAGAAACCACCGAGCAACCCGGGCTGGCGCCCGGCGCCGAGACGACGGCCCCGATCACGACCGCCAGCCCACCGCCCCGGGCGCCCGGCGCGATCCCCGAGACTACGGCGAGCGCCCCACCCGCCAGCGCCGAGCCTGCAAGCGCCGGGCCTGCGAGCCCGGAGCCTGCGAGTCCGGAGCCTTCAAGTCCGGAGCCTTCAAGCCCAGACCCTTCCAGCGTCGAGCCTTCGGTCGCTACGCCGGCGAGCGCCCCCGCCTCAAGCCCCGCCCCGAGATAGCCTTCGGCTTCACGGAGACGTTCTTCTCCCCGAGGACCAGGTAGCGCCAGGGAAGCTCAACCCCCCGCGAGATGCCGATACGGGTGGTCGCCACCATCTCTTCTTCCGGCTCGGGCCCCGAAAGGATGTTGAGCGGCCCTCCCGTCAGGTCCAGGCCGTCGTGCTCGATGCCGACACCCAAAGACTGGGTCAGCCGGCCGGGTCCGTTGCAGAGGTCCTTCTCCCGGCCGCGTCTGGTCTGCATAAGATCCGTGCCATCGACGGGCCTGAGGGCCCGGATCAGGACGGCGCTCCCCACCCCTTCCTCTTCGCAGACGACGTTGAGCAGGTGGTGGATCCCATACGAGACGTAGACGTAGGCGATGCCGGGACCGGCGAAGATGTTGCGGTTGCGCATGGTCGGCCCCTTGTAGGCGTGGCAGGCGGGGTCCTCGGGCCGGTAGGCCTCGGTCTCGACTATGACGCCGGCGGCGGCGCCCTCTGGGGTCTCGTGGACGAGGGTGCAGCCGAGAAGGTCGACCGCGACCACCCGGGGGTCACGGTCGTAGAAGGCGGTCCCTAGAACATTCGTGGGGAGCCCTGCTCTCCGGTAAGGTCCGTTATTCGGCGCGAGAGCTCATCGAGGTCGAGGCCCGCCTCGGATCGGATGGAGGACTTGAGGAGGGGCCTGACCCCGCCGATCTGGACCTGAAGCTCCCGCAGGAGCTCGGTGGCGCCGCTCTCGACCCCGACCATGTCGCGAAGGATCGTAGCCTCGGTGCGACCGGCTACCAACGGGTCCGGGATGCCCTCGACGTACACCAGGGTGCGGCGGCCGCTACCGCGGTCTTCTTCGATGGGAACCAGCGCCACAACCCTGTCGGCGCGCACGTGCTTGCCGAAGCCAAGAGATACGATGCGGTCTGGAATCGCCTTCATAGTCGGCGGATTCTAGCATAGCGCCCCACACCCAAACCGGGTATATTCACCCGCGTGCGGCTAGGCGGAAAGACCAGAACGCTGGACGGCGAGCGGGTGCAACTACGCCGCCACGACCCCAAGAACTACGGGCTGTACGCCGAGTGGTACGGGGATTCGGAGATCTGGCACCTCACCAGCTGGGCCAGGATGCCCCTCGGCCGCTCCGCCGTGAAGCGCCTCTTCGAGGAGCGCGAGCTGTCTTCCACGGACGACTCGTTCGCCATACACCTCCCCGGAGAGAAGAAACCGGTCGGCGTCATCAGCCTGATGAACGTCAGCGAGGCGAACCTGTCGGCGGACCTGTCGGTGATCGTCGGCGCGCCGGACGACCGGAGCCACGGCTACGGGGCCGAGGCCATAGAGATGATCGTGCGCTATGCCTTCGACAACCTGGGCCTGAACCGCGTCGGCCTGAGCGTCTTCGAGTTCAACGGGACGGCCATCTCGACCTACGAGCGACTCGGCTTCGAGCACGAGGGACGCCTCCGCCGGGCCATAAAACGCGCGGACGGGTTCCACGACGCCCTGCTCATGAGCGTCCTGCGCGACGAGTGGAATAAAGGCTCTAGGCTCTAGGCCGCCGCCTCCGGTGGCTTTGGGGTTTCTGGGCGGTCTGTTGAGGTCCTGTCGTGCCAGATGTCCTGCAGCCTTGAGCCTCGAACCTCTTGCCTCGAACGTGAGAGCCTAGCTTCTGACGCGTCCCGCGAACCTCTCGTCGAGGTGCGCCGTGATGCGCGCCATCTCGGCGTCGACCTCCTCGTCCGTAAGAGTCCGCTCACCCTGGAAGACGAACCCCAGGGCCACGCTCTTGTGGCCTTCGGGTACCTGATCTCCCTCGTAGACATCGAACACCCGGACCTCGGCCAGCAGCCCGCCGATACCCTGCACGGAGGCGGCCATCTCGCCCACGGGCACGGCCCGCTCCACAACTACGGCCAGGTCCCTGGCGATGGCGGGCACGGAGACGAACGGCTCGAAGCGTGGCTCCACGTCCGGCCGGCAGACGCCGGGGTCCAGTTCGAAGGCGGCGACGGGCCAACCGTCGAGCCCGAACTTCTCCGCGGTCTCGGGGTGCAACTCTCCGACCCAGCCCGCCTTCACCTCGCCCACCCGGACGACGGCCGACCGGCCGGGGTGGAGGAAAGACGGGGCATCCGGCGCGAAGGTGGCGCCGGGGACGAGACGCTCGACGAGGCCCTTCGCCTCGAAGAAGCCGGCCCGGACCGGCGGCGCGTTCCAACCGGCAGGTCGGATGGTTCCGGCAAGAACGACGCCGACGCTCTCTTCCTCCCTGACACCCATCAACGAGTCTTTGTTCGGCTCCGCGTCGGGGCCGAGGGCGTCGACGCTCCCGGTCATGCGGAACTTCAGGGCAGCCCCCTGCAGGGCCCGCGACGGTGGGTCCGGCGCGAAGACGCGGCCAACCTCGAAGATGGCCCCGCCGCGGAGGCCGAAGGTCTTGTTGCGGGCCGCAGCGTCGAGGAGGCCCGGCAGGATCGAGGCTCGCAGGTTCCCGTTCTCCGCGCTGAGGGGGTTCTTGATCCTGACGGCGCCCGCACCGCCCTGCGCGTTCAGATCATCCGTCCAGCGGCGGGGACCGAAGGTGTACGTGATGGCCTCCGAGAGGCCGAGGTCAGCGAGCAGGCGTCGGAGCAGGCGCCGTCTCTGCTGGTCAGGCGTAAGGCCGCCGGGCTGGGGCACGCCAGGCAGCTCCTCCGGGACCTGGTCCAGGCCGATCAGACGCCCCACTTCCTCGACGAGGTCCACCTCCCGCCGCAGGTCCCGGCGGAACGTCGGAACCGTGGCGGCCAGTTCCTGCCCGTCGGCCTCGACCTCGCAGCCTAACGCCCCCAGCCGGCTCGCGGCTTCTTCGGCCCCCACCGGCATCCCGAGCAGCAACTCGGCGCGCGGGAGGCGCAGGGGCACGCGCCAGGGTTGGACGGGCTCGGGGTAGTGGCTCAGGGTGTCGGGGGCGACGTCTCCGCCGGGGTTCCGGGCGAGCAGGCCGACCACGCGCCCCATAGCGAGGTCGGCCATGTTCGGGTCGAGGCCGCGCTCGAAGCGGCCTGAGGCGTCGGTGCGCAGGCCGAGGCGCTGGGAGGTGCGGAGGATGTTGTCCCCGGCGAAGTTGGCGACCTCGATCAGGGCATCGGTCGTCCCCGCACTCACCTCCGCGTCCTCGGCACCCATCACACCGGCTATGACGAGGCCCCGCTCCTCGTCCGCTATGACGAGCATCTCCCCGTCCAGGGTCCGCGTCGTGCCGTCGAGGAGCGTGATCTTCTCGTTCGGCCGACCCCTCCGGGCCACGATACCCCCGTGCACCTTCGCCGCATCGAAGGCGTGGATCGGCTGCCCGGTCTCGAGCATCACGTAGTTGGTCGCGTCCACGACGGCATTTATGGGCCGCATGCCCGCCGCGTGGATGCGGCGGCGCATCCAGAGAGGGGCTTCGAGCCCCGGCGCGAGACCGGAGACCCGGCGCAGGTCGTATCTCGGGCACAGGTCTTCGGCCTCGACCCGGAGGCCGAAGGCCCCGGTCGGTTCGCCGCCGGCCTCGTACGGGATCTCCGGGACCCTGAACTCAGTCCGGAGGATGGCGGCGAGCTCGCGGGCCACCCCGATCATGCCCCACAGGTCCGGTCGGTTCGGGGTCACGTCTATGTCTATGACGGTCTCTCCAACGGGAAAGTAGTCCGCGACGGGCCGGCCGGGCTCGTGGGTTTCGTCTAGGAGCAGGATGCCCCCGTGGTCGGCTGAGATGCCGAGCTCGCGCTCGCTCATCATCATGCCGTAGGACTCAAGCCCCCTGAGCTTCGCCTTCTTGAGCTTCGTGCCGTCGGCCATGACGCTGCCGGGGAGGACGACCGGGACGCGGGCGCCGGGATACGGGTTCGGGGCGCCGGCCACGATCTGGACCTCCCTCCCACCGAGGTCCACCTTCGCCACGGAGAGCCTGTCGGCGTTCGGGTGCGGCCCGAACTCGACGACCTCCCCAACCACGACCTCGCCCGCCGTCACCCCGAGGCGGTAGACGCCGTCGATCTCCTGGCTGTGGAGGGTGAATAGCTCGACGAGCCTCTCGACACCAAGTTCGAAGTCCACGTACTCGCGGAGCCAGCTCAAAGGAACGCGCAAGAGTTATCCCTTCTAGAGACCGATGATCTTCTAACCGGCGCAGAGACGCCCTTGTAGGGCCTCAGGCCACAGGCTACAGGCCACAGGCAGCGCAGAGGCACCCCTGAAGCCTGATGCCTGTGGCCTCGTGCCTTCCGACCTCTCGACGGGCGGACGGTCGCCAAAAACCGTAGCTCTCTCAGAGTCACGAAAGCCCCACCTTAAAACTGACGCAGAAAGCGGAGGTCACCCTCAAAGAAGAGGCGAAGGTCGGGGATGCCGTACTTGGCCATCGCCATGCGGTCGGGACCCATCCCGAACGCGAAGCCGGTGTACTCCTCGGGGTCAACCCCGGCCTCTTCGAGCACGCCCGGGTCGACCATGCCGGCCCCGAGCATCTCGAGCCACCCCGCGCCCTTGCAGACCTTGCAGTTCGGGTCCGAACCGCCGCACCGGAAACAGCTCACGTCGAGCTCGACGCTCGGCTCGGTGAACTGGAAGTAGCTCGGCCTTAGCCTTACCGTCACGTCGTCTCCGAAGACGTGCCGGGCCATCGCGGCCAGCGTCCCCTTCAAGTGCCCGAGCGTCAGGCCGCGGTCTACCGCGAGGCCCTCGATCTGGTGGAACATCGGCGTGTGCGTCGGGTCCGAATCCCGCCTGTAGGTCCGCCCGGGGCAGACCACGTAGACGGGCGGCGGCTGCGAGAGCATGGTCCTCACCTGCACCGGCGAGGTATGCGTCCTCAGCACGAGACCATCGTCCAGGAAGAACGTGTCCTGCATGGTGCGGGCGGGGTGGCCCGGCGGTATACCGAGAGCCGTGAAGTTGTAGTAGTCGGTCTCGGCCTCCGGTCCCTCCGCGACGCCGTAGCCCAGGCCGACGAAGAAGTCCACGACCTCGTCGATGATCCGCTGCGACGGGTGGAGGTTCCCCCGTGGATGCGGCACCCCCGGCAGCGTGACGTCCACCGCCTCGGCCCGGAGCCGCTCCTCCCGTTCGCCCGCCGAGAGCTGCGCGGTTTTGGCCTCCAGCGCGCCCTCGATCTCGCGCGACGCGAGGTTCGCCGACCGCCCAACTTCCTTGCGCTCGTCCGGCGAGAGCGTGCCTATGCTCTTCTTGATCTCCGTGAGCTCCGCGGACCGGCCGAGGTAGCGGACGCGAGCGTCCTCCAGGGCCGCCGTACTCTCGGCGCCCCTCACGGCCGAAAGCGCCGCGTTCTTCAGCTCCTCTATCCGCCCGTTGACCGCCATGATGGAGGCTATCCTAGCACACGCATATAGGCCTGGTAGAGCAGGATCGAGGCCGCCACGGCGGCGTTGAGCGAGGCCGCCCGCGACGGCACGCTGACCCGAGCACCACATGCTTCGACGACCTCCTCCGGCAACCCCGAGCCCTCCGCCCCGACCACCACTACCACCCTCTCCCCAAAGACGGCCGCGGGCGTCTCTCCACGCTCGGGGATCGCCGCCGCCGTGGTGAAGCCGGCCCCCGGAGCCCTCCCCAGGAACTCGAGTGTCTCTATCTCTCGGGCGACCGGGGCATGGAAGATGGAGCCCATCGTCGCCCTCACGGTCTTCGGGTTATAGAGGTCGGCGCACCCCTTCGAGAGCGCCACCCCGGCCCCGAAGGCGTGGGCGCTGCGGATAACGGTGCCGACGTTGCCGGGGTCCTGGACGCCGTGCAACAGGACGATGCGGTCGCGCGCTGAGAGCAGTTCCTCACCGGAGACGTCGAGAAACGGGAAGACCCCGACGGGCCCTGTCGGGGTCTTGAGCGTCGAGACGCGGCGTACCTCTTCTTCCGTCTCGAAGAGCCGCACCGGGGGCACGGTTGACTCCTGAATGGGAGCCCGCCCTTCCGCCAGGAAGAGGCGCTCGGCCTCCCGGTGCTTCTTGGTATCGAGCCTGGCCGCCCGTCTGGGCGAGATCTCGTACCAGGTATTACCCGTCTTCCCCGTCCTTAGCGGCCTTCTCCACATCGCCGACGGTAACGCGGCCTTCCTGGCCGGTCCCATCGACGGCGGAGAGGTCAACCCCGAGCTCCTCGGCCCTCCGCTCGGCGGCGTCGGTCGCGTGGACCTTGCCCTCCTCCTCGGCCGCCTCTTCGACGTCCTCAACGAGGACGCGGCCTTCGGCACCAGAACCCTCGCCTATCTCCTCGATGTCAACGTCGAGCTCGTCGGCGCGGCGCTCGGCGGCCTCGGTCGCCTCTACCTCGGGCTGCTCCCCGGTAGCCTCGGGCGCAGCGGCCTCCGGCTCCGGGGCGGCCTCGGGTTCGGCTACAGGCTGCGTCGCGGTCTCGGCGGCGGGCTCGCGGCGCCCCTGCGGCTTGGGGGCGGGCTCCGGGTCTGGGGCGCGCTCGACCTTTACGCGGGTCTCGACGGGGTTGCCGTCCAGGGCGTTCTTTGCCTGGGTGACGATACCGGCGAAGACCTCGGGCTCGGTTGCGGCGAGGTCGGCCAGGATCTTCCGGTCGAGGTCGATCTCGGCGAGGCGCAACCCGTGGATGAGTTGGGAGTAGGACATCCCGTGCTCGCGGGCCCCGGCGTTGATGCGCTGGATCCAGAGCGACCGGAAATCCCTCTTCTTCTGCTTGCGGCCCTGGTAGGCGTAGACCCCGCTCTTCCAGACCTGCTCCTTGGCCCGCTTGTACGAGGAGTGCTTGGTCCCCCTGTAGCCCTTGGCCTGCTCGAGTACCTTCCGGCGCTTCTTGCGGGCGTGGACGCTCCTGGCGGTGCGTGCCATCTACCTCACCCCCAGCAGACGCTTGAGCTTCTTCTCGTCAACGCCGTGTACGACGGTCTCGGTGTTGAGCCGCCTCTTGCGCTTCCTGCTCTTCTTCTCCAGGATGTGGTTGTGACCGGCCCGGCGTCGCTTCAGGCGGCCCTTCTTGCCGACCTGAAAGCGCCCGGCGGCACCCTTGTGGGTCTTCATCTTCGGCATTTTTCCTCCACGTTTCGTCTAGACATACATCTCTGATGAGGCTCGCGGCACGGGAGTCGAAGCCGTTTCGCCTCTGCAAGCGGCGAGAGTGTATCAAACAGTTGCTTTAGCTGCGAGCCGCCCTCTCGCGCCGGCTGCCCGTAGTGCGCCGCTCCGGCTCCGGTGGAGCCTCCTCGGCGTCTTCCTCTTCCTTGACGACCTTCTTCGGGGCCATCACCATGATCATGTTCCGGCCGTCCAGGTTCGGCTGGCTCTCGATGCGGCCCAGCTCGTCGAGGTCGCCCGCCAGGCGCCGCAGAAGGCGCTCGCCGAGCTCCGGGTGCTGGACCTCGCGCCCGCGGAACATGATCGTGACCTTGACCTTGTCCCCGCCGCGCAGGAAGCGCTCGACGTGGCCGCGCTTGGTGTTGAAGTCATGGTCGCCGATCTTCGGGCGGAGCTTGATCTCCCGCACGTTCACGTTGACCTGCTTCTTGCGGGCCGCCTTGCGGGCCTGCTCTTTCTGGTACTTGAACTTGCCGTAGTCCATCATCCGGACAACCGGCGGGTCCGCGTTTGGTGCGACCTCCACGAGGTCGAGGTCAGCCTTATCCCCGAGGTCGATCGCCTCTTTGATGTGCTTGATGCCCAACTGCTCGCCGTCGGCCGCGATCAATCGGACGCTCCGCGCCCGGATCTGGCCGTTTATTCGCGGCTCTTCTTCAGTCGCTA
>CADCUT010000079.1 GCA_902805975.1 uncultured Rubrobacteraceae bacterium | reverse complement strand
CGTCCCGACGTTCAGGTGCGGCTTGTTCCTCTCGAACTTCCCTCTGGACATCCGTGTTCCTTTCTCGTTACCACTCTACAGGGACAAAAATAGTAGCGGCGGCAGGACTCGAACCTGCGACACGCGGATTATGATTCCGCTGCTCTAACCGACTGAGCTACGCCGCCACGCCTATGTCGCGGACAGGACCAGAGCCCCGTCCAAGAGCCCCCGAGCGGACTTGAACCGCTGACCCCCTCCTTACCATGGAGGTGCTCTACCACTGAGCTACAGGGGCATATCCTTCTGGTGGGGGCGGGAGGATTCGAACCTCCGTAGGCGAAGCCGGCAGATTTACAGTCTGCTCCCTTTGGCCGCTCGGGCACACCCCCGCCCACGCCTCGCGATACCCTCCCGCAAAGCGCCCGAATATGGTAGCAAACGCGAAGTCATTTTCAACGGACCTCATCCGGTCCCAAACCAGAGCCCGGGAAGGGAATCGAACCCCCGACCGGCCGCTTACAAGGCGGCTGCTCTACCTCTGAGCTACCCGGGCCAGAAGGCTCTAGGTTCTAGGTTTTGAGGTTCGAGGTCAAGCCATGAAACTCGGAGCTGAAACCTGTCCACCAGCGACATTCTACCAAGCAGCTTCCAAAAACGGGCCTCGCAGTCGAACAAGCTCCAACCGATTTGCTTTCCTTATGCCTTGAACCTAGAGCCTAAAACCTACCTCCCCCGCCGCCGTATCTCTTCCAGCTTGCGGATGGTCTCGGGCGAGAGCCGGTCGGCTATGCGGGACTTTCGCGGGATGTCGGGGTTCCTCGTTACGGCCGGGAGTTCGTCTAACAGGTTGGCGAACTCGCGGGGGGTGGCGCGGGTGGAGCCCCGGGCCAGGGCCGTGCGCTGGAGGGCGAAATCGGCGGTAAAGACGGTGGCCGAACCCTCCAGCTTGGCCAGCAGGCGCTCTATCTCGTCGTCGGCGGACTCGCCGGGGGCGCTGTAGACGATACGGACGGCGCCGCCGGCCCTGGGCTCCTCCCGGCGGGGGTCGGGGGCGCGGTGGGCGTCGAAGACGACGATGATGGTGCGGCCCGTCCAGCCGGCGGCCTTTAGGGCGTCGGTTATCAGAAGCTCGCGGGCGGCGTCGAAAGTGCCGGCGTCGCGGTAGCGGTCGAGGGCGCCTATCACGTTGTAGGCGTCGAGGACCAGGTACGAGGACACCCTACCCCCTCTGCCTGCGGGCCTCGTAGGCCAGGACCGCCGCGGCCACGGAGACGTTCAGGGAAGAGACGGCGCCGAGCATCGGGACGGATACGATCCCGTCGCAGGCCTCGCGCACGAGCCGCCTCACGCCCCGCCCCTCGCTCCCGAGGACGAAGGCCGCAGGGCCTGCGAGGTCGAGCTTCGCGTAGTCCGTCCCCGCCGCTTCGGCGGCGTAGACCCAGACGTTCGCCGCCTTCATCCCGTCCACCGCCCGCCTGAGGTTCGTCACCCTGGCAACGCGGACGTGCTCGCTCGCGCCGGCGCTCGCCTTGACGGCGGCGGGCGTCACGCCAACGGCCTTGTCCTTCGGTATCACCACCCCGCTCGCCCCCGCCCCGTCGGCCGCCCGCAGGACAGCTCCCAGGTTGCGGGGGTCCGTAACACCGTCGAGCGCCAGAATCAACGGCTCCGGGACGGCAAGGATCTCCTCCAGGCTCGAGTACGGGTAAGCCTCCACCCGCGCCACTACACCCTGGTGGACCCCGCCCCGCGCCAACTCATCGACCCGGTCGCGGGGAACCTTCTTGACGGTCACGCCGCCCGCCGCCGCGCGGAGTTCCCCGGTCTTCGTAGAATCCAGGACCTCGATGACCCTCCGCCGGCGGCCTTTGAGCGCCTCGACGACGGGGCGGATACCGTAGATTATCTCGGCCACCGGCTACCGGCGGCTCAGGATGGGACCGTCCGGTGTGTCCTCGGCGGTCCAGCCCGCCTCGGCGAGCTCGTCGCGCAGCCGGTCAGCCGTGGCCCAGTCCTTCTCCCGCCGGGCCACCTCCCTGCTGGAGGCCAGGGTCAGGACTTCCTCGCCCGGCTCCTCCGGGTACCGGATGCGCACGCCGCCCACCTCGGTCGCCATCTCGCGCGGCAGGTCAAACCCGAAGACGGTCATGACCTCCTCTACCGCCTCGGCGAGAGACGCGAACTCGCCCACCGCTTCGGGGCGGGCAGAGATCTCACGCGCCGCCCGGTTGGCGGCCTCGAAGAGCGTGGCGACGACCTCGGGAGTGTTCAGGTCGTCCCGCATCGCCTCCTCGAACCTCCCACGCAAGCCGGCGGCGAGATCTTCTGAAAGCTCCGAGGACGTGCCGGAGCCGGAGATCTGACGGTAGAGGCGTAGCAGGCGTTCGTAGGAGCGGCGTTTCTCCTCCAGAATCTCCTCGGAGTACTCGATGGGCTGGGAGTAGTGGCTCTGGAGCAGCCACATACGCACGGCGTTGCGGCCGTGGAGGTCTACCGCCCGCCCGACGTCGAGCACGTTGCCGACGGATTTCGCCATCTTGTCCGACCCGCCGAAGGTGACCATCCCGTGGTGCGCCCAGGCGCGGACGAACGGGTGGTCAGGGTGGGCGGCACTGCTCTGGGCCAGCTCGTTCTCGTGGTGCGGGAAGCGGATGTCCGTGCCGCCGCCGTGGACGTCCGCGCCGTCGGGCAGGTGCTTCTCGACCATCGCGGAGCACTCGATGTGCCATCCGGGACGGCCGGGGCCCCACGGGCTCGGCCAAGAGGGCTCGCCGGGTTTGGAGGCCTTCCAGAGCGCGAAGTCAAGCGGGCTCCTCTTGTCCTCCGTCTGGCCCTTCTCCGTCTCGCGCATCTCCTTCGGGTTCTGGTGGCTCAAGGAGCCGTAGTCCGGGAAGCTCTCGACGGAGAAGTAGACGTCGCCGTTAGCTTCGCTCGGGGCGTAGGCGTGGCCCTTCTCCACCAACTCCTCGATAAGCGAGATCATCTCCGGGATGTGCTCCGTGGCCCGCGGCTCGACGTCGGGCGGGCCGATGCCGAGCAACGCGAGGCGCTCGTGGAAGGAGTCGGTGTAGCGGGAGACGATCTCCTGCCACGAGACGCCCTCGGCGTTCGCCTTGTTGATGATCTTGTCCTCTATGTCCGTGACGTTCTGGACAAAGGTCACGTCGTAGCCCCGGCTCCGCAGGTACCGGACCACAACGTCCCAGAAAAGCGGCGCCCGCGCGTTGCCGACATGGATGTGGTCGTAGACGGTGGGCCCGCAGACGTAGAGCCCGACCTTCCCATCCTGCCCGACCTCGACCATCCCGCCGCCCAAGCTGTCCCGCACGTATACGCTCATGACCCTAGTCTAGCCTCTCTCACCCGTTCTATCCGCGCCCGCGCCTCTCCCGGGCCGAGTACCGCCAGGACGAGACCTATCTCCGGTCCGCTGTTCTGCCCGGTAAGCGCCAGCCGGAGAGGGTGCAACAGGTCGCGGGCCTTTATGCCCCGCTCCCTGGCCCAGGCCCGCAGCTCTCCAACGAAACCCCGCGCGGCCTCCACGTCCGGCAACTCCCTGCCATCGAGCGATGAGGCTATGTGGTGGAGTACCTCCGCGCTGGCCTCCGGCAGTTCCTCCAGAAAAGCTCTGGGGTCCACGGGGTGCGTGACTTCCCGCAGCAGACGCGGCGCGTCGGAGAGCGTGCGGGCCTCTTCCCGGATCACCTCTAGCGCGGCAGCCTCCCGGCCCTCCGGCAACGGCCCGTCCAGGAACGGCCCGACGCGCCGGCGCAACTCGTCGTCCGTCAGGCGCCGGATGTGCCTGGCGTCGAAGTAGAGGAGGCGTTCCGGGTCGAAGGCGGCGGGGCTCGCCCCGAGGCGCGAAGGGTCCCACTCCCGGACGAGCTCGTCAAGATCGGCGAACTCTTCCCTGCCCGCCGGGTGCGTCCAGCCGAGGAGCGCGAGGTGGTTGACGAGCGCCTCCGGGAGGTAACCGTCGCGCCGGTAGTCGGCGACGCTGGCGTCTCCGTGCCGCTTGGAGAGCTTCTTGCCGTCGGGGCCGAGGATGACGCCGAGGTGGACAAACTGCGGCACCGTGAGGCCGAGCGCCCGGTAGAGGAGGGCCTGGCGTCCGGTGTTCGGGAGGTGCTCCTCGCCCCTGATGACGTGCGTGATGCCCATGTCCGAATCGTCCACGACGGCGGCGAAGTTGTAGGAGGGGGTTCCGTCGGACTTGCGGATCACGAAGTCCCCGATCCGGCTGAACGAGACCTCCCCGCGCAGCTCGTCCCGGAAGGTCCCGCCCCGGATGGGCGGCCGGAAAAAGAGGGCGCGGCGCCCTTCCTCGTCCTCGCCCTCGTAGGTCATTCCGGCTTCGGTCAGGCGCCCAATGGCCCCCTCGTAGTGTTCCCCGCGCCCGCTCTGGCGGTACGGGCCCTCGTCGAAGGCGAGGCCGAGCCAGGCGAGGTCTTCGAGTTGCGCCGCCTCGAACTCGCGGGTGCTGCGTGCCCTGTCGGTGTCTTCGATGCGGAGGAGGAGCGTGCCGCCGTGGTGCCTGGCGAAGAGATAGTTGAATAGGGCCGTGCGGGCGCCGCCGAGGTGGAGCATCCCGGTCGGGCTGGGGGCGAAGCGTACCCGGACCTCCGTCACGGGGCTACTTCTCCTGCAGGAGGCAGACGGCCTGGGCGGCTATGCCCTCTCCCCTGCCGGCGAACCCGAGCCGTTCGCTCGTGGTGCCGCGCACGCCCACCTGCGAGAAGCCGACGCCTAAGGCGCCCGCGAGGTTCTCCCGCATGGCCTCGCGGTGGTCCCTGATCTTGGGCCGCTCGCAGACCACGACGGCGTCCACGTTCGCAACCTCCCACGCCCCACCGACGACCCGGCGCGCCTCTCGCAGAAGCTCGATGGAGTCGGCGTCTCTCCACGTTGGGTCCGTGTCCGGGAAGTAGTGGCCGATGTCTTCGAGGCCGGCGGCGCCGAGCAGGGCATCGGTAACGGCGTGGGCGAGGACGTCGGCGTCAGAGTGGCCGAGGAGTCCCCTGTCGGATGGGATCTCCACGCCGCCCAGGATGAGTTTCCGCCCGTCTTCGGGTGCTGCGAAGGCGTGCACGTCCACGCCGAGCCCCACCCGCATCAGGACTTCTTCGCCGCCCAGAAGGCCGGATGCCTGCCGTCGCGCGTGGCGAGTATGGCTTCGGCGAGCACGAGGTCCTCGGGCGAGGTGAGCTTTATGTTCGTCTTTTCGCCATCGACCAGCACCACGCGTCCCCCGTCCCGCTCGACGAGGGAGGCGTCGTCGGTGGCGGTGCCGAGGTACTCGTCCGGGGCGTCGTGGAGCCGCCTCAGGAGGCCGAGGCGGAACGCCTGCGGGGTCTGGACCGCGCGGAGCTCCGTCCGGTCGAGGGTCTTTATGGCCTCGCCGTCCCGCTCGACCTTCACGGTGTCCGAGACGGGGGTCGCGGGCACCACGCCGTCCGGCGCGTCAGGGCCGAGGGCCACCTCGACGATGCGGTCTATGAGGGCCGGGGTGACGAGGCACCGGGAGCCGTCGTGGACGAGGACGACGGTCTCGGGGTCCTCGTCGCACAGGAGGAGCCCGCTCTTCGTGGACAACTGGCGGAAGTTCCCGGGCTCCCCGCACCGGGCGTACTTCGAGATGCCGGCCGTCCTCGCCAGCGCCCCGACGCGCGGACCGTCGCCCACGGCGTAGATCCTGCCGACCGAAGCGGCCTCCTCGAAAGCCCGGAAGGTGTGGTAGAGCGCGGGCCTGCCACCGAGGTCCAGGAACTGCTTGGGACGTCCCATGCGGGTGCCGAACCCGCCAGCGAGCACGAGCGCTATGGCGGGGGTGCGCGCTATGCCGGGTCTTTCCCGGACGCCGGCGTGGGCCGCATCCCTACAGGGCCTCCCCGGAGGTTTCGAGGCTTCGCTGGCGTTCGAGGCCACGGTGGATGGCCCTGGCGCGGGCCTGGCCGACACCCTCCACCTCGTCGAGGTCCGCCTCGCTCGCCTCGAGGAGGTCCTTCAGGGAGCCGAACTCCTGGATCAGGCTCTCAGCTACCCGGCGGGGAAGCCGCGGCACCCTCTCGAGCTGCCGGTAGCCGCGGGGCTTTAAGAAGAAGTCCTCCGTCTGGCCCACGGAGCTGTAGCCGAGGGCCTGCGTGATCTCCATGGCGTCCGAGAGCTGCTCGGAGGAGAAGCCCTTCAGGCGCTTGCGGACCCCGGCGCAGTCCACGCCCTCCGCGGCGTAGTCCCGGATCAGGGCATCGTACTGCTCGGGTACGTCGTGGAAGGCCTGCTCCAGTTGCATCTCGACCAGCCGGCCCTCGCTCCCGAGCTCCCGCACGTAGGCCTCGACCTCCTCGGCTATCCGCACCGAGTACTCGAAGTTGCCGACCGCGTTGACCACCTCCCGCAACGTCACCGCCCCGTCGTACTCGTGGACCGTGAGGGTGCGGGCCTCCTCCCGGAGCCGCCTGGTTGACTTCTCCAGGGTGGCTATGGCCGAGTTGGCCTTCGAGAGCACGACCCCGATGTCTTCGAGCACCAGCGGCCCGTGGTCGCCGCGGTACAGGCTCAGGACGCGCCGGCGCTCGGAGACGACGACGACCAGGTCGCCCGTCTGCTGGGCGGTGCGGTGGCCGGCGAGGTGGCGCATGCCGGTCTCGTTGGACTCGTAGGAAGGGTCCGGGCTGAGCTGGACGTTGGCGTAGTGGATCACGGCCACGTTCGGCGAGACGACTATCGCGCCGTCCATCTTGGCGAGCTCGTAGAGGCGCATCGGCGCGAACTCCAGGTCCAGCTTCATCCCGCCGGATATGATGCCGAGCGCCTCCAGTTTCTCCGGTCTCGAGACCACGATCAACGCCCCGTTGTGCGCCCGGATCACGTTCTCTATCGCCTCGCGCATCTCCGTGCCGGGCGCGACGAGCTCGAGCGCCCCCGCCAGCTCCTCGGGCAGCTTTCTGCGGGAGGGGCTCACAGCAGCGCCACCGCCACGGCCTCCTCCAGGGTGCTCACCTCGATCACGCTCGCGTCCTTCTTTGATCGTCCGTTCGGGCCCTCTTCCGAAGTTCCTTCGGGCCTGATTATACGGTTATACCCCATCTTGAGGACCTCGCCCGTCCGGCGCGGCGCCCCCGAGACGAACCTTACATCCCCCGTCAACCCCACCTCGCCGAAGCAGGCCGTCCCCTTCCCAACCGGCTTATCTCGCAGCGCCGAAGCAATAGCTAGCGCCACCCCGAGGTCGGCCGCCGGCTCCTCGACCCGCACCCCGCCGGTCACGTTCACGTACACGTCCTGGTCCGCTAGAGAGAGGCCGGCGCGGCGCGCGAGCACGGCGCACAGCATGTTCACCCTCCCCGTATCCACGCCGTTGGCGATCCTGCGCGGGTTCGCCAAGGGGCTCGGGGCAACGAGGCTCTCTATCTCGACCAGCATCGGGCGCGTCCCTTCGAGCAGGCATACCGTCGCGACGCCCGAGGGCATGTTCTCTTTCCACTGGGAGAGAAAGAACGCCGACGGATCCTCGACCTCGACCATCCCCCGGCCCGTCATCTCGAAGACCCCGATCTCGTTCGTGGAACCGAACCGGTTCTTGAGCGCCCGTAAGACCCTGAAGGACTGGAACCTGTCCCCCTCGAACTGGAGTACCGTGTCAACCATGTGCTCAAGCACCCGCGGACCCGCGATGGACCCATCCTTCGTAACGTGCCCGACGAGGACCACCGCGATCCCCTCGCTCTTCGCCAGCCGCATCAGGCGCGCGGCGCACTCCCGCACCTGACCAACCCCGCCAGGAGCGCCGGACAACTCCGGCGAGTAGAGCGTCTGAATAGAATCGACGACGACCACGCGCGGGCGTTCTTCGAGGATGGTCGCCTCGATCACGTCCAGGTCCGTCTCCGAGAGCACGCCGAAGCCCGCGCCCTGCACCCCGAGCCGCTTGGCCGAGAGCGCCACCTGCCGCGGCGACTCCTCCCCGGAGACCATCAAGCAACCCTCGCCGAGATGTCCCATCACCTGCAAGAGCAGCGTGCTCTTGCCGACGCCCGGCTCGCCGCCGACGAGGACCATGGAGCCCGGCACGATCCCACCCCCGAGCACCCGGTCGAGCTCGCCGACGCTCGTGCCGATCCGGCCCCCGTCCACGGCGGTCTCGACCTGATCGAGCCTCAGCGTCCGGCCGGCGGCCCTCGTCTTCTTCCTCGTCGCCCGCTCCGCGAAGCCGACGACCTTTTTCTCCTCGCGCGCCTCCTCGACGAACGTGCTCCACTCCCCGCAGTCCGGGCAACGCCCCAACCACTTCGGGGACGTGTGGCCGCAGTTCGAGCAAACGTAGAGTGTCTTTGTAGCCATGATCCGATTGTACGGGATGGAACCGCGACGGACGGCGCCTTGTTTGGCGCCAGCCCTCGTCGCTACAATACTCCCATGCCTTACGGGACCGGATGGCGGCTGGCCCGTATACCCTTGCTCGTCGCGGCGATGCTGCTGACGGTGACCGCCTGCGGTACCCAGGGGCGCTCCGAAGGGAGTTCCGCGGGTGAAGACAGCCCCCAGTCCCGCTACGCGGGCGAGCGCGAGAGGCTACTCGCGATCTGCCCGGCGAAGGCGCAAGGCTTCTTCGCCTGGCAGCAAGATCTGGCGGAGCAAGAAGGTCTCAGGCGGCCGGTCGGCGAGAACGACGACTTCCTCTACCCCACCGCGAGCGCCGCGGAGAGCCTCATCAACGCGCTTCCCGCCGACAGGCGCGCCGGGGTCCTGATCGACAGCGTCCGGGACCGGATCATCGTACAGGTTACGCGCGGGGAGGACGAGGTGCTCACCTATCTGCGCAAGAACGTCGAGGAGCCGGAGAGGATCACGGTGGAGACCGTTCGCTGGTCGGGCGAGGACCTGGCGACGTTCGCGCGCCGGTTGGAGAACATACCCGGCTCGGATTCGTGGGGCTACGGCCTGGACAACGCGAACGGGAGGATCGAGGTGGACGTCCCCGGCGACGCCGACAAGGCCCGCCGTAAGATCTCCGAGGTCATCGACCCGTGCGCCTTCACGGTCAGGGGAGACGCAGCACCCATACGGCCCGATTGACCCGAACGCCTGCGCGAGCCGCCAGATCGTTCGGCGGGAGCATCGGCGGTGTCCTAAACTGTCGGGGTTCGAGACGGATCTTACGAGGAGAGATGGTGGGGAGAGAGCGCCCCGTTTACTGCGCGCAGTGTGGAAGCATCGTGAATGCAGGGGACAACTTCTGCGGCACGTGCGGCGCCAGGGTGTCTCCCGCGTCACAAGAAGACGCCCCAACCCGGCAGATGCCGGTGCCATCCTACGGCCCAACGCCCGAACCTGGCAACCGGGCGCTGCCCCTGATCCTGGGCCTCGCCGCCGTACTTCTCGTCCTGATCGGGATAGGCGTGATAGTTGGCCTCGCCCTGACCGGCGGGGACGAAACACCCTCCCAACGAGCCTCGGCAAACCAGCCCGCCCCCGCGAAAGACCCGGAGCCGACCGAACGGGAGCAGAACACCGAAGCCTCACAGCCACCAACGGAGCAGGAACTTGGCGTGGGCGACTCCGTCGAGGTCGAAGGCATCGAGGCGACCTTGAACGGGGTGCGCATCCTGCCCACCACGGACTTCGACCAGCCCATCCAGAACCCCGACAACCGGTTCCTAGCCGCCGACCTCACCTTCGAGAACGTCTCGGAGGGAGCCATCTCCGTCTCCAGTTTGCTGGAGCTCGTGCTCAAGAACGAGGAAGGCTACTCCGCCTCCCAGACGTTCCACTCTCAGCAGCGCGAGCTGGCTGAGGGTGAGATAGGCCCGGGACAGAGAGCGAGCGGCGACATCGTCTACGAGGTCCCCCCGGAGTCCCGCGGCCTCCAACTCGACTACAGACCCTTCGCCCGCGGTGGCACCTACACCTGGGCCATCGGCGACCTGCAAGGCATCGCCACAGCACCAGAACCCGAACCGGCGACTGCCCCCCAACCGGAAGAGGCCGCGCCCCCTACCCCCGAACCGGAAGAAGCCATTGCTCCTTCCCCCGAACCCACGAGCAGCGCGCCACCCGCCTCCGACGCCGAGGTCGCCGAGGCGGCCGAGGCCTACTACCAGGCCGTGGACCGCGAGGACTGGGCCTACACCTACGCCAACCTCGACTCCACCACGAGGGCGCTCTACCCCGAAGACGAGTGGTACCTCAAGAACCAGTTCTTCGCCGACACGGAGGGACTGGAACTCTCCACCATAGACGTCGTCGTGGAGAACTCAGCGTCGGACCCCGAGGTTGGGGTCACCGTCTACAGGACCTTCAAGGACGGCACCTCCATAGACCGCTACACCCTGTTCGTGCAGGAAGACGGCGCCTGGAAGCACCGCTTCACCGAAGAAGAGAACGCCATCTTCCAGCCCGGCGTCCCCTACGAGGAGTTCGTCGCCTCGCAGTAACGCCACGGCGGCGCCCAGCCTGTAACGGTCAGGCGCTCCGCGCTACGGGGACGCGTCCCCGTAGCGCGGGTGGTTAGGGGTTGTCTTGACGGAAGGGGTCTCTCGCGTTCCTGCTCGGGATCTCATCATGCCGCGAAACGGACCGGGCCCAAACTACCCGGCCCGGCCGCCCTTGGCCGCCGGGTCGTTCCAGTAGACGTTGGGTTCGGTGGGACGAGGGTCGTTCTGGAGCAGGTACCTTTCGAGGGCGTCGAGGTTGTCCGTGTTGATGTAGTCAGCCTGGGCCGCGAGCAACTCGCCCCAGACGGCCTCGCGCGTCCCCGGCAGTTCCGGGGTGGCCCAGAAGCGGACGCGCTGGCCGTTGGCGTGGGCCGCCGCGACGATGTTGCGCAGCTTCTCGCGCTCCGCCTCGGGCATGGGGCCGACGCCCTGCCAGGTGAAGAGCCTGGTCCAGTTCTGGCTCACCAGGGGCACGAACGTCTGCGGGCCTTTCCCTAGATCGTCGGGGATGCGGCCATCGTAGGCGGCGTGCCGGACGCGCTGCCCCTCCATGAGCTCGCGGGGGCGGTTGCCGGAGACGATGGCGATGACGGCGTCGTCCTCGACCTTACCGTCCTTGAACGTCGTGAAGATCGAACGGTACCCCTCCAACTCCTCATGCAGAGCCTCGTAGGTCGGGACCGCCTCGGATTTTATGTCGACCAGGAGCGTGAAGTAGTCGGGGTCACCCCTGTACACGTTCCCGCCGTTCTCCCTGACCCTCTCGCGCAACGGCTCGAGGTAGAGGGATTCGAGGGTGCCCTTCGGCTCTGCCGTCGTGGCGAGCCGCGGGTCGTCGTGCGAGACGACGAGCTCGCCGTCGATAAGCCACACGTCGGCCTCGACGCTCTTGAAGCCGTTGTCCAAAGCGTCGTAGAGCGGCCGGTCGTGCTCGTAGTCGTTGTGGGCGTGGGCCCTCTCCAGGCCCCCGGAACCGGTTTGACCCGGCTTTGCCGAAGCGGCAGATGGCAGGGCCGCGAGCAACATCGCGGCCGTAACCAGCAATAACAATGTGACCATACGCGGGTTCATCGGAAATGACACGTCGACCCTCCGGGGCAAGAGATCAATGCTTTGCCGATGGTACACGGGGGAGGCCGCGCCGGTGTTGCAGGAGCCTGAAATCCAGGCTAGAAGTTCGTTAAAGCCGACCCACATGCGAAGGGCCGGGGCGCTTTCGCACCCCGGCCCTCGAATAGTTTCGCTCTGGTTTTCCTTACTCGGCCTTGACGATCTCCTTGGGCTGGCTGACCTTGATGTCCACAATCGTCTCGTCCTCGGAGATATCGTCTGAGGTCTTGTCGTTGGGCTCGATGGTCACCTTGGAGCCGTTCGGGATCTCGCCCTTGAGGATCATCTCGCTCATGGGGTCTTCGATCATGCGCTGGAGAGTCCTGCGCAGCGGCCTGGCCCCGAAGGCCGGGTCGTAGCCCTCCTCGGCGAGCTTGTCCAGGGCTTCGGTCGTGAACTCGACCGTGACCTCGCGCTCGGCGAGCTGCTTGCGGAAGCGCTTGACCTGGACCTCGATGATCTCGCGCATCT
>CADCUT010000078.1 GCA_902805975.1 uncultured Rubrobacteraceae bacterium | reverse complement strand
ATTGATGTCCACTATCCACACGAACATAGGACTTCCGGTGTTCGGGGAAGTGGTGCGTCCCGAGTGGGTGCTCTTCCGCCTCAAGAACCCGGCTATCGGGTCCTTCGGGGGAGAGGTGCGTCCCGAGGTCCGCGCGGTCGCGATGAGAACATGAGCCTTTAGCTCAACCACACTTCTCACGAGGCCCCCGGACTACACGGACCGGGGGCCTCAAGCTTTGCGCCACACAGGCCAGGGCACGAGTCTCCGCTCCGATCCCCAGACGGGCACCACCCGAGGTACGGAAGCGACGCAAAGAGACGAGAGAGAAGGAGAAAGAGATGTACCGGGATTTCTACGCAGCGCAGGACCGCACGCTCAGGCAGCAGGAGTTCGCCGACAAGGTCGCCGAGCGACAGCGGTACGCCCGCAGCGAGGACAAACCCTCGCTGCGCGCCAGGCTCGCCCGACAACTCTTCACCCTGGCGGTCGCCGCCGAGCGGGAAGAGACGTGGCGCGTGGTCTGGGAGCGGCTCGAAGCGAGAAGGCCTTAAGGTTCGAGGTCGCCTCCTCCGGAGGCTTTGAGGCTACAGGGGTGCGGGGTCGGGTCCCCTTCCCGCCAATCACCCCTAGAGCCTCGAACCTAGAACCTCGAACCTAGAGCCCCTCGACAAGGAGTTATCGCAACGGTGAAAGCATTAGAGCTAAAAGACGTCGACAAGAGCTTCAAGAAGCGTCGGGGGGAGGTCGTGCGTGCGCTCGACGGGGTCTCCCTGGAGGTTGGCAAGGGGGAGGTCGTAGGTATTCTCGGCCCGAACGGCAGCGGCAAGAGCACGCTGGTGCGTGTGATCTCGACGCTCGTCCTGCCCGACACAGGGTCGGTCGAGGTCTTCGGCACGGACGCCGTCAGGCACCCCAAGCAGGTGCAGCGCAGCATGAACCGCGTCAGCGTCGAGGCGAGCTTCTTCAAGAAGCTCTCCGCGATGGAGAACCTGCTCTACGGGGCCAAGCTCTACGGCGTGACGAGCCGGGAGGCGCGGCCCAGGATCAAGGACATCCTGGAGAACATCGGCTTCGCCCAGAAGCGGGCGACCGAGCCGATGGAGCACCTGAGCCGCGGGATGCAGCAGAAGATAGCGCTCGCGCGGGCGCTCCTCACGAGCCCGGTCCTGATGCTCCTCGACGAGCCGACGACGGGCCTCGACCCGAGAAGCAAGAAGGACGTGCAGGCGTTTATCCAGAGGATACGCGAGGCGCACGACTCATCGATCCTCCTCTGCACGCACGACATGGGCGAGGCCGAGGAACTCTGCGACCGCGTCGGCATCATGATGGACGGGAAGATACTCGCTTTGGAGAGGCCCGAGGACCTCAAGCGCCGCTACGCTAGCGGAGCCAACGGCCGCGTCCCAACCCTCGAAGAGACTTTCATGGCCGCTACCGGTTACTCGGTCGAAGAGGCCAGCGCGGAGAAGGAGTAAAGGAATGAGAGGCACGGTGAAACCCTTATGGCTCACCGAGATGGTGGCCGTCTGGGGGTACGTACAGCGGAACTACTTTCTGACCAAGCGCTACTTCATGTGGGAGATCGTCTGGCTCGTCTACGTGACGATCAACGCCATGGCGATCACGTTTATAGGGGCAGGGATCGAGGCCGCCGGCGGCAGGTACGACGGCCAGTACTGGATGACGTACCTGCTCGTGGGCGCCTTGCTGTGGAACTACCTCTCGATGCTCTTCGACGTGCTCTCGGAGACGGTGAGCTGGGAGCGGTGGGAGGGGACCATCGAGTACACGTTCATGAGCCCGTCCAGCCGGATCAC
>CADCUT010000077.1 GCA_902805975.1 uncultured Rubrobacteraceae bacterium | reverse complement strand
CGTCGCAGCCCAGACCGAGTACCAACGGGGGCTTGAGGGCTACTTCAGCGCCATCACCGAGATGGTGCTCGATCGCGCGCACCAATCCGGCACCGAACTGAGCGCGGCGGAAGCCCGCGAACAGGCGATAGCACTGTTCTGCCAGATGGTCGGCTCGCTGGTGGTCTCCCGCGCCGTCGCCGAGGCCGATCCCGCACTGTCCGACGAGGTGCTGACCGCCAACCGCGGGCAGCTCGGACAGAGGTGAAGGACCCCGGCCTGAGACCCGGTGTCCGCTCGATGATGGTGGGGGACCGGGCAACGTAGACGTAACGCCCGGGGGTTTCGGCCTGAACTCCCTCAGGGAGCGCGCAGAGGATCCGGGTGGCGCGGCGACCTGGGGGGCTCGCCCCGGGGGGATTCGCCCTCGAGGTTGAGCTGCCGGTCCGATCCGGCCGGGCGGTCAGCCCGTGAGCGAGAGGCCAGTGCGGGTCCTCATCGTTGACGACCAGGCGCTCGTGCGGCGGGGCCTGGCGAAACTGCTGGAGATAGAGGACGCCGTCGAGGCCGCGGACGGCGAGGCCGCGGACGGCGGGGCCGCCCTCCGAATGCTGCCCTCCGCCAGGCCGGACGTTGCCCTCGTGGCCGCCCTCATGCCGCTCATGGACGGGGTAGAGCTTGTTCGCCGCCTCTCCGACGAGTACCCCCGCATAGCCGCCATCATCCTGACCACCTTCGACGACGACGAGTAAGTCTTCGCGGCCTTGGGGCCGGTGCCAAAGGCTACCTCATGAAAGACACCCCGCCCGAGGAACTCATCTCCGCCATAGAGAAGGCCCACAAGGGCGAGACCGTCCTCGGCGGTCAGATCGCCGCGAGGGTCGTGGCGGAGCTCGGGAGGGCGTCGGGGGCGATAGGTTCAGGGGGCGGCGGGTCCGGGCTCTCGGAGAGGGAGGCCGAGGTCGTCGGGCGAGGGGCCACGAACGCGGAGATCTCCCGCGCGCTCTACATAAGCGAGGAAACCGCCCGCAACCACGTCTCGAAGATCCTGCGAAAGCTGGGCCTCAGGGACCGCACGCAACTCGCAATCTACGCCGTTGAGCACGGCTTGTCGGACCGCCGCTAGCCGACGACGTTCGGCCCCCCGCCCGCGAACCCGGGCGACTACGCCTGCCGCGGTCGTCCCGGCCCCCGGAGGGCCCGTCGACCGCGCCGCCGGGACCCCGGGCCTGACGCGCCGTCGCCGCCGTGACCTCCCGGACGAACCCCTCGACCGCCGCCAGCTCTCGTTCGGACGGGCCCGCGGCGATCCGCTCGACCTCGGCCGCGAGGGGCAGTACCTGGGCAACCATGGCCTCCCTGCCCGACCGCGTCGTGCGCAAAAGCGTGCTCCTTCGGTCCTTCGGGTTCGCCACGCGCTCCACGTGCCCGACGCCCTCCAACCGGTCCACGAGGGCCGTGATCGCCCCCGGGCTCACGAAGAGCCGCTCGCCGAGCTCCTTCGGCGTCAACTCCCCCCGAGATAGATGCTCCAAGGCGTGCAGGTCGGTCAACCCAAGCCCCATCCGGCGCGCCATCGCCGCCGCGTGCTGCAACGTCGCCGCCGCCTGCCGGTACACCAACTCGGCCACGTTTTTCTCAATGTCTCTTGACATTCAAGTAATACGATATTTAAAATACACGATCATGGTACCAGTCTAGCATGGAGGCCCCGAATACGGGCCACGGCTGGCACCGGCAGGACGGCGAGGAGAGGAGAGCGGTGATGGGACGCGTAACGACCAGGAGGGCGGTACTTGGGGCTGCGGTGGCGACGGTGGGGGCCACGGCGTTGTTGGGACGACGGGAGGTCGCGGACCCCACGGTAGATTTCACGGGGCACGGTTTCGAGCGGCGCAGGCTGTTTACGCCAGCGGGCGAGATGGCGTACTACGAGGCTGGGACGGGTCGTCCGGTGGTGTTTTTGCACGGGATCGGCGGGGGCGCTTCGGCGTGGACCTGGAGCAAGGTCGCGCCCGCCTTTGCGGCGGGCTACCGGGTAATCGTCCCGGACTGGGTCGGCTGGGGGGAGTCCGAGCATCCGCGGCGCTTCTTGATGTTCGGGGATTACGTGGCGCAGTTGGAGGCTTTGCTCGGGCACCTCGGCGGGCCGGCGATCGTCGTGGCCCAGTCGCTCGCGGCGGGCTTCGCCGCCGAGCTCGCGCGCAAGAGGCCCGAGCTATTCGAGGGTCTGGTGATGGTGACGCCTTCCGGTGGCCTGGACTTTGGCGAGGATGCTTTCGGACCCGTCGCGCGGCGCACGCTCACGCCGCTCGCGCGAGCCTGGACGCTCAACCTTATCTTGTACCGTCTGGTTTTCCATCGCAGGAGCTTTATCCGGTCGTGGTTTACCTCGCAGGGCTTCTACGAGCCGGGGGCCGTCAGCCGGGAGATCGTGGACGGGTTCCTGCACTCCGCGCGCAAGCCCGGCGGCGCGTACGCGGCGCTGCCGTTCCTGACGGGCGGCCTGCGCTTCGACTTCGCCCCCTACATGCGCGATCTCGGGGTTCCGGCGGCCATGATCTGGGGCTCCGAGGAGCGGCAGGTCGGGCTCGACACGGGGAAGCGGCTCGCCGCGCTCAACCCGGACGTTCCGATGATGGTGATCGAGCGGGCGCGCGCCACGCCGGAGCTCGAGCTGCCGGCACAGACCATAAGGGCCGTCGAGGCCTCCATAGACAGTCTGCACGCCGCCCATGACGGTGGCCGGGCAAGGACGAGGCGCGTCGCGCTGTGAAGACGCTCGTCGGTTTCGTCTCGGCATCGAGTATTCAGGAGATAGAACGAGCTAGGAGGACGAAGGTGAAAACGAGGAACGGTGCGGACGTGGCCCGGCAGGCGTCCACGGTCCTTGGGGTGATCTTTCAGATCGGGGGCGGGGCTCTGGCGGGGGAGACCGTGGGAAGGGTCTCGGCGGAGAACCCGACCCTGGTCGTCCCCGCTGATTACGCCTTCGCCGTGTGGGGACCCATCTTTGCGCTCTCGTTGGCTTACACCGTCTACCAGGCCCTGCCGGGGCAGCGGCAGAACCCGCTGCTGCGGCGCGTGGGGTGGTTCGTGGCCGGGGCGTTCGCCGGAAACGGGCTGTGGCAGATCCTGTTCCCGGCCGAACTGTTCGTGGTGTCGCAGGTGTTGCTCGTGGGCATAGTCGCCTGCGCGGTGGCGGCGCTCGTGCGCCTGGGCCGTGCCCACCGGGAGCGTGGCCTCGGCCGGGCCGAGCGCTGGCTCGTCTCGGTTCCCGTTGGCCTCTTCGCGGGCTGGGTTACGGCCGCCGTGTTCGTGGGCGTCGCGACGACGCTCGTCGGCATCGGCCTTCTCGACGGCGGCTCGACGGAGGCGGTCCTCGGGGCCATCCTGCTGATCGTCGGCGTGGTCGTGGCCTCCGTCGTGATCTCCGTCGTGATCCGGTCGGCGAGGCGCGGCCCCGCGCAGGGCTACGTCGCCTACGCGGGAGCCGTTCTCTGGGCCCTGGTCGCGGTCGTCGCCAACCAGTACGGCGCCTCCGGGATCACGACCCTCGCCGCGGCTCTCGGGACAATCCCCGTCGCCCTCGCCCTCGTCGCCCCGCTGCGGACGCGAGGGTCCCGGGGTGCCACGGGGGCTGCGGCGTGAGCACCGGGGAGCCGGCCACGATCTCCGGTTTTCCGCGGCTGGAGGCTCGCAGCCTGGATGGGCGGGCCTACCAGTTGCCGGAGGACCTGGAGGGCCATCTCAACCTGTTGCTCGTCGGGTTCGAGTGGTGGCAGCAGAGGTTGATCGACTCCTGGGTGCCTCCGCTGGAGGAGTTGGCCGGCCGCCGCCCGGGACTGCGCTTCTACGAACTAGTGGCGGTTCCGCGGTCGCGCCTTCCGGTCAGGAGGATAATAGACGGGGGTATGGTTGCCGGCATCCCGGACCGGGGGGTCAGGGCGCGGACGCTCACGGCCTACACGGACCTCGGCAAGCTTCTGGCCGCCCTCGACCTTGAGGGTACGCGGAACATAGCGCTTTTCCTGACCGACCGGGCCGGCCGTATCTCGTGGCGGGCGGCGGGCGCCCACAGCGCCGCCGATCAAGCCGCACTTGAAGGTGCGCTCGGGCTCCGGTGAGCGGTCGGCGGCTCGTTACGCCACTTGACGCCCATCCGGCGCTCTGGTAGGTTCCCCTGTTAGCAAGACCGCCCTTTAACGGCGTCCCGTGAGGCGCGAAGGAGGCAGGCTTGGGCCGATCAAGCACACGCGAGCACGCGCGCTCGCAACTACTCACCCCGGACGGGATCGACCGTTCGCTCCGCCGCATCTCCCACGAAATACTCGAAAAGAACGCCGCCTCTCTGGATAACCTCGCCCTCGTCGGGGTGCTGACGCGCGGCGTCCCGCTGGCGCGCAGGATCTCGGAGAACCTCATCCGCTTCGAGGGCCTCGACGCGCCCGTCGGATCGCTGGACATCACGCTCCACCGCGACGATCTCTCGGTAGAGGACCCGGAGTTAAAGGGCAGCAACGTCCCGTTCGACGTAACGGGGAAGACCGTGGTCTTGGTGGACGACGTGCTCTATACCGGCCGGACTGCGCGGGCGGCGATGGAGGCGCTCCTTGAGCTCGGCAGGCCGGCGGCCGTGAGGCTCGCAATCCTGGTGGACCGGGGGCACAGGGAGCTGCCGATCCGGGCGGATTACGTCGGAAAGAACGTGCCGACGGCGCGCGGGCAGAGGGTGCTGGTCAACCTGGAGGAGACGGACGGGGAGGACGGGGTGATCGTCGTTGGGGATTAGGAGCTTTCTGTCGCTGGAACATACGAGCAGGAACGAACTGAGGGAGATCCTGGACCTCGCCAGGGCCCACGAGGAGGGTAGCGTAGAAGGAACCCTAACGGGCAAGACCGTGTGCCTGGCCTTCTTCGAGTCCTCGACCCGGACGGCCGTCTCCTTCGAGCTCGCCGCAAGGAGGTGCGGGGCCGACGTGATCTCGCTCTCTGACAAGGGCTCCGCCATCTCAAAGGGCGAGTCACTCGTGGACACGGTCGTCACCCTGGACAGTCTCGGCGCGGACGCTATCGTCCTGCGCCACCCTGCCGCCGGCTCGGCGTCGCTCGCCTCACGCCACACCGCCGCCCCCGTCGTCAACGCGGGCGACGGCTGCGGCCAGCACCCGACCCAGGCGCTCCTCGACCTCTACGCCCTGAGCAAGGCCCTCGGCGGCTTCGACGAGCTTTCGGGCCGCAGGGTCGCCATAATCGGGGACGTCCTGCACAGCCGGGTCGCCCGGAGCGTCATCCCGGCGTTCACGAAGGCGGGGATGGAGATCTCGCTAGTGGCGCCCCGCACCCTGCTTCCCCGGGACGCGGGCGCGTGGGGCCTCCCGGTGCTCCCTTCCGTCGATGAGGCGATCGACCGTGGCGCCGAGGTGCTCTATACCTTGAGGCTTCAGAGGGAACGGATGACCGGCGCCAGGATACCCTCCGTCGGCGAGTACGCGCGGTTCTACGGCGTGGCGCGGCGGCACCTGCGGGGTGGGGCTCTCGTCATGCACCCCGGCCCCGTCAACCGGGGGGTAGAGATAGAAGGCGACGTCGTGCTCGACGCCGCCTCCCTCGTGCCGAACCAGGTCGCGGCCGGCGTCCCCGTGCGCTCGGCGGTGCTGACCGTCGCGACCGGCGCCGCCCAGCGGGTTGCCGCGTGATCCCAACCCCAACGGACCTCGTCGTCCGCAACGCCCGCGTCCTCGACCCCGGGGCCGGGCTCGATGGCGTCATGGACGTCCGGCTCGCGGAAGGGGAGATCGCCGAGGTCGGCGAGAACCTGCGCGGGACGCGCGAGCTCGACGCAGACGGTTTGCACCTCTTCCCCGGGTTCGTGGACGTGCACGCCCACTGGCGCACCCCCGGCCGCGAGGACGAGGAGACCATCGAGAGCGGGTCCGCCTCGGCCGCCGCCGGCGGCTTTACCGGCGTCGTCATGATGCCGAACACCGACCCCATCGTCGATAGCCCCGTGATCGTGAGTGGCCTCGCCCGAAAAATAGAGCGAGAATCCAGGGTCCGGGCCCGGATCTCCGCTGCGCTCCATGTCGGCCTCAAGGGAGAGCGCCTCACGGAGATGCGTCTGTTGAAAGAGGCCGGAGCCTTCTGCGTGTCGGACGACGGTCTCGGGACCGCCTCGGCCGGCGTGTTGCGAAACGGGATGACCTACGCCCGCTCGGCGGGGCTGCCCCTGATCCTTCACTGCGAAGACCACACGCTCGCCACGGGCGTCGTCCACGATGGTGTCGCCGCCTCCCTCGCGGGCATCCCGGGCTCCCCCGCGAGCGCGGAGGACGTCGCCACCGCAACGGCCCTCATCCTCGCGGCCGAGACGGGCGCCAGAACCCACATCACCCACGTCTCGACGGCCCTCTCGGCTGCCCTCGTCGCCTTCTTCAAGGACCGGGCCGACGTCACCGCCGACACCACCCCTCACCACCTGACGCTCACGGACGATCTGATCTCGACCCTCGAAGGGCTCTACCGCGTCAACCCGCCCCTGCGCCCCGACGCGGACAGGGACGGCGTGGGCGAGGCTCTGCGCGCCGGCGTGCTCGACTTCGTGGCGACGGACCACGCCCCGCACGCCTCGGAAGAGAAGGAGCTCCCGCTCGAAGAGGCCGCGCCCGGCTTTCTCGGCCACGAGACGGCCTTCGCCGCGCTCCACACCGAGCTCGTGCTGGCAGGCAAGATCACCCTCCCAAGGCTCATCGAGGCGATGAGCTGCGCGCCGGGCCGGTGGATGGGGGAGGGGGGGAGCCTTGCGGTGGGCGAGCCCGCCGACCTCACGCTTGTTGATCTCTCCGAGAGGTGGACGGTCGATTCGGGGACCATGATCAGCCGCTCCTCGAACTCGCCTTACCTCGGAAGGACCTTAACTGGCCGGGTGGTGGGTACTATAGTTGGCGGAGAGCTCGTACACGACAGGACTGGAGCGCAACTTGGAACACGCGGGTAGCCGGCGTCAGGGACGCAGCAGGGCGACGCTGGTACTCGAGGACGGGAGCGTCTTCGAGGGCTGGAGCTTCGCCGGGGACGGCGAGGTCGCCGGCGAGGTGGTCTTCACGACCAGCATGGTCGGCTACCAGGAGACCATCACGGACCCCTCCTACCGGGGCCAGATCGTGCTCTTCACCTATCCCTTGATCGGCAACTACGGCATGATCCCCGGCGATGAGGAGTCCCGCGACGTTCAGGCCGCCGCCGTCCTCGTCCGCGAGTACACCCCCTACTACAGCAACTGGGCGAGCGAGGAGTCCCTCGCCGCGACCCTTGATGGGGCCGGGGTCCTCGGCATCGAGGGCATGGATACCCGGGCTCTAACCCGGCGCATCAGGGACAGGGGCGCGATGCGGGGTGTGATCTCTACCGTAGAGAGAGACTCGAACGTACTGAAAGAGAAGGCCAACGCCCACCCCTCGATGGTAGGCCTGGACCTGGCGTCATCCGGCTCGGACCTCACCGAACCGACCCTCATGCCAGCCTTCGGCGAGGAGCGGTGCCGGGTCGTGGCTCTGGACTACGGGGTCAAGGGCTCCATCTACAAGGAGCTCCGCAGCCGGGGCGCCACGGTGCTCGCGATGCCCGGCTCCGCGGAACCAGACGAGATCCTGGCCTCCGACCCCGACGGCCTCTTTCTCTCCAACGGTCCCGGTGACCCGGCGGCCCTAGAGCGGGCCGTCGACGCCCTGCGCCCCGCGCTCGGCGAGGTGCCGGTCTTCGGGATCTGCCTGGGACACCAGCTCCTCGGGCTGGCCTTGGGCTGCGAGACGTACAAGATGCCCTTCGGGCACCACGGGGCGAACCACCCGGTCAGGAACTTGCAGAACGGCCGCATCGAGATAACGAGCCAGAACCACGGCTTCTCGGTTCTGGAAGAATCGCTGCCCGAAGGGGTCGAGTTGACCCACCGCAACCTCTATGACGGCACCGTAGAAGGTATCTCCTCGCCCGAGATGCGCGCCTGGAGCGTCCAGTACCACCCCGAATCGAGCCCAGGGCCGCGCGACTCCGGCTACCTCTTTGACGGGTTCGTGGACACCGTCTCGCCGAAGGCGGTGGTCGGCTAAAGATGCCGAGGCGCGACGACATCGAGAAGATCCTGATCATCGGCTCTGGCCCTATCGTGATCGGCCAGGCCGCGGAGTTCGACTACTCCGGCACCCAGGCCTGCCGGGCCCTACGCGACGAGGGCTACCGCGTCGTCCTCGTCAACTCGAACCCCGCCACCATCATGACCGACCCCGAGGTGGCCGACGTCACCTACGTCGAGCCGCTCACGCTGGAAGCCGTCTCGGAGGTCCTGCGCAAGGAGCGTCCCGACGCGCTACTCCCGACCCTTGGGGGACAGACCGCGCTCAACCTCTCCATCGAGCTCCACGAGGCGGGGGTCTTAGACGACCTCGGCATCGAGCTTCTCGGCGCGTCGATACCCTCGATCCACAAGGCCGAGGACCGCCAGCTCTTCCACGACGCGATGACCAGGATCGGGCTCAAGGTCCCGCCGAGCCGTACCGTGAAGAGCTTCGAGGGCGCGGAGGAGCTCGCCGGCAGGATCGGCTACCCCCTCATTATCCGTCCGAGCTTCACCCTCGGCGGCAAGGGCGGCGCCACCGCGGCCGACCACGCCGAGCTCCGCCGCGCCGTCTCAGACGGCATCGAAGCGAGCCCGGTGGGCTCCGTCCTCGTCGAGAGGAGCGTCGCCGGCTGGAAGGAGTTCGAGCTCGAGGTCATGCGCGACCTCGACGACAACGTCGTCGTCATCTGCTCGATAGAGAACCTCGACCCCATGGGCGTCCACACCGGCGACTCCATAACCGTAGCCCCCGCCCAGACCCTCTCCGACCGCCAGTACCAGACCCTCCGCTCCGCGTCTTTACGCATAATACGAGAAATCGGGGTGAGCACGGGCGGGTCGAACATCCAGTTCGCGGTGGATCCGGGGAGCGACGACTTCTACGTGATCGAAATGAACCCGCGGGTGAGCCGGTCGAGCGCTCTTGCGAGCAAGGCGACCGGGTTCCCGATCGCCAAGATAGCGGCCAAGCTCGCGGTGGGGTACTCGCTCGATGAGATCCCGAACGACATAACGCGGGCGACGCCGGCCTCCTTCGAGCCCGCGCTCGACTACGTGGTGACCAAGATCCCGCGCTTCGCCTTCGAGAAGTTTCCCGGCGCGTCGCCGAGGCTCACGACCAGGATGCACTCCGTGGGCGAGGTCATGTCGATAGGCCGGACGTTCACGGAGAGCCTGAGCAAGGCGATGGCTTCGCTTGAGGTCGACCCGCAGGACGTAAAGGCCGGGTTGGATGAGCCGGGACCTTACAGGGTCTTCGCCATCTTCGACGCCTTGCGGGCGGGGCTCGACATACGCGAGATCCACGCCCGCACCAGCATCGACCCCTTCTTCATAGCCTCCATAGCCCGCATCGTGGCGGCGGAGGGCGCGATCTCCATCCCCCTCGACGCCGAAGAGTTGCGCGAGCTAAAGAGGATAGGCCTCACCGACGAGACGATAGCCTCGGCCTCAGGCACCTCTACGGAGGTCGTGCGGGGTGTCCGGCGCGCCCTTGGCGTCTCGCCGACCTACAAGTCCGTCGACACCTGCGCCGGGGAGTTCCCGGCCCAGACCCCGTACTACTACTCTACCTACGAGGATGAGGACGAGGTCGTGCGCGGGGAGAACCCCTCTGTGGTCGTGCTCGGGAGCGGGCCGAACAGGATCGGGCAGGGCGTCGAGTTCGACTACGCCTGCGTCCACGCCAGCTACGCCCTCAAGGACGCCGGCTTCGATTCGGTGATGGTCAACTCGAACCCAGAGACCGTCTCCACGGACTACGACGCCTCCACCCGCCTGTACTTCGAGCCGCTCACCGCCGAGCACGTGCTCGAGGTGATCCGTCGCGAGAAGCCCCACGGCGTCATCCTCCAGTTCGGCGGGCAGAGCCCCCTGAAGCTCGCCCGCGAACTCGAAAAAGAGGGTGTCCCGATCCTCGGTACCTCACCCGACGCCATCGACCTCGCCGAGGACCGCTCACGCTTCGGGCGGTTGCTGGAAGACCTCGGGATCCCGCACCCACGGTTCGGCACGGCGACGACCCCGGCGGAGGCCCGCGCGGTGGCCGGAGAGCTCGGGTACCCGGTCGTGGTGCGGCCCTCTTACGTGCTCGGCGGGCGCCGGATGGAGATCGTTTATAACGACGATGACCTGGACCTTTACCTGAGGACGGGGGCTGCGGCAAGCCCCACGCATCCGACCCTCGTCGACAAGTTCATGGAGGATTACGTCGAGGTAGACGTCGATGCCGTGTGCGACGGGGAGGAGGTCTTTGTCGGGGGGGTCATGGAGCACGTCGAGGAGGCCGGGGTCCACTCCGGCGACTCGTCGTGCGTTACGCCGCCGATCACGCTCCACAGCGCGCTGGTCGAGAGGATAGAGGACTACGCCCGCCGCCTCGCCCTCGCCGTCGGCGTCGTCGGCCTGATGAACGTCCAGTTTATCGTGCGGGGCGATGAGATCATGGTGATCGAATGCAACCCCCGCGCCTCCCGGACGGTGCCATTTATCTCCAAGGCGACCGGCGTCCCGCTCGCGAAGCTGGCGACGAGGGTCTCCGTGGGTGAGAAATTGCGGGATATACAGCCGCAGTCCTCCACAAACGGACACTTCTCCGTCAAGGCGCCGGTCTTTCCGTTCGACCGGTTCGCGGACGTGGATCCCTTGCTAGGGCCTGAGATGCGCTCGACGGGGGAGGCGATGGGGATAGACCGGACCTTCGGGGGTGCGTTCGCCAAGGCCCTGATCGCGGCGGGCCAGACGCTGCCGGTGGCGGGGAGGGTGTACATCTCGGTCTCGAACAGGGACAAGCGGTCCGTGGTGCTCATCGCGCGGGCCTTCGCGGACCTCGGGTTCGAGATCTCCGCGAGCGAGGGGACTGCCGAGGTACTCAAGAGCAACGGGCTTCCGGTAGTTGTGGTGCCGAAGATCGGCGAGGCCGGCGGCGACGTGCTCTCGCTCATAGAGGAGGGTGGGGTGGATCTTATCGTCAACACCCCGTGGGGCCGCGGGGCGCGGACGGACGGGTACCTGATCCGGCGCAGGGCCCTCATGCACGGCGTCCCCTGCATCACGACCCTCGCCGGCTCGGCCGCCGCCGTGCAGGGCATCGAGGCCCGCATCCGGGGCGGGACCCGCCGCGTGAACAGCCTCCAGGGCCTCTACGCGACCCGCGCGTGAAGTTCCACACCGTAGAGATAGAGGCGCGCCGCGAGCTCGGCGCGTACACCCTCCTTAGCTACCGCTGGCCCGGCGAGAAGGTAGAGCCGGGCCGGTTCGTCATGGCCCGCGCGGCGGGCTACCCCGTTACCCTCGACCCCTTCCTCGCCCGCCCCTTCTCGTTCTACGACTTCGAGGCCGGGGTGGCGAGCCTCCTCTTCGAGGTCAGGGGCCGGGGCACGGCGTTGCTCGACCGGGCTACGGAGACGATAGAGGTCACCGCCCCGCTCGGCAAGGGATTCGAGATCGGGGGCCCGGGCGGGAGGGCCGCGCTGCTCGGCGGGGGCATCGGGGTCGCGCCGCTCAAGATCCTCGGCAGGCAGCTTGCGGCCCGCGGCATCGCCCACGACTTGTTCCTCGGCTTTCTCGACGCGAAAACGGCCGCCGTCGCCGACGATTTCCCCGGCGCGTCCGTCGCCACGATGGACGGGTCGGCCGGCACCCACGGCACGGTGCTCGACGCCGTCCCGGATCTCGCGGGGTACCCGGCCGTCTACGCCTGCGGCCCTAACGCCATGCTGGCGGCCGTCAAGAGGGCGGCCGGGCCTGAAGGGCTGCGCCAGCTCTCCGTCGAGGAGCGGATGGGCTGCGGCAACGGCTCGTGCAACGGCTGCGTGGTGCCGGTGGACGGGGGCTACGTCCGCTCCTGCATCGAGGGTCCGGTCTTCCGGGCGGAGGTACTGGCTTGGTAGTGCGGGAGAGGGTGACGGGTGTCGACCTCTCGGTCGAGCTGTGCGGGATGACCCTTGGCACCCCGCTCGTTTCGGCCTCCGGGACGCTGGCGAAGGAGGCGCTCGGGGAGGTCGGGGGTGTCTACGGGGCTATCCTGCCGAAGACCACGACCCCTGCGGCGCGAGCCGGAAACCCGCCCCCGCGCGTCGCCGAGACGCCCGCCGGGATGGTCAACTCCATCGGGCTGCAGAACCCCGGCGTCGA
>CADCUT010000076.1 GCA_902805975.1 uncultured Rubrobacteraceae bacterium | reverse complement strand
GCGTTTATGACGCCGTAGTTGTCGTTGAACATCCAGGAGGCGATCAGGGCGACCGCGACGAGCGAGATGATCACCGGCACGAAAAAGAGGCTCCGCAAGAGCGCGAGCCCCGGCATCTTGCGGTTCAGCCCGATCGCCACGAGGAGCCCCAGGGCTATGCTGCCCGGCACGGTACCGACGGTGTAGACGAGGGTGTTGAGAAGGGCCCGCCAGAACTGGCCGTCCCCGAGCATCTCCACGTAGTTGCCGAGACCCACGAACTGCGGGGTCCCTATCAGCGACCACTCGTTCAAGCTTATGTAGAACGCGAACAGGATCGGCACGAACACGAACACGGTGAAGACGATCATGTTCGGGGCAATAAATATGTAAGGCACCAGGCGCTTCTGGTTACGGCCCCACCAACTGCCGCGGTCCCCGACCGGCGGCCTATCTCTTGTCTCTGGCCCCGTGCGTTGGCTCACCGACACGCGAATCCTCCTTCAGTGCGACGCGCTTTGATTAATCTTCCAGGGCTTCCTGGACGCCGCTGGCGATGTTCCGCGTCGTCTGCTCCGGCGACTGGCCGGTCTTGAAGGCGGCTTCGAGCTGGTCTGCCAGAACCTGAACGATGTTGCCGAAGGCCGGGACGGTCTGCTCCTGGGCCATCTTCTCCGGCACGGTCGTGGCCTGCTCCACGAAGCGGTTCATCTGTTCGGGGCTCTGATCGTAATCCAGCCCCTGCTCGGCGAGGGACGTCCGGACCGGGATGAACCCGCCGTCTATGCAGAACTTGCTCATGTTCTCCTCGTTGGCCGCGAACTTGAGAAAGTCCGCCGCCGCCTCGGGGTTCGGGCTGTCCCTGGTAATGGCCAGCGCGTTGCCGCCCAGGTCGGAGGCCATCCCCTGGTCCCGGATCATGTACGTCACGTCCCAGCCGGCCTTCATGTTGTCGACGACGAAGGGGATCAACCAGTCCCCGTTGAGCATCATGGCCGTCGTGCCGTTCGAGAACAGTGTCTCTATCTGCTCGCCGCTCTTTATGGAGGTGCTGGGCGGGACCAGGTCCTCGTCGAACCACCGCTTCGTGAAGGCCACGGTCTCGACGCCGGCGGAACTATCTATGTCCGGCGCGCCGAGGTCGGAGGTCAGGAGTTGGCCGCCGTGCTGGAACAACAGCGGCATCCAGCGGTAGGCCGCCGTGTCGGTCTGCCAGTTGTAGGCGAACGCGTAGTCGGCTGCGCCTTCTTCTTTGATCCCGGTCGCTATCTCAAGAAACTCGTCCCAGGTCCAACTCTCTTCCATGCTCCGGGGCACCTCTATGCCGACCTTCTGGAAGATGTCTGTGTTGTAGAAGACGGCGAAGGTGTCGGTGTGCTGGGGCATGCCGTAGGGCGCGTCTTCGTAGTTGACCGCCTGCCACAACGCCGGCGTAAACGCGTCGCCGTAGCCTTCATCCAGGTACTCGGAGAGGTCAACGAGCGCCCCCTCGGAGGCGTACCTCCCCATCTGCTGGTACTGGAGGCGGGCGATGTCAGGGGCCTCCCCGGCGGCCAGGCGGGTGTCGAGCTGCTCGTACGCCTGCTCCGGCGGTACAAACTCCATCCTGACCGGCACCTCGGGGTTCTGCGCGTTGTAACGCTCGGCGAGGTCGCGGAACCCCTTCTCCTCGCCGCTCGTGCTGCCCCACGTCAGAACTGCCAACTCGCCTGCCCCGGAGCCGCTGCCCCCACCGCAACCGGCCATCCCCAACGCATAGGCCCCGACGAGCGCGCCGCCGCTCGCCTTCAGAAAGCCCCGCCGACTCCACCTGCGCCCCACCAGCCGTTCACGCATCTTCTCCCCTTCTCTCCGTGCCATCTCTAAAGTCGCCCATCCCTGCCCCCTCCCGGCTCCTTTCCCCCGAAACCACCAACCACTCTGCCCGTCCGTAGGCGCGGCAGCAGACTGTCCCAGATCATGTTGTGCGATAGATGACTTGGCAGAAGGCACCGCGCCCGGCGTGTTCACAGGTAGGTGCAGTCCGCCCTCTGCGGAAGGCCCTCCGGCCGCCTGGCCGGTCTCCATAGCTTTTCACGAGCTTACGCTCCTCTCTTCCCCTGCTGCAACTTAAATTACATCCGGCCCCGCCGCGGCGCTTCCGTAAAAGGGGCACAATATTCCTGTATACTAAGGTTGAGATGGAGCAGGACGTTGTCAGAACCGACCTTGACGAGGTGCCGGGCTTCGAGATCTGGCGCGGCCGGCCGTTCACCTCGATGCCTTTCCACTGGCACGATCAGGTAGAGATCAACTACGCGGTCGGCGGGAGCCTCACGTACCTGCTCGCCGGATCGGTGGTGGAGGTCCCGTCCGGTAGGCTATCGATGTTCTGGGCGGGGATGCCACACAGCGTCGTGGGCGGGACCGAGGTAGAGGACTTCTACTGGGTGTACGTGCCGCTGGTGTGGGTCCTGCGCTGGGGGCTTCCCGATCCGTTTATGCGGCGGCTGATGAGCGGCGAGATGCTGGTCGACGAGCCGTCTGAGGTGGACCGCCTGGTGCTCGACCGCTGGAACGAGGAGTTGCCGGGGGCGAACGGCAGGCGCAGGCGTCTGATCACCCGCGAGGTCGAGAGCCGTGTGACGCGGATCGCGCTCGCCCAGGCGGGCGAGACCGGCGACGAGCACGCCCCTTCGGAAGGGGGGTCGTTGCGCAAGGTGAGCGAGATGGCCCGCTACCTCGCCGAGAACCACGCCGGACGGCTGCGACTGAACGACGTGGCGCGACACGTGGGGCTCCACCCCAACTATGCCATGACGCTCTTCCGACGCCGCTACGGGATGACGCTGAGCACCTACCTTACCCGCCTGCGAGTCTGCCAGGCACAGTACCTGCTTATCTCGACGGACCAGGACATTACGCGTATCGCCTTCGAGACCGGCTTCGGATCCGTAAGCCGCTTCTACGAAGCCTTCAAAACGGTGAGTGGACAGACACCCCGCCAGTATCGCTTGCGGCACGAGATGCCGGATTTGCCGGCTCGCGACCAGGAGTACCCGTCCAACCCGTGCGCCCGCTAGCCGGCGGGTGACCGCCAGTAGACCAAACGCCGAGATCAACCGCTTCCGGGAGAGCGTGGGGCAGGGACCCGTGCATGTGGGGCGACTGTTGCCCCCACCAATTTACTCCGGGATACTTCCAGGGCGACTCTACGCGTGCTAAACGAATTTGAGTCTAGGCCGCCAGGATCAGCCACGTCCACCTATCTGCCTGCTCCGGATGGCGTACCCTCGGCGTCGTCCAGCCCAACGCCTGTTTCCGGCGGCGAATCGTAAGTTCCAGAATGCATCGCCGGACGTAGGGGTACAGCTGACACACGAGCAATACGGTGCCACCTATTGTAACTAACGGCTCTAAACTCTCGGGCGCATCAGGATGATGAGTTCGTTGGATGATCGGTGGGATCGACGACCGCGGTTGTTGCCGCCGAGCGTGCTGAACTTGGTGACCAAGGCCGTCTCGCACGTCTCGTAACAAGACCTCGCTATTTCTAGCACCGCCTCTCCTTAAAGGCCGTTGCTGCACTCGTCTTCGGGAAACGTCAAGATGACGGTGGATCCCGAGGCGGCGAACGACTCCACCGGCCTCCGCAGCGCTCCTTCGGAGGTGCTCTTCTTGCTTTGGACGCCGTGCAGGACAGGATCTACTGTAGGAATCCCAACTGTCGTCGTAAGGGTCGAAGGCGGGACACCGACTTTTACGGACCTTCGCGGTTTCGCCTGCAAAACGGCGCTTTTTAGAAGTGGGCGATGCTGGTTTCGAACCAGCGACCTCTGCCTTGTGAAGGCGGGGATCGGTCGTTTGTCGCGAACCGGAGGCTCAGTAATAATACTCGTAAACTGGGACGAGAGGACTCCTAGTAGAGTCAACGCGTCCGCGTCGTCCGGCGGCACACGGTTGCAGCACCGTTGCAGCAGAGGAACCCAGCTTTGTGGCCGCTCGACTTACCTACATCAAGGTTTTGCCTGCAAGTAGCAGTGTTTCCGGGGCGCGCTCGGCAGGACTCGAACCTGCGACCTCCTGATTCGTAGGCCGCGTGAAGATTTCCTGTTGCCCTTCCCGTTTGTGTGACGCGCCCCCGATATCCGCCCGCAGGCTGGTGGCTAGTATTGTGCCGAAAGGGTGCCCGCCATGGCAGCTGGCGGCCGTAGGTCGCCTCGTAGGGCCGAAGGCGCCCCATCAGCCCAGGGCCGGACGGAGGGGGTGGGATCGCGTATCCTTCCCGGCGTGACGGACATGCGAAAACCCTTACCGCCGGTAGACCTGGCCACGGCCGCGCCGCCGAACGAGGGCCGGAAGTACTTCGAGCTGTGCGCAGACCACCCTTTTCTCCACTCCTCCGGCGCGTTCGAGCTGGTGAACGCCTGGTGGCTGGCCGAGGCCGCCCTCCTGGCCTACGCGGACGAGGATTTTGTCGGGACGTGTTTCGGGGAGGCGGGACTGCCGGAGGTCCGGTTTTTTCATGGGGAGAGCACCCAGTGCCACGTCGCCCACAACGACGACTTTATCCTCGCCGCGTTCAGCGGCTCGGACATGCGTGAACGGGAGGGCAACAGCGTCTTTGACGCCCTCGCCGACTGGATGGTCAACCTGAGCTTCGACACCGTGCCATCCGAACGCGGTGGCCGGGTACACAGGGGCTTCGTCGAGGCACTGGATGAGGTCTGGGTCCCGCGCGGGGGGGACGAAGGGCTTGAGGCCTACCTCGACGGGCTATGCGAGGACGGGCGCAGGAGGGTGTGGTTCACGGGTCACAGCCTTGGCGGAGCCCTCGCCACCGTAGCGGCCGGTCGTCACGGGCACGCGCCAGAGGTGTACACGTTCGGAGCTCCGCGGGTGGGCGACAGAGATTACGTCGAGGGCCTGGATGTCCCCGTGTACCGCTTCGTCAACGGGAGGGACCTGGTGCCAAAGCTCCCGGTGCGGGGGCCATACCGGCACGCCGGCGTAGAGAAGTACATAGACGAGGAGGGAAACATCCACGACGGAAAGCCGGGCGGCGACGGGTGGCGCGCCAAGGGCGAGCGGTTCGTTCGAAGGCTTCATCCCTCCAGGCCCTCCGGAAGAGCGTTAAGGGATCACGCCCCCATCCTCTACGCGGTCCATATCTGGAACGCCTACGTCAGGGGATAGAGACCCCCGACGACTCGACTTTCGGTATTCGGGTGACGTCGAACTCGCGTACCCTCTCACGACCGAGGCGTTCGAGCTCTTCGAGGCAACGCCGGGATTCGCGGACGAGCTTCGCCACGTCGATACCCAGGGTCTCGGGCTCGAACTCGCGCAGGCGTTCGATGCCGCTGCGGAGGACGCCCGTCGCGCCGCGCCAGTTGCCGTTCTGGAGGTGGTAGAAGCCGACGCCGACCTGGAGGATTCCCTGGTAGAGGAACCGGACGCGACGGGGCTCCTCCATCCAGGCTTCTTCGAGGTACTCGTGGCACTCGAAGAACTTCCGGCGGTTGAACTCCTCTATGCCGCGCCGGACGAGGTCGGGGAGTCCTTCGGGGAGACCCGGTTGGGACCCCCTAGCCGCAGCCGCAGCCCCCGCCGCAACAGCCGCCCCCACCGCCGCCCGAGGCGATGCGGGCGTCCATCATCGGGTTCGAGGACATCGCCGAGGCGCCGGGGGTGATAGAGGCGAAGTTCGAGATCACACGCCGCGACTCCGCCGAGCCGCAATCGGGGCACTCGGCCGGGTCGTCAGAGGCGCTCATCGAGCGCATAAGGTCGAAGCGCCCGTCGCACTCGGCGCACTTGTACTCGTAGAGGGCCATCCGTCCCACCTCTCGTCTGGCTAACATACAGCGAACCGTATTGTACCCGCCGAGGGTACCCGGCGCGCGTTGAATAACCCGCGCCCCGCACGTAAACTCATCTCCCATCCCGGGGCCGTAGCTCAGTTGGGAGAGCGCCGCCTTTGCACGGCGGAGGTCAGGGGTTCGAATCCCCTCGGCTCCACTCTAAAAGACCCCGTTTTGCAGGAAAAATAAGAGGTATGAATGGGGGGCGCGGGGTAACCCTAGTGTCTCATACTGCAACCGTACTGCAATGCGCCCGCCGAAGCACGGGCTGCGCCGGAACACGACAAGGGCGGGACATCGAGGCTGTCACATCGATGCTGTGCTGCTGTCTCGAGCTTGACGCCGTTTGTGGCAGCGAACCGACTGGATCTGCCGTGCCGCGTTCGGCGGAGGAGTGGAATTTTCATCTAGCGCAAGTGTCCCCAGGCGGGCGCATAGACGTCACCTTGAAGGGCGACAAGCCCTGCAGGATAACCGCCGTTAGCCTGCAACCCTGCTCTTGGGCAAGCCACTTCCGGATCGGAGCGAGTTACGGATTAAGACTACCGACACTCGTCTTTGCCGGGGGAACGCGTCCGGTCGTCCCGGCCCGACCGCCGTTTCGGTGCCGGGCGTGGAGGTCCTGCACGAAGCGGACGAAAGCGCCCAGCGCCGGCGGCAGGTCGCCCAGCGGCTCACGCCAGGCCAACGCCGCCGTACGGGGCGGCAGTCCTTTGAGCGGCACGAAGCTCATGCCAGGCAGCCCGTAGCGGCGCCCGGCCGACGCCGGCACGACCCCGATGCCGCCCCCGCCGAGCACGGCCGCGAAGTACTCCTCGTAAGTGGCGAAGCGGGGCCTCGCCCGGTCGCCCGGGAACGGTGGCACGTTCGGCAGCCGCCGCTCCCCGGCGAGGTCGCCGGGCGAGAGCGTCGCCGAGGCGGCCAGCGGGTGGTTGTCGGGCATCGCCGCGACCTGCCCGTCCTCCAGCAGCGGCACGTGGCCGAACCGGCCCTCGGCGGCCAGGACCTCGGCCGGCAGCCACACGAAGGAGGCGAGCACCGAGCCGTCTTTCAGGCCGGCCCAGGGGTCGACGAAGTCGAAGTGGCGGGCCTCCATGCCCACGGCCGGGTGGGACTCGGAGAAGGCCCGGTAGACGGGCCCGACGAGGTCTGAGGCGCAGGCGGCGCAGCCCAGCACGATCCGCTCCTCTTCGGTCCCGGCCGCCCGCCGCGCCGCGCCGACCGCCGCCCCCGCCTCCCCGAGCGTCCGGCGCGCCGCTCCCAGGAAGGCCTCGCCCGCGTCCGTGAGCGACACATGGTGAGTGGACCGCTCCAGCAGCGCGACGCCCAGGAGGTCCTCTAGGCGCCGGATCTGCCTGCTCAGGGAGGGCTGCGCGACGAAGAGCCGCCCCGCGGCCCGGCCGAAGTTCAGCTCCTCGGCCACCGCGACGAAGTAGCGCATGTGCCTGAGCTCGACCCCTTGGGTAGCCCCGTGGGGAACTTCAGAGGGGGCGTGTGGGGACCTGGGCGCCATCTTCCCGGGAGTATACATCGGTTATACTGCGCAGCAGGGCGTCCTGCGGCCCCTGCGCCCGTAGCCACGCGTCGTTCTCAAAGCCAGCTTCTATGGCGTGCTGCTACAGTTTGCTACTGCTTGCTTCAATCCTTAGCGTACAGAAAACCCGAAATGGTACTGCTACGCGTTATAGCCCGGGGCTATCACCGGGATAGCCGCCAGGTCTTTCCCTTTCGTCCCGGCCGGCCGTAGTATCGCTCGGTAAAGGCGCGTGCCCCGTGCGAGGGCCCCGGGCGCCGACACCGAAGGGAGCGAGCGATGGAAGATACGGCAGTGTTGGGCGAGGCGAAGATCAGGGAGCTGGCCGACCGCGAAGAGATCAAGGAGGTCCGCCACCGCTTCGCGCTGGCCCTGGACACGAGGGACTGGGACCTGTTCGGCTCGCTCTTTGCGGGCGAGGTCGACGCCGACCTGCCCGCGCTGGGCGTCCCGCCGGGCACGGTGCCGAAGGCCGATCTAGTCAGCGCGTTCGGGCACTCCTTCCGTAGACCGGTATCCGAGATGGGCACGCAGCAGCTCTACGGCAACTTCCTCATCGAGGTGAGGGGTGACGAGGCGACGAGCAGCTCGTATTTCGTCGGCCATCACCACGTCCCCGGCCTCGAGGGGGGCGAGGACGCCACCCTGCGGGCGCGGTACGTGGATCGCCTGGCCAGGACGCCGGAAGGCTGGAAGATCGCGGCGCTCGCGATCCACGTCTTCTCCATCGTGGGCAACCCGCGGGTGTTCGCCTGAGGCCAGACCGGAGCGGCGGGACCGGAACGGCGGAACCGCCACGACGGAGCGCCCAGCGGACCGCCCGCGGACCGCTGGCGGAGGTCCGAGGGCTCCAACCGGCGTCGCCGGAGCACCACGGCATCGAACGGGCGAGCACATCACACTCGAGAGGACACCATGGAACCATCCGGCAGCATCGCTCTCGTCACCGGCGGTAGCCGGGGACTAGGCAAGGACATGATCAAAAGACTCGTCGGGCGCGGCATCGACGTGATCTTCACTTACCAGAGCAACGAGTCCGCCGCCGAGGCCGTGGCGGCCGAAATACGGACGACGGGACGCCGCGTCGTCGCCGTGCAACTCGACGTGGGCGACTCCGGCGGCTTCGACACCTTCGCCGGGCAAGTGAAGGGCGTGCTGCGGGACTGGGATGCCGAGCGATTCCAGTTCCTGGTCAATAACGCGGGCGTGGGCGCCAACGCCAGCATCGCGGAGACCACCGAGGCGCAGTTCGACCGGCTCATGGACGTACACCTCAAGGGACCCCTCTTCCTGACCCAGAAGCTCTTGCCGCTGATGGCGGACGGCGGGCGCATCGTCAACGTGTCCACCGCCCTGACGCGGGCCGGCGTCACCTACTCGGGTCAGGCGGTGTACGCGTCGGCCAAGGGCGCGGTGGAGGTGATGACGAGGTACTTGGCGGCGGAACTCGGGCCACGCGGGATAACCGCCAACGTCGTCGCGCCCGGGGGTATCGCGACGGACTTCTTGGGCGGCGCGATGCGCGACCCGGACCTGCAAGAAATGGCCGCCTCCGTCACGGCGCTGGGACGCGTGGGGCAGCCCAGTGACGTCGGCGGGGTGGTGGCTTCGCTGCTCTCGCCCGAGATGGGCTGGGTGAACGGTCAGCGTATCGAAGTGTCGGGCGGGCAGAATCTCTAGCCGTCCGGAGGTCCGGTTTCGTCGGCCTCCGCCCGCATGCGTTCGCAGTCCACGCAGCCGGACCGGCGCCCTCGTGCCTCGTTACTGCTCCGTCGGGACTCCCCGACGACTGCTGTTCGAGGTACATAGCCAGTGTCTCAAGATAGCAGGCCGTCGCGGTCCCGAGCGTCCCGGGTACAAGCTTGCTGTTATCTTGCACAAGGACGGCCTTCTCCCGGGGCTCCCGGCAATCGCTTCAAAACCGCACTTCGTCGGTGGCATGGCGCGCCACGCGACCCCCGTAGCGTATCCCACACAAAGGCAATACCCTATCGGCGCCAGGTCCGGCAGCTTCGCGGAGTGCTCGCAAGGCGCAGATGGCGGAGCAGGGAGACTGACCGTACTTTCTGGCTGCCGTACTGCAACCGTACTGCAACCGGGACGGTACGGGCCGCCGGTGTGGGAGCACTCCCTTGAGGGGGGCTTGAGGATGCTCCGGCTCGCCGTCGACACACACGTAATCACCAGCCACTTCGTCCTGCCGCTCCTGATCAAGAATGAGGGCGGGCTTCTGGTCGAGATGACCGACGGCACCGCCGAGTACAACGAGCAGAACTACCGAAACTCGCTGTTCTACGACCTGGCGAAGACTTCGGTGATCCGCATGGCGTGGGCCCAGGCCCGGGAGCTCGCGCCCTACGGCTGCACGGCGGTTGCCCTCACGCCGGGCTGGCTGCGCTCGGAGATGATGCTGGAGGCTTTCGGCGTGAAAGAATCGAACTGGCACGACGCGACGGCCGGACAGCCGCACTTCGCCATATCCGAGACGCCGCGCTACGTCGGACGGGCCGTGGCCCACCTTGCGGATGACCCCGAGGTCGAGCGCTGGAATGGTAGCTCCCTTTCGAGCGACGGGCTGGCGAGGGAGTACGGCTTCACCGATCTCGACGGCTCGCAACCCGACGCCTGGCGCTACATGGTCGAGGTACAAGACGCGGGCCGGTCGCCCGACGCTACCGGGTACCGGTGACGCCGGGGGCTGTCCATGCGATCTACCCGTGCTACCGCTCGCCCATGCGCGACTTCGGCCACGACGTCACGGACTTAGAGAACGCGGACCTGACCTTCGGGGATCTCGAGAAATTCGGCCGGCTGTTGAAGGAGGAGCACGGCCGCGGCAGGCCGCGAGGACCGTCTCGTCGAGCCTGTTGTGGGCGTTGTCCAGCCACGTCGGGCGAACGTTGTATAGGTTCGTGAGCGTACGCTTCTTAAACTCCGCCTCCGACGCCCCCTCGGGACCCAGCCAGTTCCGGCGCAGCCCGCTGCCACAGCGAAGACCAGCACTAGCACGGCCCTACGACCTGAACCGAAACGCCTTCCTGCTCCTACGTCTCCTGACGACGCCCGTTGTCCCGGCTACTTGAGCCGCCTCGCGCGCCTGCGGTAACGGCGACGTTCCAAGAGAACGTCCCGCGCCTCCTCCACTCTGCCAGCCGCTCGAGTTCGTCTGGGAGGTCGGGTGGCGCGGGGGCTACCCCGTCCCGTGCACCGAGTACGCCAGCACTGCCGGGTTTCGTAGGCTAGAGATACCCTTGTCCCTGGAACAGAGGACTAGCTAGAATGAAAGCCGCGGGCTCGCGGCCTCCGAAGGCTAGCTTTCACGTCAGTCAGCGCCGCTCGAAGCGCGGGCCCGCATCACTAAAGACCGAAAAATGGACGAGGCGGTTACACCCCGCGGCCGTCCCGTGCCCCGAGTACCCGGCACCGTTAGGTCCCCTCGGTGGGTGCTGCCCGACTTCCGGCGAACGGGGACAAGGATGGGGGCCGAGGCCCCGAAGGACCCCGGCCCGCGATCGGTCGCGCGTTGCGTAGGAGCGCTACGGGAGCGGCAGCCCCTCGATCACGATGACCTCGCAGCTCGTGCCCGTCGGTAGCACCGTCTCGCTGACGATCCGCTGGTCGTCCACGAGGTCGCCCACCTCGACGATCGCCGTGTCGGTTCCCTCGTCGCAGTAGACGTTGTCGGTGTCGCCGTCGCCGGCGGCCCTGAGCGTGTCGTCGCCGAGGCCCCCGTAGAGGTCGTCGTTGCCCACGCCGCCGGCCACGTCCCTGTCGTTGCCTTCCATGCCGTAGACGTCGTCGTTGCCGGGTCCACCCTGGGCCACGTCGGAGCCCCCGCGGGCCCTTATGTCGTCGCTGCCGCCGCGCCCGGAGATGTTGTCTGCCCGCTCGGTGCCCCGCAGCGTGTCGCCGCCGGCCGTGCCCGTGATCGTGGCCGCGAGGGCGGCCGAGGCCATGAGGAGCGTCAGCGTTGCCGCGAGAAACGTGACGAGGCCGAGGCCTTTCGGTATGCTTGCGTTGTTCATGAAGCGTCCCTTCGTTTCTGTGGACATAGGGCTTCGGGGCGGAGCGAACGCCCCGAAGCCGGTTTCTTCGTACGCCCGGTTCGGGCGAGCCAAGGTCTGTCAGGATCTGTGCAAACGATCGCCCCTTTCGGCAGCCCGGCCGCCTCGTAGAGGCCCGTGGCTTTGCGTCCCCGCCTCGCGACGGGTTTGCCTTTGTCGTGGTTGACAGATGCTACGTTACCCATGGCAAAACGCACAGTGACCGATATGACAAACCACACGGTAGGGGCGGCCGATGGAACAGGGCGACTTCGTGGCGGAAGGGAAGCTGGAGGTGGGTCCATAGGAGAGGTCCTTCGTCTTCTTGGGCGGGGACTACCTGGGCAAGCAGATCGTGGACCACTTCCGGGTCCCCGGGAAGAAGTGTTATACCGACCCGGGGCGCGTGCGCGTCACCGAGGAGCGGCTTGCGCACCCCGCCCCGAGCCTGAGGCGGCCGCTCGCGCTGGCCGGGTTGCGACCCGGCGGCTACCCTCCTGCGCCGCCGCTTCGCCAGCCGGTCGAGCTTGCCAGGGAAGTCGGCTATGGCGGGCGTGCCCACGGCTATCCCTCACTGGCGTTAGCCGTAACGTCCAAGCCCCTGCCGGGGTCCTTGTGCCGCCCCTGGCTTTCTCGTGACCTCGGCTCAGGCAGCGCGGTAGCGCCCTGGGTGCTCGGCAGGGTCGACTCGATGCCGGCGGTGCCGTCGCGGCGGGGTGCGCAAGCCGCGATATCCGACTCTGTGCATGATCATGCCCGCCACAAGATCTTGTCGTGCGCTCCGTGCCTACGGGTGCCAGGAACGAGCCCTTGACACCTGACCGGGCCAGGTTTATTCGGGATCTCGCATCCTAGCTTCGGAGAACCATCCTTCCACGTACTCGGGTGAATAAGGCGGCTGCTAGTGTGCCTTCTCCACCTTGGAGGACGTCTCGGGGCGCAGCCACAAAGACACGTGCGCGGGTTGCATGGTCCCCCTGACTACACCTTCCAGATTACCGCTCAA
>CADCUT010000075.1 GCA_902805975.1 uncultured Rubrobacteraceae bacterium | reverse complement strand
GTCGGCTCTCCCGCAGCCTCTATCTCCGCGAGCAGCCGGTCCCTATCTCCGGCCAGCCGCTTCCTGACCTCGACCCTCCCGGACGTCAGCACGTACAGGTTTCCGGGCTCGGCCCCCTCCTCGATGATCCTCTCCCCCGCCGCGAAGGTCACGGGCTCGGCGGCCTCGGCGAACTCCTCCCGCTCCTCCTCCGTCAGGAACTCGAAGAACCTGACCCCCTGCAACCCGTCGTCCACTTCGATCCCTTCGGCTCCGGAGCCTCTAACCTGGGATTATATGCCCGGCCCATCCCCCGCGAAACGCGCCGGGCACGATGGGAGGGGCGCCCAGAACGGACCGGGCGCCGGTCCCGATGCACCGCAAGGGTCGAACGAGAGACCCGAACGGCTAATCGCCGGGCCGCCGGCGGCCCAGGATCGCGCCGACATCCTCGAGGTCTACCTCGCGGCCTAGCAAGAGCTTGTACCGTACGAGCTCCGCCTCGGGCATCACCCACGCCCGCACCTCGAGTAGCTCGACGCGAACGCCGGCGGCGTAGTCGATACGTTGCGCCACCCAACGCCCCGTCTCTCGCTCCGAGAACTTGGGATCGCCGGATGAGTCCCCGAGCTCGACGCGTTGCCCGCCGAAGTCGGCTTTGAGGAACGTCAGGTCCCATTCCTCGTCCGCGTGGTGCTCGGGGCCCCAGACGACGTGGGGCGAGATCTCTTCTAGCGCCTCCCTTGCCTGGTCGAACGGCACGTAGAGATCGATATCGAAAATGGGTCGCGTGGCGCCATAGGCCCTGGCCGCGAGCCCACCAACGACCTGGTATGGAACGCCGTGGCGATCAAGGACGCCGACGATCCAGGCTAGAGCTTTCCCCACTTTCGCCTCGTCGACCGAATACTCCATAGTGTGCACCCGGCATTCTAGCGGAGTACGCCCGGTCAGAGCCCGACAAAAACGCGCAAGAGAAAGGGCGCGGCATCCCCGCCGCGCCCTTCCGGGTACCTCGGATGGTTCGAGGCGTTAGCCGATGACCTGCACGTCCACGTAGTCCGTGCCGGTGTAGGTCAGGCCGATCTCCTCGGCCGCCACCGCGGACAGGTCGAGCTCGCGGCCAGCCACATACGGACCGCTATCCGTCACGGTCACCACGGTAGAGTACCCGCCGTAGCTCACGAGCAACTCGGTCCCGAACGGGTACTGCAGCGAGGCCGCCGTGTACTCGGTGTACGGCTCGAACACATCGCCGCTCGCGGTCAGGTTGCCCTCGAGGCCAGGCCCGTACCAGCTCGCCAACTGCGTGTCCGCCGCAGCGCTATCCTGCAGAGCAGCCAGCGAAACCATCATCACGCCAGCCACCATCATCGTCTTGAGAAAAGACTTCAAAGAGTCCCCCTCTATATTGCTTGCACAACAAGCCCAAGACCCTACTAGCCAAACCGAGAGTTACAAGTTGGCACAAATAGTTTCATATCCGATTTTGTGAATGTGTTACATAGCTAAATGGGATGTATATGCGGAAAACGGCACTACATATTGTGGTTTAGCGGGAGGAATGGCATAACGGGGTTCCGGCGACGGTCGTTCGGGTGGGGGTGGGGTCTTGCGGGCTTAGATCATGCCCCGGTATCGTTCGGCCCGGGCCTGGAACTCGGGGACTTTGCGGTCGGCGCGGCGCTGGGCGCCGCGGGGCATGGTCCCTGAGGCGGCGAGGCGGAGGTAGGCCTCGCAGACGCGGAGGGCCGATGCGGGGTCGCGGCGGCGCTCGTGGAGGGCGGCGAGCTTCTCGTAGGGGTGAGCGCCGACGAAGCCCTCGGCGACGCTCTTCTCGTAGAGGTCTATGGCCCTCTCCGGGTCGCCGCCCTGCTCGGCGC
>CADCUT010000074.1 GCA_902805975.1 uncultured Rubrobacteraceae bacterium | reverse complement strand
CTCATCCCCCGCTGCAAGGGTTCCATGTCCGCCACCGTGGAGCCGGCGTCCGGCTGAACTCAGCCGTTCTCGGGCGCGAGCCGGAGGATGCGGTCGTCGTTCTCAGCGGGCGTTCCACGGCCGTCGCGGTTGCTGGTCGAGACCCAGAGCGAGCCGTCGGGGGCCTGGGCCACGTCCCGGACGCGGCCGACCTCGCCTTCGAGGAGGCGCTGGCGGCCGGCCACGTTGCCCCGGTCGTCCAGCTCCAGGCGCCAGAGGCTCTCGCCGCGGAGCGCCGTGACAAAGAGGTCGCCCTCCCACTGCGGGATGGCGCCGTCTACCAGGATCTCCGCTCCGCTCGGGGACGCCTCGCTCGTGGGCCAGACCGTGATCGGGTCGACGAAACCCCGGTCTTCGCCGCCCTCCCCCTCGACCTCGGGCCAGCCGTAGTTCTCCCCGGCCTGGATGCGGTTCGCCTCGTCCCAGGTGTTTTCCCCGAACTCGCTGGCGAATAGCTGCCCTTCGGCGTCCCAGGCGAGGCCCTGCACGTTGCGGTGCCCAAAGGAGTAGACGGGGCTGTTCGGGAAGGGGTTGTCGTCCGGAGTCAAGCCATCTGGGGCGATGCGCAGGATCTTGCCGCCTAAGGAGCCGCGGTCCTGGGAGGTCGCGGTGTCTCCGGCGTCGCCGGTGGTGACGTAGAGCATCCCGTCGGGCCCGAACTCGATCCTGCCGCCGTTGTGGTACGAGTTGACGGGGATGCCGGTTAGCACGGCCTCGGGCTCATCCCCGAGCCTGAACCGCACCACCCGGTTGTCCGATGCGGTCGTCGTGTAGGCGTAGACGTAGCGGTCCCTCTCGTACTCCGGCGAGACGGCGACACCCAGCAGACCGCCCTCCCCGGTCCCCCCCTCGGGCAGAGTCTGGACCTCCCGCACGTCCCCTGAAGGGCTCACCCTGAGAAGCCGTCCCGAGTCCCGCTCGGTAACGAGCGCGTCGCCGCCGGGCAGGAAGGCGAAGGACCACGGCACCCGAAGGTCCGTCGCCAGCGTGCGCACCTCGACCCTCGTCGAAGCGGGGCGCCCTTCCCCGCTCGTCTCGGAGCCGGTCGTTCCCGCGCTCTTGGAGCTCGGACTCTGCGTAGCCCCCGGGTCTCCCGTCTCTATCGGACGGGGGTTCTCTCCTCCCGAGCCGCCTCCCCCGGTGGGCCCGCCGCACCCGGCAAACGCTATCGTCAGCAACGCCACGAACAGCAGGGTCCTTGCCAGGTACTGTGCGTTCCGCCTCAAACCAACCCTCTTTTTGCCGATGAACAACCGGGATTATATTGCGTCCGGCCGACCTAAAACGTGGGTCGTGTGACTGCCGGATCGTGGAACGGCGCCCACGTTCGGTGGGTCTGCTTTCTGGGGATGGATCCGACCCTAGCGCCCACGCGCCGCCATCGCCTCTATACCGGCGAGAAGCAGATCCAGACCGAAGGCGAAGTAGGCGTCCGGGGCCACACCCTCGCTCAAGGGCATCGCGGCCTCGACGAGACGCGGGTAGCGCTCGGGCGGTAGCGACTCCAGAAACAACCGGGCGCGCCGCCGGGCCTCTAGCATCCCCTCGGGTTCCTCCCGGGCAACCACCCCAGGCTCGCCGCTCACGAGGCTGGTGACGGCGCTTACCGCGTGACGGGCGACCTGCGTCGCCTCCGCCGGCGAGAACCCCGCGCGCCCGAGAACATCCAGCAGGACCTCGGTCGCGCGAAGACTGCCCTCCGAGGAGACGGTGCGGGTCGAGAGAAGAACCGCCGTAGAGGGATGGGCGCGCAGCACGTCGAGCATCGAACCGAGCAGCGCCCTCAATTGCTCCTGCCACGTCGCGGACGCGTCCGTCGACAGGTCGATCTCCTCGAAGATACCGGCGGCCATGCCCTCCAGCAACTCGTCCTTGCTGCCAAAGTGCCAGTAGAGGGCCATTGGCGTCACGCCAAGCCTCTTGGCCAACCTCCGGATCGTGACCGCCCCAAGCCCTTCGGCGTCGGCGAGCGCGAGCGCCCCCGCAACGACCGTTCGGGGCGTGAGGGCGGTCCTGCCGGAGGCGTCTTGTCGGACATCCCGAGCCATACCTTGACTATTATACAGCGTACAGGTTATCCTTTTACCTGTACAGCGTACAGGTGGCGTCGTCAAGTGGACGGAGAGGAGACGAAGGTGGGTTTGAAGGGGTGGTATTACCGTGGCGGGCGCCCCAACCGGGTGGCCCGCGCGCTCGACCGGTGCACGGCTTCGCTCTACGCGCTCGGGGTTGCCCCGAACTATCTGGTCGTGCTCGAAGTGCGAGGCCGGCGCTCGGGCCGGACGATCGCTCTGCCGCTCGTCATGGTCGTCGCCGGAGACGAGCGTTACCTCGTGTCCATGCTCGGGCAGGACGCGAACTGGGTGCGCAACGTGGAGGCGGCGGGGGGCAACGCCGCCTTGCGCCACGGTCGCCGCGAGGAGGTGCGGCTGGAAGAGGTTGTGGCCCATCGCCGCGCCGGGGTGCTGAAGGCCTACCTGAAGCGGGCGCCGGGCGCCAGGGCGCACGTGCCCGTCGACAAGGACGCGCCGCTGGCCGAGTTCGAGCGGGTGGCGTACCGGTTCCCCGTGTTCCGGGTCGTGCCAAGAAGCGAGACGTCGTAGCGCCGCCTCCCTACATCCGGTCAGAGACCGCGTCCTGAAGAGTTTCCGGTCTCGCCAACGTGGGCCAACCCCCACTCCATCCAGCGTCGGCTTCGATCTGAGCGCTTGAATGTCATCCGGTCAGGACTTCAGAGAGGTGAGGGCTTCCACCTCCCCGTCGGTGAGGCGTAGTCTGGCGGCGGCGACGTTCTCTTCGAGGTGTGTGACCGAGGAGGTGCCGGGGATCGGGAGCATCGCCGGGGACTTCGCCAGCAGCCAGGCGAGGACGACCTGCGGGACGGTCGCCCCGTGGCGGGTGGCCGTCTCGCGCAACGTCCCGCCGGGGCGCGCGAGCCTGCCGGTCGCCAGCGGCAGCCAGGGGATAAAGGCGATGCCCGCGCATTCGCAGGCCCGCAGGACGGCCTCGGAGCGGCGGTCGTTCAGGTTGTAGCGGTTCTGGACGGAGACGATGGGCACGATGCCCCTGGCGGTCTCCAGTTGCGCAGCCGATACGTTCGAGAGCCCGACGTGCCGGATCCTCCCTTCTTCCCGCAGTTGCGCCAGGGCCTCGATCGACCTCTCGAAGGGGACGCGGCTGTCCGGCCGGTGGAGCTGGTAGAGGTCTATGCGGTCCAGTTGGAGGCGCCGGAGGCTGCCCTCGCAGGCTTCGCGCAGGTGTTTAGGGCGGCCGTTCGTCCTCCACCGGCCGGGACCCTGGCGGGTGTAGCCGCCCTTCGTGGCGATAACGAGGCTCGCGGGGTACGGGTGAAGGGCCGAGGAGATCCCGCGCTCGCCCACGCCGGGCCCGTAAGCGTCGGCGGTGTCTATAAAGTTCACGCCGAGGTCCACCGCCCGGCGCAGGACGCGCTCCGCCCCTTCCGGGTCTTCGGGCTCGCCCCACACGCCAGGCCCGCAGAGCCGCATAGCCCCGAAGCCGAGCCGCCCGACGGCGAGGTCGCCGCCGAGGTCGAGCGTGCCGGCGGTTCGGGTTTCGTCTTTGGGCATGGACTCCACACACTCTCTAGTCTTCTGCGGCCAGCATACCGCGACGGGCCCGGGTGCCGTGGCGCCTATGCTCTAGAATCACGGGCTGAAGGCGAGCGGAGAGGCGGCACCCGTAAGCGACGACGCGGAGAGATCTTCGGCCCCCGGCGGCCTGCGGGCGCTCCTCGACGGCAGGCGACCGCTGCTCGGCGCGGCCTTTCTCGGCGGGTACGCGTGGTCCACCTTCGCGCCCGGCTCGTTCGGGACGGCGCTCTTTCTGGGTGTTGGGGCGGTCCTGTTCGCGATCTCCGTGCCGTGGTCGAGCTCGTTTCACCGGGTCTTCGCGCTGGTCGCCTTCGCGGCGCTCGGGGCGACCGTGCTCACGGGCCGGTTCAACGTCAGGGCCTTTCTCGAAGGGATGCCGACTTACTTCGGGATCGTGGCGGTGTTGCTCGTGCTCAGCATCGCGGGGTACCCGATCCGGGCGGCGCGCTACGAGGCCCAGATCCGGGCGCTGGTGGCCGCGCTCACCCGCCGCGGCGTGGGGGTCAAGGCGACCAGCGGGGTGCTCGGGCACGTCCTCGGCGCGGTGCTCGACGTCGGGGCGTTCGTGCTTATAGACGTGATCATGGACAGGGCGGCCCCGAAGATGCGTCTTGACGCCCTGAAGTGGGCCGGCCGCGCCTTCTCCTTCGCCCCCCTCTGGACGAACCTGAACGTCTTTACCGCGACCACGATAGTGCTCACGGGCGTCTCCTACCCGGGCCTGCTGGCCGCCACGGTCCCCTTCATCCTCCTAGGGCTGGCCGGTACGGTCCTTGGCGCGCGCAGGGAAGAGGGCGCGACCGCGGAGTTCCCGGGCGTTCCGCTCGACCGCGGGGCGGCGGCGATCCTCCTCTACCCCGTCCTGCTCGTGGCCGCGGTCGCCCTCGTGAACGTGCTCTTCCCCAGCCTGACGCTCACGGCGGCCATCGCCGTCACGGTCGCCGTCATCGTGATCCTGATCGCGGCGCTCGCAACCGTTCTGACCCGCCGGACCTCCCCCCTGCGCCGCCTCGCCGACGAGAGCCGCGGCTCGCTCTCCTCCTCCCACTCCGAGTTCGCCCTCTTCGGCTCGGCGGGGGTGCTCGTGATCTCCTTGCAGTCCCTGGGCGTGCTCGCGCCGCTCGGGGTGCTCCTCTCGGGCCTGCCGGCCGCGCTCGTGGCGCCCGCTCTCCTGCTCCTCATGGCGGCCGGCTTCGTCGCCGGCATCCACGTCATACCGATGATCCTGCTCCTCGACGCCGCCTTCCCCCTAGACGCCGGCCCCTCCCCCGTCCTGTGGGCCGTAGCACTCCTCCTCGGCGCCCAGTCAACCCTCCTTCTCACCCCCTTCTCAAGCGCCGTAACCATGCTCTCCCGGCTGACGGGCCTCCACCCGCTCGAGGTCGGCCCGAAACGCAACTGGCGCTTCGGCCTCTCCGTTGGTACCGGCGCCCTGCTCTACCTGGGCCTCCTTACCGCGCTGCTCCTGTAGCGCGCCGGCACACCCGGCTCCTCGTGATGTTCGTGACGACAACGACGGAATCTTCTATGATGCAACGGCGTGGAAAGGGGCGCGATCATAGAGCCTTCGGCGCGGACGACCTCGATGGAGCATAGACATACACCCGTCCAAAAGACGGACGAGGGGGTCTTGCGCGTCTCGTTGCTGGGGCGTTTCGAGGTTTCGGTGGGATCCCGGATCATCGGGGAGGAAGCGTGGCGGCTGCGCAAGGCCGCGAGCCTCGTCAAGCTTCTGGCGCTCGCCTCCTACCACAGCCTCCACCGGGAGCAGGTCATGGAGTTGCTCTGGCCAGATCTCGCCCCGAGATCCGCAGCCAACAACCTGTACCAGACCCTCCACGCCGCCCGTCGCACCCTCGAACCCGACGCCGCGGAGTTCCGGTACCTGATCCTCCGCGACGAGCTGCTGCGGTTGTGCCCTGAAAACGCGCTGCGGGTTGACGTGGACGCCTTCGAGCGCGCCGCGGCGGAGGCCCGCCGCTCCGGAGAACCGTCCTCGTACCGGAGGGCCCTGGAGCTGTATACCGGGGACCTCCTCCCCCGGGACCGCTACGAGGAGTGGGCGGAGGAGCGGCGGGCGGGTTTGCGCCAGACGTTTCTGGCCCTGCTCTCGGAGTTGGCCGCGCTCTACGAGGATGCCAGCCACTATGACCGGACCATCGAGGTCCTGCAGAGGGTGGTCTCCGGGGACCCCGCCCACGAGGAGGCGCACGTGGCCCTGATGCGGGCCTACGCCGGGTCCGGCCAGCGCCACCAGGCGCTCAGGCAGTACGGACGGCTGGAGCAGGCGCTGCGACAGGAGCTCGGCGCGGAGCCCCACTCGGCCAGCCGGCGGGCCTACGAGGACATCCTGGCAGGCCGCGTCCCCGAGACGGGCCGGGCGGCCACGGGCCATGAGCCACGGGGGGCCGGCCGGCACAACCTCCCAGGCTCGCTGACCAGCTTCGTCGGGCGGGAGCGCGAGAGGGTCGAGGTGGGTCGGTTGCTCGGCCGCGCCCGTCTGCTCACCTTGACGGGCTCCGGCGGGTGCGGCAAGACTAGGCTCGCCCTGGAGGTGGCGGGCGACCTCGCAGACGCCCACCCGGACGGCGTGAGGTTGGCGGAACTCGCGCCCCTGACCGACCCGGAGTCGGTGCCGCAGGCGGTGGCAGATGCGCTCTCGGTGCGCGAGCGGCCCGGCGCCTCGCCCGTCGAGGAGATCACACAGGCCCTGAGCGGGAAAAGCCTGCTGCTCGTCCTGGACAACTGCGAGCACCTGGTGGGGGCCGCGGCCCGGCTCGCCGAGACGCTCCTCCTGGGCTGCCTTGGCCTGCGGGTACTGGCCACCAGCAGGGAGGCCCTCGGGGTGGCGGGCGAGCAGATCCTACAGGTGCCACCCCTCTCCGGGCCCGGTCCGGGCCAGCGGCCCTCGGTCGAGGACCTCGAAGGGTACGAGTCCGTGAGGCTGTTCGTGCAACGGGCGCGGTACCGCAACCCGGCCTTCGTCCTCACCCCCCAAAACGCGGGGGCCGTGGCGGAGATCTGCGCGAGGCTAGAGAGCATCCCGCTGGCCATAGAGCTGGCGGCAGCAAGGGTTGGGCTCTCCGTCGAGCAGGTCGCCGGGAGGCTGGACGATGCCCTGGGCCTGCTGACCACCGGTGGCCGGACCGTCGCCCCGCGCCAGCGGACGCTGCGCGGGATGCTGGACTGGAGCTACGATTTGCTCTCTGGGGCCGAGCGGGCGCTCTTCAGGCGCCTGTCGGTGTTCGCCGGGGGCTGGACGCTCGAAGCGGCGGAGGTCGTTGGCCCTGGCGGCGGGATCGGAGCCAGGGACGTCCTGGACCTTCTCTCCCAACTCGTGGACAAGTCCCTCATCGTGGCGGAGGCCATCGGGGAAGGCGAGATCCGCTACCGGATGCTAGAGCCCGTCCGCCAGTACGCCGGCGAGCGGCTTCTGGATGATGACGAACGCGAGGCCACCAGACGCCGACACGCCGGCTGGTGCCTCTCGTTCGTCGAGGGCGCGGAGGCGGGGCTGCGGGGTTCCGGGCAGGCGTCGTGGGTAGGGCGGACCAAGCGCGAGAGCGCCAACGTGCAGGCGGCGCTCGGCTGGTCGCTGGAGGCAGAGCCGGAGACGGCGCTGCGGCTGGCCGCGATGATGGGCTACTTCTGGTACCGCTACGGGCGCATCGCCGAGGGGCAACGCTGGCTCGAGGCGGTGCTCGCCCGCACGGGAGGCTTCGAGACCTCCATGAGGGCCAGGGTGCTCAGGCTCGCTGGCGTCCTCGCGGAGGAGAGCGGCCTCTACGAAAGGGCGCAGGGGCTGCACGAGCGGGGGCTTGCGCTCTACCGGCGGCTCGGGGAGAAGCAGGGCGAGGCCGCCTCTCTCACCAGCCTCGGGGCGCTGATGTTCGCCGTCGGCGACCTCGACCGGGCGGTCGCGCTGACGCGGGAGTCCCTGGTCCTCAAGCGGGAGCTGGGCGACGAGAGAGTCCTGATGTCCTCCCGCAACAACCTCGGCGAGATGCTCCAGGCCGCGGGCGACCTGAAGGGGGCCCAGGCACTCTTCGGGGAGAACCTGGAGAGCGACCGGAGGCTGGCGGACGAATGGGGCGCGGGGGTCAGCCTGCTCAACCTCGGCACCCTGGCCGTCGAACAGGGCGAGCCCGACAGGGCGGAGAGGCTGCTGCTCGAGGCCCTGCGCACCCTGCAGAGCTTCGGGGACGAGGACGCCGTCGCCGAATGCCTGGACTCCCTGGCCGGCGCGGCCGGCGCCCGGGGGGAGGGCCACCGGGCGGCGACCCTCTTCGGGGCCGCGGAGGCGGCGCGCGAGGAGTTCGGCACCCCCCTCCGCCCCGTGGAGCGGGACAGGTACGAGCGCTTCATAGCCGCCTCGCGGCGCACCACCGGCAAGGAGGCCTGGACGTCCGCGTGGAAGTCCGGCCGCGCGCTCTCCCTCCGGCAGGCGGCGGAGCATGCGCTCTCCCCAGCAGGCGACCGGCCGGAGCTCGCGGACAGACGGGTACCAGGTCTCCTTACCCCCAGAGAGCAGGAGGTCGCGCTCCTGGTGGCCGGGGGACTCTCCAACCGCCACATCTCACAGCAGCTCTCAATCTCCCAGAACACCACAGCGACCCACGTCGGCCGGATCCTCAAGAAGCTCGGGCTGAGATCCCGATCCCAGATCGGCGCCCGACTCCTCCACGAACAGCACACTATCCCCGATCAGGACTAGCACGACAAACCACCCCGGCAACGCCGATTAGAGCCTGAGACATCCCCCAAACCACGAAATATACGCATAAAGAACTACGCATAGAAGACTTCTATTAAGGACCGGCTAAGAGACGATGTCTAGCATGGCTATCTGAGGGTTGCGCAGGGTGGCGCGGCGTTACCCGGCCGGGTCATGGGCGGCCCGCCAGACGAATAGTGGAGAGGTTTGAGGAGATCTAGCAGCCCGAGAGGCCGGCCTCGTGACCGGGGGCCGGAGAGCGAAAGCGCAAGGTTTTTCCCGTAACGCTCCCCGTAATGGTTGGGAGACGTTCGCCCCGTACGATGGGCGCAGGCAGAGAGGAGACGAGGATGGAAACAGGTTTCTGGAAGGCGCGGATCTCAACCGCATCGCTGACGGTACTCATCGCGGTCGTGGCGGCAGGCGTTCTGGCGGCATCGTCCGCGGCGGGCGCTGCCTTTCCCGGCACCAACGGCAAGATCGCCTTCCAGAGTATCCGGGATGCATCGGGGGAGATATACACCACAGGCGCCAGCGGTGGCGAAGCTGCCAGGATCACCTTCCGCCTGGGAGGCAACGTCGAACCCGCCTACTCGCCCGATGGCTCCAGGATCGCCTTCAACAGGGGCGGCGACATCCACGTCATGAACGCCAGCGGCCTGAGCCCCGAAGGCATAGGGTCCAGGCGACTCACCAGCATGGGCGGCGCGGAGAGCGATCCCACCTGGTCGCCCGACGGGACCAGGATCGCCTTCCTCTCCAACACCGCCGCCCTCGATGGACAGTCGGACCCAGAGATCTGGGTGATGAACGCCGACGGCACGAACCAGGAGCCGCTAACCGAGAACGTCTTCCAGGAGCGGGACCCCGCCTGGTCTCCGAAGGGGGAGAGGATCGCGTTCGTGAGCGAACGCAGGCCCGCGCCCTTCAACGATACGGATAGCAACATCTACGTGATGGACGCCGGTGGGACGAACCAGGCGAGCATCACCTCGAACGTCTCGAACTCCACCGCTCCCTACCAGGGCTACGACGAGGATCCCGTATGGTCGCCCGACGGCAACAAGATCGCCTACGTTCACGGCCGAACCGGCACGGGCGGAGACGGAAGGGACATCTGGATTATGGACCCCGACGGCGCCAGCAAGAGCAACATCACAGACGACGCCGAGCCCCCCGGCACCCCCGTTTCGGACACTGACAACTTCACTTCGGAGTTCGAACCTGCGTGGTCGCCCGAGGGTAACAAGATCGCCTACGTCCTCGTACGCACGGGGGACACCAACCAGGACATCGCCGTAATGGACCCCGACGGAACCGACGAGGCCGCGATTGACACCGGTGACGACACCAGGAAAGATGAAAAGCCCGACTGGCAACCGATTCCGGCCTGCACCATCACCGGCTCCGGGGCCATATCCGGCACCCCGTCGAAGGACGTCATCTGCGGCGGCGCCAGCAACGACACTATCAACGGAGCCGACGGCGACGACATTATCCTCGGGAACGGTGGCAATGACAGCCTCGTAGGAGGTGACGGTAACGACACCGTAAACGGCGGCATAGGCGTCGACACCGTCTCATACCCCGGCGCGACGCCGGTCAGGGCGAACCTCACCACCGAGTTCGCCACGGGCGTCGGCTCCGACATCCTGCTCGGAATCGAGAACCTCAAGGGCTCCGGCGCCGGCGACACGCTCACGGGTTCGGCGGTTGCGAACACGCTCGTGGGCGGGGATGGCGCGGACGAGCTGCTCGGCGTCGGGGGCAAGGACAAGATCAACTCCCGCGACAGGGCGAAGAACGACACGGTCAACGGCGGCCCGGGGACGGATGCGTGCACCACCGACACGAGAGAGGTTTCGATCAGGAGCTGCGAGTAGGGCCACGCGCGGGTTGTGGCGGCCCGGGGGATGGACCCGCCACGGAAAGGGGAGCGATGGGTATCGAACTGGGATGCCGCGGCGAGGGTGGCGGCACGACGCGCAGGCCCCCCGCCCGGGTGCTCATCGCCGACGACCACGCGCTGCTGAGGGCCGGCATGCGCGCCATGCTGGCGGGCGAGCCGGACATAGAGGTCGTCGGCGAGGCGGCGGACGGCCGGGATGCCGTGGACCTCTGCCGGGAGTTGCGGCCCGACCTCATCCTCATGGACGTCGGGATGCCGGTCATGGACGGCACCGAGGCGACGCGCAGGATCAAGGCGGAGCACCCGGAGGTGAGCGTACTGGTGGTCACCGCGAACCCGAGCCCCGACTACATGCTGGACGCCATCAGGGCGGGCGCGGCCGGTTACCTGCTCAAGACGGCCGCCAGGGACGAGATCTTCGCGGCCATAAGGCGGGTGCTCCGCAACGAGTTACCGCTCGACCAACACCTGACGGCGCACCTGATCCAACGCTTCGCCCGCGAGGCGACGCCGGAGGAGCCTAGCGTGGCCCCCGCGGGCCACGGGACGTCCCCCCTCGACCTCCTCACCGCGAGGGAGACGGAGGTGCTGCGCCTTCTCGCGTCCGGCAGGACCAACCGCCGTATCGCCCAGGAGATGCACCTCAGCCTCTCCACGGTGAAGAGGCACGTAGAGCGCATCATCGCCAAGCTCGGCGTCTCCGACCGCACCCAGGCGGCCGTCCAGGCCGCCGAACGCGGCCTCCTCGCCTCCGACCGGGGCGCGGGCCACCTGCGCCTCCTCCCCGGCGAAAAAGGGCCACCTGACCCCCTGGATTGGGCCACCTGACCGACGCGGGGACCGTCCCGCCGCCGCCATAGTTCTTCGTGTCGCGGCACGAAGCGGTTCTTTGACCGTAGGGGCAGGGCTCTCGCCTCGTCGGCGACGCGAAGGCGGGGCGGTTCCTTGGCCGACGGGGCAGGGTCCTCGCTCCCACCGTCCACGAAACGAGGGGTTCGAAGCCTCGCGCTCCGTCCCGGGAAGGATCAGGGAATGTGACTATAGCCGGTCGCGGAGTATCAAGAGAACGCAAGAAAAATACGCTGAAGTCGCGAAGGCAACAGCGAGGAGCTAGAGGGAACATCCACGCGAGTATTCGAATGTTCTCAAGAAGATTGCACGAGACACGTTCCGGTAACGCTTTTCGTAACGGTGAGGAAGCGCCGCTTCCGTAGAGTGGATGGTCAAGGGCGTACAAGAATGTCGGGGAGGTTGCGAAGGACATGTTGATCACAGGACTTTCTGAGAAGAGGGGTGCGCGGCTGGTAGCCGCGCTGGTCGCGGCGCTCCTGATCTCCTTGACCCTCTGGCTGTGCCTTATGGGAACCGCGCTCGCCGCGACCGATTACGACGGCGATGGGGCGATCGACAACGACTGCCGGCCGCTCGACCCCGCGGTCCACCCCGGCGCGACAGACTACCCCGACCTCACATTCGAGGATCTCAACTGCGACGGCATCGACGGTGACAAGGCGAACGCCTACTTCGTCCAACCCTCGGGCAGCGACGGCCTCGCGGGCACGGCGAACGCACCGTTCGCGACGATCCAGAAGGCGATCAACGTGGCGCGTACGAGTACGTCGACAAAGGCGATCTACGTCGCCACGGGAAACTACAACCAGAGCCTAATCTTACCGGCTGACGCCGATGGTATCCGCATCTACGGCGGCTACCAGGCCAACACGTGGGGCAGAACCACCAGCGCGACCACGGTCGTCAACGGCCAGCCCGAGGCGATGCTGCTCGACGGTGCGCGCGACGTGGTCGTCCAGCTCGTAACGCTCAGCGGCACGCGGGGCGCAGGCCCAAACGCCTACGGGATCAGGTCCGTAAACGGCTCCGAGCTCGCGCTGATCCGGGCCGCGGCGACGGCCGGCGACGGGGGGACCGGTGCCAACGGTGCCAGCGGAAGCCAGCCCGCCAAGGCGGCGTCCGGCGCCAACGGCAGCATGCCGACGAACTGCGACACGCCCGGCGCCGGTGGCTCGGGGGCCAAAGGCGCCAGCAGCTACTCGGGCGGCGCAGGCGGCATGGGGGGACAGGAGACCAACGACGGTGAGAACGGCGAAGCAGGATTTAAAGGCCTCTGGACGCACGGCGGCCTGGGCGGCGACCCGGGGGTTGACCAGAACGGCGATCCGGACCCCCCTGATTATGCGCTTATGACCGGCAAGCCGGGTCAGACGGGTGGCACCGGTGCGAGCGGCCGCACCGGTCCCGGCGGAGGCAACTCGTTCGTCGAGGCGGGCATGTCTTGGTGGGGAAGCTCGGGCGCCCACGGTGACAACGGCCTTCAGGGATACGGCGGCGGTGGCGGCGGTGGCGGCGCGGGACGCGGCTCCATGACCTCGTGGCAGGCGGGCGGCGGCGGCGGCGGTGGCGGCGAAGGCGGTGCTGGCGGTACCAGGGGCTTCGGGGGCGGCTGGGGCGGCGGCTCCTTCGGCCTCTATCTCCACAACTCGCAGGCCTCGGTCGTCGACGCCTCGACGCTACAGTCCGGCAACGGCGGAGCCGGTGGCGCTGGCGGTCAGGGCGGGGCGGGCGGCGAAGGCGGCGAAGGCGGAGCCGGCGGCGGCGTCCGCACCGACTGCCGGAAGACGTCCGGTGGGGGCGGCGAAGGCGGCGACGGTGGAGCCGGCGGTAACGGCGGTAATGGCGGTGGCGGCGCCGGCGGCCCCAGCGTGGCGCTGATGCGCCTCGGCACATCCGCGACCACCGACCGCGACTCGACGTTGAGCCACGGCTCGGGCGGGACCGGCGGCAGCGGCGGCGCTGGCGGCCATGGCGGTGCCACCGGCCAATCCGGCCAGAGGCTTCCCAGTACATCGGCGAGCGCGACGGACTTCGATGCAGATGGGATCACCGACTTCTCCGATGTGTGCGTCGAGGTCCCGCGCGGAACAACCGATGGCAACAACGACGGCTGCCCCGACCGTCCGGCCAAGCTCTCCGATACGGACGGCGACGGAGTACCCAACGAATTCGACGCCTGCTCCACCGTGGCGGCAGATACGGCGGACGGATGTCCGCCGGACACGGTGGCGCCCACGGTCGAGACGTGGAACCCAAAGGGCAAGAAGGTCAAGCCCACGGCCAAGCCTACCGTCACCTTCTCCGAGAAGATGGACGAGGCCTCGGTGGAGGCGAGCACGAACGGCAGGCCGACGACCTTCGTCCTCAAAAAGGGCACCGCCGTGATCCCGGCTTCGGTCTCCTACACCGAGAGCGGCACAACGTTCAAAGCGATCCTGGCTCCGACCACGAAGCTCAAGGCCGGGGCCAAGTACACGTCCACCGTCACGGCCGCCGCGACCGACGAAGCAGGCAACGCCCTGGTCGCCAAGAGCTGGTCGTTCACGGTCAGACGCTAGCGGCAAACGAACGAGATACTGGGAAAGAGGCGGATACGAGGAGAGGATCAGCGACGAGACAGACGGTCCAACTCTTCGCCATCGTGCCCGCGACCGCGATAGCGTTCGCCGGGTTCGCGAGCACGGTGTTGGCGCACAATACGGCCGTCGGCTCGGGGTACACTATCGACCTCACGCCGGACGTTGCGAGGGATCGCGCCTCAGGACGCCCGCTGGTGGACGTCGATGCCTTCGCGGTACCGCGCTGATCGACCCGGCAAGCAAGGAGCGGGGCTCTACCGACAGGGTCCCGCCCCACGGCACCTACGCCTCGGGGACCAGGACGTACAGTCCGATGGCGACGAAGTGGCACACGCTGCCGAGCAACACGAAGACATGCCAGAGGGCGTGGGCGTACGTAATCTTGCGGTGGTAGAAGAACGTCCCGGCCGTGTAGGCGATTCCGCCGACCAAAAGCCACACGAGCGCTGCGCCCGAGAGGGAGCGGATGAGCGGGCCAAGGGCGACGACGCCGAGCCAGCCCATCGCGACGTAGGCCGCCGTCGAGACCACGGCGAAGCGCCCCGTGGCGAAGATCTTGAAGACGATGCCGGCGACGGCCATCGCCCAGACGACCCCGAAGAGAGTCCAGCCCAACCCTCCGCCGAGGCCGACGAGGACGAAGGGCGTGTAGGTGCCCGCGATCAGGAGGTAGATAGCGCAGTGGTCGAGCACCCGTAGTACGCGCTTGAGCTCCGGCCTCCGGAGGGCGTGATACAGCGTGGACGCGGCGTAGAGGGCGATCAGCGTCGCCCCGTAGACCCCGGCGCTCGCGACGTGCAACGCCTCCTCCCTAACGACCCCGAGGTACACCAGCACCCCGACGCCGACGACGCTCGCCAGTAGCCCGGCGGCGTGGGTCGCGACGTTGGCCGCCTCCTCCCGTACCGTGTAGCGTGCCGCCATACGAACCTTACGAGGCCTCGTAAGTTACCGGCGCGCCTTCCAGGGACCTGGCCCTTCCTTCGAGTACGAGGTGGTCGAGGTGGGCCAGGGTCTCTGCGAGGGCGAACGCCTGCTGCTGCAACGTCAGCGCGCCGCGGAAGAGTTTTCGGGAGACCGCGTAGGCGCTTTCGGGCGCGGCCGTGATCTCCGCGCGCATCGTCTCCAGACGCTCCGCGTGGTGCTCTACGAGCTCGCCTATCCTGCCGTCCAGGTCGCGGAAGACGGGGCCGTGGCCCGGTAGCACGAGGTCTGCGTCGAGGCCGCGCATGGAACCGAGCGATTCCAGATAGCGGGCCAACGGATGGGGCTCCGTCTCGGGCCAGGTGCCTATGTTTGGCGTGATGCCCAGCATCAGGTGATCCGCGGCGTAGAGGACGCGGCGCCCCTCGTCGTGCAAGACGAGCTGGTGATCGGCGTGCCCCGGGGCGTGGATGATCCGCGCCGACCCATCCCCCATCGGCACCTTCTCCCCGGGCTGTAGCGGCAGGATCTCCTCTGGAAGCGGCAGCCCGCTCCTCATCGCCTCGGCCGCGGTCTGTGCCATCTCGGGCGGCATCCCGTGTCGGACGAGCAGGCCCACGAAAGGCCCCGCGTCCGGCGAACCCCACAACCGTCGGGCGAAGGGTATCTCCGCCTCCATCATGAACACCGGCGCCGCCGAGACCTCCTGCAACCACCGCGCCGCCCCGACGTGGTCGGGGTGAAAGTGGGTCACCACGATCCCGGCGACGTCCCGCGAGAGGTCGCAGCCGGCCGCGAGGGCCCCTGACTCCCACGCCTCGCGGGCCGGCGGGTAGTCGTACCCGGCGTCGATGAGGGTCCACCCGTCGGCGCCGTCCACGAGGTAGACGGAGACGAACCCTAGCGGAAAGGGCACGGGCAGCTTGATCTGCCACACACCCTCAACGACCTCCGCCGCCTCACCCACACCCTGCAAGGCCAGGCCGGCCGGGGCTACGACCTCAGCCAAGCGAGCCTGCCAACCCTGGTCGCGAACCTGGACGACTACACCTGAAACCGGATGCCTGGGACCTGATACCTATCCCTGCAAATTCTCGAAGATACCGGCCGCACCCATCCCGCCGCCGATGCACATGGTCACCATCCCGTACTTCGAGCCGCGGCGCTTCATCTCGTTCAGGATCTGGACGGTCAGCTTCGTTCCCGTAGCGCCCATCGGGTGGCCGAGGGCGATGGCCCCGCCGTTGACGTTCATCTTGTCGAGATCTAACCCGACCTCTCGGACCACGGCGAGCACCTGCGCGGCGAACGCCTCGTTGAACTCTATAAGGTCGATGTCCTCCAGCGAGAGACCGGTCTGCTCCAGTACTTTGGGGATGGCGACGCTGGGCCCGATCCCCATGACCTCGGGCCTCACCCCCCCGACCGCGAACCCGAGGAACCGCGCCATCGGCGTGAAGCCCCGCCGCTCGGCCTCCCGACGCTCCATCACGACCACCGCCGCCGCCCCGTCGCTCCTCTGCGACGAGTTCCCCGCGGTCACCGTGCCGTCCTGCTGGAAGGCGGGGCGCAGCTTCGCGAGCTTCTCCGCGGAGGTGTCCCGCGGCCCCTCGTCGCGCCCGAAGGTCGTCTCGAAGTGCTGCGGGGTGCCATCGTCGTCCAGGAAGTCGTAGGCGACGTCCAGGGGCACGATCTCGTCGTCGAAACGTCCCGACTCGACCGCCTCCTTCGCCCGCGTGTGGCTGCGCAGCGCGAACTCGTCCTGGTCCTCGCGGCTGACGTCGAACTCCTTGGCGACCTGCTCCGCGGTGAAGCCCATCCCCATGTACACGGCCGGGTTCGTCTCAACGAGCCCGGGATCCGGCGCGAAGTTCGGCATCTGGAGCGTGGAGGACATGTGCTCCGTGCCGCCCGCGACGATGGTCGTGGCGTGGCCGACCATGATCCTCTCGGCTGCCATCGCTATAGTCTGGAGCCCGGAGGAGCAGAACCTGTTCACCGTCTGGGCCGGCACCGTGTCGGGCATTCCGGCCCGCACGGAGGAGAGCCGGGCCATGTTGTACCCCTGCGTCCCCTCCGGCATCGCGCAACCCATGATCACGTCCTCAACGTCCGAAGGATCGAGCCCCTCGGACCGCTCCACGGCCTCCCGAATGGCGGAGGCCCCGAGGTCCACGGGATGCACCCCGCGCAAAGTCCCCCGCGGCGCCCGCCCAACGGCCGTCCTCGCTCCGGATACGATTACCGCTTCGTTCATCGTCGCTCCTTTCGTGAAGGCTTTGAGGTTCTAGGCCTTAAGCTTTGAGGTAGACGTCTGTGGTCTGACTCAGCCGTCACGCCTCCCCACACCTCGAACCTAAAACCTAATTCCTCACCGGCTTCCCGGTCTTGAGCATCCCTTCGATTCTCTCGTGGGTCTTCTCGTTTCCTAGCAGCTCCAGGAACGCCTCCTTTTCCAGGCCGAGCAGGTACTCCTCGCTTACCCACTGGGGGAGCGTGAGGTTGCCGCCGGTCAGGATCTTCGCGGTGTGGCCGGCTATGACGCCGTCGTACGAGGAGGCGTAGTGGCCCCACTGGAGGGTTTTTATGCCCATGACGAGGGCGGAGCGGGCGGAGGCGCCGGAGGCGTAGACGTTGCCGTTCCGCTCGGGCGGGGCATAGCCGTCTGAGAGGTCGAGGACCTCGCGCCTGGCGGCGGAGATGAGGTGGTCGGCGTTCATGACTATGCGGTCGTCCTCGTCGAGGAAGCCGAACTCGCGGGCCTCGACGGCGCTCGCGGAGACCTTCGCCATCGCGATGGTCTCGAAGGCTTTGTTGAGGAAGGGGAGCGCGGGGGTGTCGGGGGCCTGGGACATGGGACGGGAGACGAGGCGGCGGGCCATCTCCTTGGTGCCGCCACCGGCCGGTATCAGGCCGACGCCGGCCTCGACGAGGCCCATGTAGGTCTCGCCGGCGGCCACGATGCGGTCGGCGTGGAGGCAGATCTCAAGCCCCCCGCCGAGCGTCTGCCCCCGCGGCGCCGCGACGACGGGCTTGGGCGCGAACCGGAAGCCCATCAAGAGATTCTGAAGCACCTCGACGCTCCTGCCGACCTCGTCGAGCTTCCCGTCCTTCACGGCCCGCGCGACCTCGGCGAGGTTCGCCCCGACGCAGAAGTTGCGGCCCTCGCTGCCTATGACGAGGCCGACCACGTCGTCCCGCTCCAACGCTTCGAGGGCCTTGTAACCCATCTCGGTAACGCCGGCGTCTATGGAGTTGCCCTTGGAGTGGAACTCCAGGCACAGCACCCCGTCACCGAGGTCGAGCAGGCTCGCGGAATCGTTGCGATCCAGCTCCTTTCCATCCTCCCGCAGCCGGTCGAGCGAGACGTACATCGGGTCCTCTCGGACCGGCTCGTACTGTTTGCCCACCGGGCTGAACTGGAGCTCACTTCCGTCCTCGGTCTTGTAGAAGCTCTCGTTGCCACCTTCGAGCATCTCCCTGACCCAGGGTCCGACCTCGATGCCCAGGGAGTCCATACCACTGACCGTCTCGCGGACGCCGAGGAGGTCCCAGGTGCGGAAGGGTCCGGTCTCGTGGGCGAAGCCCCACTCCATCGCGTGGTCGGCGTCCTCTAGAGCGTCGCTTATCTCGGGCAGCCGCCGCGAGGCGTAGGCCATGTAAGGGTAGAGGGTGTCCCTTATGTACCTCGCGTGACGGTCCTCATTCGCCTTCTCGACGAGGAAGCGGAGCCTGGCGCCGAGATCGCCCTGCTTTTTGGCCTCGGCCACTATCGGCACGTCCGGGTCTTCGGCGGGGCGGTGCTCGAAGGTCTCCAGGTCGAGCACGTCAAAGACGGTCTTGCCCTCGCGCTTGTCGCGCTTGTAGAAGCCGGCGCCGGTCTTGTTGCCGAGCAGGTCCCTCTCCTGCATCTCCTTGAGCTTCGGGTGGGGTTTTAGCTCTTCGCGCGACTCGTCCTCGGGGACGGCCTCGTAGAGGTTCTCGGCGACGCCGACGGCGATGTCCAGGCCGACGGTGTCGTTGAGGCGAAAGGTGGCGGTCTTCGGGTGCCCGATCACGGGCCCCGTCACGGCGTCCACCTCTTCTATGGAGTAGCCGTTCTCCAAGGCGTAGGTGACGGCCTGCATGCCGGCGAAGGAGCCGAGGCGGTTCCCGATAAAGTTCGGGGTGTCCTTGGCGATCACACCCCCCTTGCCGAGCACCCGCTCGCCGAAGTTCCTTACCCTCTCGACGATCTCCTCGTCCGTGTCCTCGGTCGGGATGATCTCGAGCAGCTTGAGGTAGCGCGGCGGGTTGAAGAAGTGGGTTCCGAGAAAGCGCCTCTTGAACGACTCGGAGCGCCCCTCCGCGATCTGGTGCAGCGGGATGCCGCTAGTGTTCGACGAGATGATGGCGTCCTCTTTGGCGAGCGCCTCGACCCTCTCGGCGAGCTCTCTCTTGGGCTCCAGCTTCTCCAGGATCGCCTCTAACACCCAGTCGGCCTCGGCGACGCGCTCGAGGTCGTCGTCGAAGTTGCCGGTGTGGATGCGCCTGGCGACGTCTTCCGCCATCAACGCCGGCGGGCGGGACTTGACCATCCTGTCGTAGCCGCCGTCGACGACGGCGTTCTTGTCATCGCCGTCTTCCGGGGCGATGTCGAGCAGGTCGACCTGTAGGCCCGCGTTGGCGCAGTGGGCTGCTATGGCGGCCCCCATGGTCCCCGCGCCGAGCACGACGACCCTCCTGATGCTATGCGTCACCCTGTTCCCCCTTTAACCGTAGATCTCCTCGTGCAGGGACTCTATAGCCCTCTTTACCCGCAAGAGGTGCTCCTCCATGTTTCCCTTGATCTCGGCGTACTTCTCCTCCCCACCCGGCGTGATCGTGTAGAACCGCCGGCTCCTCGTCTCCGGCCGCTCCCACTCGCCGACCACGTACCCCTTCTCCTCCAACCGGCGCAGCAGCGGGTAGACGGTGTTGGGCGAGACGCTCATCACACCACCCGAGAGCTCCTTTATCTGGGCGATGAGGCTGTTGCCGTACTGCGGCTTCTCACGGACGAGGTGCAGGATCAGGAGCGGAAACACCGTCCTCGACTTGACCTCCCCGAGAAAGACGTCGTGCGGCGTCGCGGAGGGCTCCCCCCCGCCAACAGCCCTCTCCCCGGCCCGCTGCATCTCCACCCTTTCCGCCACAACTTGTCAATTTTGATAATAGCACGGATAATGGGCCGGCAGGGAGTGGCAAGGGGCTCCTTGCGTCTTTGGGGAACGGAGAAGGAGGAGCACGAGTGATCGCCGACGTTACCCGGTCTTTGGGGACCGACTACTACGTTCTGGACGACCTTTTCACGGACGAGGAGCGGGAGGTCAGGGACAGGGTGAGGGCGTTCGCCGACGCCGAGGTCATCCCGATCATCAACGAGTACTGGGAGAAGGCGGAGTTCCCGTTCGAGCTGGTCCCGAAGGTCGCCGAGCTGAACATCGCGGGCGGGGCCATCGAGGGGTACGGCTGCCCGGGGATGAGCCACGTGGCCGCCGGGCTCGTCGCTATCGAGATGTCGCGCGGGGACGGGAGCCTCAACACGTTCTTCGGGGTCCACTCGGGCTTGGCGATGGGAACAATAGCCATCTGCGGCTCCGAGGAGCAGAAGGAGCGCTGGCTGCCGGCGATGGCGCGGATGGAGAAGATCGGGGCCTGGGGCCTCACCGAGCCCGACCACGGCTCGGACTCCGTCATGCTCGAGACGACGGCCAGGCGCGATGGCGACGAGTGGGTTCTAAACGGCAAGAAGCGCTGGATCGGTAACGCCACCTTCGCCGACATCGTCATTATCTGGGCCCGCGACGAGGAGGACGGCCAGGTAAAAGGCTTCGTCCTCGAAAAAGACGACAACGGCGAGCACCACCCCGGCTACTCGACCGAGCTCATAAAGGGCAAGATGGGCAAACGCGCCGTCTGGCAGCCGGACATCTCCCTCGAAGACGTGCGGGTGCCGGCCGCCAACAAGCTCGAAGGCGCGAACTCTTTTAAAGACACCAACAAGGTGCTCACGGCGACGCGGGGCGGGGTCGCGTGGGAGGCCATCGGGCACGCCATAGCCTCCTACGAAGCGGCGCTCCAGTACGCCAAGGAGCGGGTGCAGTTCGGCAAGCCCATAGCATCATTCCAGCTCATCCAGAACAAGCTGGCGAACATGCTGGCCGAGATCACCAACATGCAGCTCATGGTCTACCGGCTCTCCCAGCTCCAGGAGCAGGGCAAGATGACGGGCCCCATGGCCTCCCTCGCCAAGATGAACAACGCCCGTAAGGCCAAGCAGGTCTGCGCCGACGCCCGCGACATCATGGGCGGCAACGGTGTGTTGCTCGAATACCACGTCGCCAGGCACCTCTCCGATATGGAGATTGTCTACACCTACGAGGGCACCGACACGATCCAGAGCCTCATAGTCGGCCGCGACGTGACGGGGATAAGCGCGTTCGTGTAGGCGTCAGGCATCAGGTTTCAGGTATCAGGTAGTGCCTGGACAGCGGCCCCCGCGCCAGGCAACGAACCGGCGCGGGGGCCGCTACTGGTTACGCGAGAGCGCGGGGCGCCTATCCGTACTAAGCTGCTACCTGAAACCCGATGCCTGAAACCTGAGCTACCGAAGGGAGCGACGTTGAAAGCGATCAGATTACACGAGCTTGGCGGTCCGGAGAACCTCGTCTACGAGGACGCGCCCGACCCGGATCCGGGTTCCGGCGAGGTCATCGTCAGGGTCCGGGCGGCGGCGTTGAACCGGCGGGACGTGTTCGTGACGCGCGGGATGTACCCGGGAGCAAAGCAGGACGCCCTGCCCGTCACGCTCGGGTCGGACGGCTCCGGGGAGGTGGTCTCCCGGGGGGAGGGCGCCGGGGGGCCGGCTGAGGGGACCGAGGTCGTCATCAACCCGGCGCTCTTCTGGGGGGACGACCCGGCTGTGCCGGGCAAGGAGTACCGTATTCTCGGCTTGCCGGACGAGGGGACGTTCGCGCAGTTCGTGAAGGTGCCGGGGGACCACGTGTTTCCGAAGCCTTCGCACCTCTCGCACGAGGAGGCGGCGGCGTTGCCTCTCGCGGCGCTCACGGCGTACCGGGCGCTCGTGACGCGCGGGCGGGTGCAGGAAGGGGAGACCGTCTTGATCCCCGGCGCCGGTGGCGGGGTGGCGACGTTCCTCGTCCAGATCGCGTCTGCGCTCGGGGCGAAGGTCTTCGTAACGAGCAGCAGCGACGAGAAGATCGAGAAGGCCAGAGAATTGGGCGCCGAGGGCGGCATCAACTACAACGCCGATAACTGGTCCAAGGAGCTCAAGAGCCTGACCGGCGGCGTCGACCTATCCGTAGACACCGTCGGCGGGGAGGTCTTCGACGTCCTGCTCTCCCTCGCCAAGCCCGGCAGCCGCATCGTCTCCATCGGGGCGACGGCTGGCCCGGCCGAGAAGCTGATCCTGCCCAAGATCTTTGTCAGGCCCGGGCACCTGGACATCCTGGGTACCGCGATGGGCACCTCAGAGGAGTTCGGCGCGATGCTCGACCTCTACGCCGAACACGGGCTGCGTCCGGTCGTCAACGAGACCTTCCCGCTCGAAGAGGCCACGGCGGCGATGGGGCTTATGGAAGAGGGCTCCGGCGTCGGCAAGATCGTCCTCGACGTGCCGGCGTAGCGGGATATGACGAACTACAGGATCGAGTTCGGCTGGGAGGGCGACGGGGGGCTAGGCGAGCGCCTGATCCGGGAGGTCATCGAGGGCGAGAAGACCGCCACCTGCGCCCCCCGCTCGGACTACACGGAAGAGGAACTCGCGGAGGTCATAGACGCGAGGGGCGAGGTCATAGACGTCGTGGACGAGCACGACGAGCCGCGGTGCCGCGTCCGGATGGTCGCCGTCTACGAGACGACCTTCGGCCTCCCCGCCCCTGGCCTCGTCCGGGGCGAGGGCTTCGGGGACGACGCCGAGGCCTTCAGGCAGGACCACCGCGAGGCATGGTCAGAGGAGATGGAGGAGGAGGGCAACCCGCTCTCCGACGACACGGTACTCGTGGTCGAGGAGTTCGAGCTGGTAGAGGTGGTGGAAGCGTAACCCGCCGTAGGAGGTCCGCGTCGAGAACATCAGGGTCGTCTCCCAACCTCGGGCGAGCTCGGCGGACGTAGATTTCGTCCGCGACGGGTTGTCGCTCTTCAACGTGGCGGCCACCGGGGACTCGTACTACTGCCCGCTCGCGATCTTTCTGAGGGACGGGCGCGACGCGATCCTGGGCGGCGCGTACGGGCACGTCTGGGGGGGATGGCTGGACCTCTCCCTGCTCTGGGTCGCGGAGCCTCTGCGCGGGCGGGGCTACGGCAAGAAGCTCTTGGAGGCGGCGGAAGACGAGGCCAGGTCCCAGGGCTGCGGGGCCGTCTTCCTCTCCACCTTCAGCTTCCAGGCGCGTCCGTTCTACGAGCGCTTCGGGTACGAGGTCATAGCCGACCTACCGGACTACCCCGCGGGCCACACTTACCACATCCTCACGAAGACGCTCGCGTAGCCTGTCCGGTGCCGGGCACCTCGAACTCGTAGGTTTCGCCGTGGGCCAGGTAGTGGACCCGGTTGTCGAGGCCGGCGCCCGTGACGGCCCGCTTGAAGTCCTCGAGCGGCGACTCGAACCTGGAGTAGTCGTTGTAGTGGATGGGGATGGTGGTGCGGGCGTCCATGATCCTCATGGCCTCCAGCCCCTGCTCGGCGTCCATCGTTACGAAGATACCGAGCACCTTCGTCCCGCCGAGGTGCAGCATCGCCAGGTCTATCTCGGGGAAGCGGCGCGGTATCTCCCTCAGGCGGTCGTGGACCAGGGTGTCGCCGCTGATGTACATCCGCAACCGGGCAGGCTCCCCCGCCGGCCCGAACTCGAGCATGCTGCCCATCACCGGCGGGAGCACCGCGCCGAGCGGGCCTGGGCCGTGCGTCCCCGGCAGCGCGGTGAGCCGCAGGTTCGCCCCGCCCTTCTCGACGTCTAGCGGCTCCCAGGTCTTTAGCGTCCGCGTGTTCGTGAAGCCGACCTTCTCCAGGTAGCCCGTCGCGTGGCGGTTGGAGACTATGGGCGTGGCCCTGTTCAACCGGCGCTCGGCGAGGCGGTCGAAGTGGTCGCCGTGCAGGTGCGAGAGCAACACGAAGTCCAGTGGCGGTAGGTCTTCAATCTCTACGGCCGGGTCTGTCAGGCGCCTGGCCGTCAGACCGTAGCCGAGGTGGACGTGATCCCCCGCGTGCAGGAAGTTCGGGTCGGTCAGGATGGTGAAACCGGCGTACCGGATGATAACGGTCGCCGTCCCAACGAAGAAAACCGATCCCCGCCCGAAGTCCGGGTCCTCGTTTCTGCGAGGCAGAACGAGTGGCCCTCTCTCCGTCACGGCCTTACCCCGCCGTGGGCGAGGCTTCGAGCTCCGCTACAACCTCGTCCGCGCTGTCGAAGCTCGGCCGCCCGAGCGTCCCGATCCTCTCCAGCAACTCCTCCGGCGCACCGTTCCCCTCTGCGGCCGAGATGAGATCCTCCTTGCTCGCCGGGTACTCGACACCCTCCAGGTACCGGGGCGCGTCGTTCGGGTCGAAGTCCATGTCCGCCTCCAGAAAATCGCCTCACTATCACCGAACACGATTGTTCCCTGGAGCCGGAACCTCAATCACTCCTGGAGCCCTACATCCCCCGATAGGCCTCCAGAACCCTCCGGCGCGCGTCCTCGGGCAGATCCTCGTACGGGGCCTCGCGCCGGATAAGCACCGGGGGCGCCTTCAGGTCGAAGAGCCCCGTAAACACCGCCAGGTGACCCCCAGCCCTCATAAAGTCAGACGTAACGCGGCCCGATGCTCGGCAGCAACCTCGCTTCCCTGCCCTTCAGACCCATACCTGCATTACTGAGATACGCGTACCGTGGCGTTAGGGAAAGCGCCCCGACTCGGATGAGGGCTGGGGGTGACCCTGTGGTCGTAGTTCAAGTGTTCGCCTTGCGGAACAACCTGAGGCCGTTGAGGGTCACGGCGATGGAGGTGCCCATGTCGGCCAGGACCGCCAGCCACAACGCCACCAGCCCGAAGGGGGCGAGCAGGACGAAGACGCCCTTTATCGCTATGGAGACGATGACGTTCTGGCGGATGATCCGCTCCGCCGCGCGGGCGAGGCGGAGCGACTCCGCGAGCCTGGGAAGGTCGTCCCGCATAAGCGCCACGTCGGCGGTCTCGAGCGCCACGTCGGTGCCGGCCGCGCCCATCGCGAACCCGACCGAGGAGGCGGCGAGGGCCGGGGCGTCGTTGACGCCGTCTCCGACCATGCCGGCCGACCCGTGCTTCGCCACGAGGTCGCGCACGGCCTCGACCTTCTGCTCGGGGAGCAGCCGCGCCCGGTAGGAGATGCCGAGACCGTCGGCGATCCTGCGGGCCGGTGCCTCGGCGTCCCCGGTGAGCATCACGAGGTCGTCAACCCCGGCCGAGCGGAGCGCTTCCAGGGTGGCCTTCGCCTCCGGTCGCACCGCGTCCGCGAGCCCGAAGACGGCCAGGACAACCCCATCTCCGCCGAGGATCACCGGCGTCTCGCCCGCCCGCTCGACCTCGGCGAGGGCCGTCTCCGCCGTCGCCAGGGGGAAGCCCCGCTCCTCGAAGAGCCTGCGGCTCCCGATCAGGTACCGCGCACCCCCGATCTCACCCTCGGCTCCCCGTCCGGCGAACGAGCGAAAGCCCTTAACCAACGGGAGGTCTTGGTCCCTCGCGGCGGTCAGGATGGCGTGGGCCAAGGGATGTTCCGAGCGCCGCTCCAGAGCCGCCGCGAGCCGGAGGACGTCGTCCTCGGAATGATCTCCGAGGGCCAGGACGCGCGAGACGACCGGGCGCCCTTCGGTGAGGGTGCCGGTCTTGTCGAAGGCGAGCGCCTTGAGGCGGCCCGTTGCCTCGAGCGCCACCCCGCCTTTTATGAGGATGCCGCGCCGGGAGGCGGCTCCTATCCCGGAGACGACCGTAACGGGGGTTGAGATCACGAGTGCGCACGGGCAGGCGATGATGAGCAGCGCCAGCGCCCGGTAGAACCACTCCCCGAACGACGCGCCGAGAAGAGGCGGCACGATGGCGAGGGCCACCGCGACGGCGACCACCGCGGGCGTGTAGACCCGCGAGAAGCGGTCCACGAACTGCTCCGCCGGGGCCTTTCTCGCCTGCGCCTCCTCCACGAGGTGCGAGATCTTCTGCAGCGTCGAGTCCCCGGCGCGCTTCGTCGTCCGTACCAGCATCCCCCCCTGCCCGTTGAGGGAGCCGGAGTAAACGGCGTCGCCCGCACCCTTCTCCACCGGCACGCTCTCGCCCGTCACGGGGGCCTCGTCGACGGCCGAGGAGCCCTCGACGACCTCGCCGTCCACCGCCAGCCTCTCGCCGGGCCGCAAGATCACCGTCTCGCCCACCGCGACCTCGCCCGCCGCAACTACTACCTCCAAGCCGTCCCTCCTGACGAGGACCTCGTCCGGGGCGAGCCGCGCGAGAGCCCGCACCGCGCCGCGAGTTCTGTCCACGGCGTAGACCTGCAAAGCATTGCCGGCGGCGAAGAGCACCACCACGGAGGCCGCCTCGGCCCACTGGCCGATCGCGGCCGCCCCGACCACGGCCGCGCTCATCAAGACGTTCATGTCCAGGTGCCGGGCCCTCAAACCCACCAAGGCGGCCCGGAAGATCGGCAGCCCCCCAACCAGAATCGCCGCGAGATAGACACCGACGCGTACCAGCTCAGGGGCGCCCACAAACCCCAGCGAGAGCGCGAGACCAGCGGCGAACAGGAGGGCGGAGACAACCACGGAGATCGCCCTCGGCGTGCGCCAGAAAGCCGGCCCCCCGGCCTCACCGGACTTCGCAACCCCGTATCCGGCGGCCCTTACCGCGTCCTCGATCTCCCCGGCCCAAAGTCCGACGTCGTGCTCGGCATCCAGCCGTCCGGCGGCGAAGTTCACGGTTGCCCGCCGCACCCCGGGCATGGCCGCCACGCGCCTCTCCACGGTCGCGGCACAGCTCGCACAGTCCATTCCCTCCACGCGCACAACTGTCTTCTCGAAGCCGCCCCCGACGAAACCCCCTACTGAGACCTCCGGATTTTTTTGACGCGTCGCCGGCGTCGAGGCCGAAGCCTCCGCCGCATCGCCCGAGCAGCAGTCGTCCGCGCAGCCTTCAATCTCTGGGTCCGAGACTGCCCTTTCCGGCTCGGGCGACTGGCCCAGGACCGGCAGCATCTTCTTCGGGCGGCTCACGCCCGCGACGCCGGTTCCCGCGCCTCCCGCGAGGCGTCGCCCAGCACGGCCGAGAGCAGCGAGAGGCCCTCGCCGGTCAGGGAGTACATGACCAGCTTGCCGTCTCTTCTAGAACGGACGAGCCCGTGGGAGCGCAGCGTCCGCATGTGGTGCGAGACGAGGTTCTGGGCGCGGCCGGAGATCCAGGCCAGATCGCAGACGCACAGCTCCCCGCCAGAAGGGTCCCGCCCATCTTCCCCCGCCCCCCGCAACGCCGCCGCCAACGTCAGGCGCGTCGGGTTGGAGAGCGCCTTCGCCCGCTCGGCCGCCCCGTAGGCGATCTCCCCACCGATCAAACCCTCCCGGATGGCCTCGGCGCGGGGGGCGTCCAGACAGAGCAGGTCACACCGGTCGTCCGTCATCTGAACACCTCAATGATCGTTGATACGTTAGGGTAATGATAGCAGATCGGCCGATCGGGTTGTGATGGCCGAGCTGGTTGCCTGGTATAGACGTATTGTTGTATTTATGCAACAATACTTTGTATGAGAAAGGCCAAAGGACAGGGGTCGGGAGATGAGTCGATGTTGCACAACCGGCTCAAGGTGTTGCGGACGGAGCGTGGGATGTCTCGGCAGGAGTTGGCGGAGGCGTTGGGGATCAACTACCAGACCGTCGGCTACATCGAGCGGGGCGACTACAACCCGAGCCTGGAGCTAGTCTTCCGCATCAGCGAGCTCTTCGGGCTTCCCATCGAGGCGATCTTCTCCAGGGAGCCTTTCAGGCCGTTGAGCGAAGAGATCTACGGCCGCCGGGACATCCAGGAAAATGCTGACGATACCGGAGTAGGTGCTGAGGTGGGAGTCCAACCATGAACATCCCGACAGCGAAAAGGTCCGCGTTGTTCAGCATGAGCCGGGGACGTAGGCGGGCGCTTGTGATGGTGATGCAACTGGGCATGGTGGCCTATGCGGTGGCGTTCGCTTTCGCAGGCGCCGATCTGTGGTGGGTTCTGGCCCTGGCTATCCTTCTTCAGGTGTTGTACGGGGTCATCTTCTCCCGGGTCCTCAGGCCCATCATGGCCGAAATCATGAGGAAAGACCCAGAACTCGACGAGCGCGAACTATCCGTTCGTAACCGGGCCCACTACTCCGCCTACCGGGTTTTTGTATCCGTCGTCTTGACGATCACCGCCTCGCCAATGATCGCCTTCGTCTACTTTGGCTTGGACGTCCCTCTGCACATTACACCGTGGCATATCTTGGCAGTCTATTTTCTGTTCATGAACCTGAGCATCTCGCTGCCCTCGTCGGTGGTCGCGTGGACCGAACCAGATCCCGAGCCGGAGGACCTGTGATCGTTGCAAAAGCAAGACGTCTCTCCCAAAGGGAACGACGCGTGCTCGTGCTGGCCGAGTACGCGGCCATCTTCTCCTACCCGGTGGTGGCGATCTTGAGGGGCAGTGCGTGGTGGCTATTGATCGCAGTCGTTGGGATCGTGGCAACCGTGCTCATACACGAGCGGCTGCTCCTCCCCTCCACGCAGAAGATCGCCAACAAAGCAGACGCTGACCTGGACGAGCGCCAGACGGCTGTCCGCGATGACGCCCACCGTACTGCCTATCAGGTACTAGGGTCCGTGATCCTGGTTGCCCTGGTGTTGCTGCAAATGCTGACCACTGGACCGCTTAGCGATAGACCCTGGACGCCACAGATCTCGGTTCGCGAGTTGGTGTCATCCGTGACCCCTACAGCTATCTGGCTTTACGTTAGCCTTCCTACGGCCGTTATCGCTTGGGCAGAACCTGACCCGGACCCTGACGAGTTGCTCTAGATCTCCGCAGATCGAGCGAAACGCCTACTCGCCGTCAGAGGGCTTGATAAAGAAGGCGGGGTCCTCGGCCCCGGCCTCCAGCCATCCGGCTTCTGCCTTTCCGTTCTCCAGACCGGCCTCGTCCCGAGGCTCCTCCGGTACTCGCGGTAGGTCGCGGGGCTCTCCGTCTTTACCTAATCCGTTCTGCATCTCGTCCCCTTCCCATTGACCAGAGGGGGCCGGAAGACCCGACCCCCTCCTGAAACCTGATACCTGAAACCTACTTCACGAACTGCTCGTCCTCCGTGGACCCCGGAAGCGTCGAGTTCGGATCCTCCGGCGTGTCGAACTGGGCCTCCTCGGTGGAGCCGGTGAGGGCGGTGGTGGAGGCCGCACCCCCGGCGACGACCTGGGCGACCTCGTCGAAGTAGCCGGCTCCGACCTCGCGCTGGTGCTTGGTGGCGGTGTAGCCGTACTTCTCGGCGTCGAACTCCTTCTGCTGGAGCTCTGAGTAGGCGGCCATGCCGCGGTCCTTGTAGTCGCGGGCGAGCTCGAACATGGAGAAGTTGAGCGCGTGGAAGCCGGCGAGCGTGATGAACTGGAACTTGTAGCCCATCTCCCCGAGCTGGCGCTGGAAGGTCGCGATCTCCTCGTCCGAGAGCTTGGCCTTCCAGTTGAACGAGGGCGAACAGTTGTAGGCGAGCAGCTTGCCCGGGTACTCGGCGTGGATGGCCTCGGCGAAGTGGCGGGCCTGCTGGAGATCCGGCGTCGAGGTCTCGCACCACACGACGTCGGCGTACGGAGCGTAGGCGAGGCCGCGGGCTATGGCCTGATCTATGCCGGCGTTGACCCTGTAGAAGCCCTCCATCGTCCGCTCCCCGGTCAGGAACCTCTGGTCTGCCGGGTCTATGTCCGAGGTGACGAGGTTGGCGGCGTCCGCGTCGGTGCGGGCGACGATAATTGTCGGGACGCCCATCACGTCGGCGGCGAGGCGGGCGGAGACGAGGTTGCGGACGGCCTGGCTCGTCGGGATGAGCACCTTGCCGCCCATGTGGCCGCACTTCTTCTCAGAGGCAAGCTGGTCCTCAAAGTGGACGCCCGCCGCCCCGGCCTCGATCATGCTTTTCATCAACTCAAAGACGTTGAGCGCCCCGCCGAAACCGGCCTCGGCGTCGGCCACGATGGGCGCGAACCAGTTGACGCCGTTCTTGCCCTCGGCGTGGTGGATCTGGTCGGCGCGCTGCAGGGCCTGGTTGATCCTCTTCACGACGTGCGGCACGCTGTTGGCCGGGTACAGGCTCTGGTCCGGGTACATCTGGCCCGCCAGGTTCGCGTCGGCCGCAACCTGCCACCCGCTGAGGTAAATGGCCTTGAGCCCGGCCTTGACCTGCTGCACGGCCTGGTTGCCGGTGAGCGCCCCGAGCGCGTTGACGTAGTCCTCGCTGTGCATGAGGTCCCACAAACGCTCAGCACCCATCCGCGCCAGCGTCTGCTCGACCACGACCGAACCCCGCAGCCGGGCCACGTCGTCAGCCGTGTACGGCCGCTCGACCCCGGCCCAGCGCTCGCCCTCCCACTCCTGCGCTATCTTCGTCGTCCCGTTCTTCCCGTTCTCCACCTTTTCCTCCTACGCTCTCTGTCTCTGATCCCCGCATGATACAGCCTGCACGTATGTGTGCATATATGTGCAGCGCGGGCGCGGTAGTTGTCCGCCGCCCGCGGGCCCGGGTACGTGCCCGACGCTCCGGGGGAGCAGTGGCGGGGGTGGGCGGAAGGTCCTGCCCTCCGCCCTGCGCCCGTTGATGTCGTCTGGGGTGATCTGTGGTCCCTTCTAGTCGAAGTACTCGTAGCCGGGGAGGGTCAGAAACTCGACGAACTCGTCCTGGGTCGAGATGCGGTCGAAGAGTTGGGCGGCGGTGCCGAACTCGTCCTTCTCCCACCGCTCGGGGCCGACGATGTCGTTCTTGATCTTCTCTAGCTCCTCGTCGAGCACCTCGCGGAAGAGGTCCACCGTCACCTCGGTGCCGTCCTCGAGGATGCCGTTGGGGTGGTGGATCCACTGCCACACCTGGGCGCGGCTGATCTCCGCCGTGGCCGCGTCCTCCATGAGGTTGAAGACGGGGACGGCGCCGCGCCCGGCGAGCCAGGCCGCGAGGTACTGCACGCCCACGGAGATGTTGCTCCGGAAGCCGTCCATCGTGATGGGCCCTTCTGGCTTCTCCAGAAGGTCGGCGGCGCTCGGGTTCACGTCCGGGCGCCCTTTGTCGATCTGGTTGGGCTGGGGCATGTGCTCGTCGAAGGCCTGCTTGGCGAGCCCGACCATGCCAGGATGAGCCACCCAAGTCCCGTCGTGGCCGTCTTTCGCCTCGCGCTCCTTGTCCTCCAGAACCTTGTTGTTGGCGAACTCGGTCCACTCCGGGTCGTCGGAGCGCGGTATCTGGGCGGCCATCCCCCCCATCGCGTGCGCGCCGCGCTCGTGACAGGTCTTGATGGTCAGCAAGGAGTAGGCCCGCATGAACGGGACGGTCATCGTCACGGTGTTGCGGTCGGGGAGGAGCATGTCGTGCTCGCGGAACTTCTTGATGTAGGAGAAAATGTAGTCCCACCGGCCGCAGTTGAGGCCCGAGGAGTGCTCGCGCAGCTCGTAGAGGATCTCGTGCATCTCGAAGGTCGCCATGATGGTCTCTATGAGGACCGTCGCCTTGATGGTCCCCTGAGGTATTCCCATCTCGTCCTGGGCCATGACGAAGATGTCGTTCCAGAGCCTCGCCTCGAGGTGGCTCTCCATCTTCGGCAGGTAGAAGAACGGCCCGTGCCCGAGGTCTAAGAGCCCGTGGACGTTGTGGAAGAAGTACAGGCCGAAGTCGAAGATACCGGCAGGGACCTGTTTGCCGTCCACCAGCATGTGCTTCTCCCAGAGATGCCAGCCGCGGGGGCGTGCGATCAGGACTGCGACCTCGTCGTCGAGCGTGTAGTGCTTGCCGGTCTTCGGGTCGTCGAAGGTGATGGTGCGCTGGACCGCGTCGCGCAGGTTGAGCTGGCTGTCCAGCATGTTGTGCCAGGTCGGGCAGTTGGCGTCCTCGAAGTCCGTCATGTACGTGGGCGCCCCGCAGTTGAGCGCGTTGATGAGCATCTTGCGGTCCGGTGGGCCGGTGATCTCCACCCGCCTGTCCTGCAACGCGTCCGGAATGGGGGCGATCTTCCAGTCCCCCTCCCGAACGTCCTTCGTCTCGGGCAGAAAGTCGGGCATCTCGCCGGCGTTGATCCGCTCCTGACGCTCCTGACGGGCCTGGAGAAGCTCCTCGACCCTCGGGGTGAACTCCCTCGCGAGCTTCGCCACGAAGGCGACCGCCTCGGGGCTCAGGATCTCCCGAAACTCGTCCGGGACCTCTTTGGTGATCTCTACGCCTTCTCCGTACACGCTCGTCTCGACCATTTGCGGTCCGGGCTCCTCCCTAACGCTTGCCAGTGCGGAGAAACTCTAGCAAGCGCGCTTGCCCCACGCTTGAAGCCCGCCAAGCGCTCTAGGCGGCAACCCGCTCCCGCTGGGGAGCCGCAGCCCGCCGCACGTAGACGATGCAAGACGTCGGCACGCACCGCCACCGGTACAGAACCTCGAACTCCCCGAACCCGATCTTCACCCGCGTCCCGATGGACGGCGCCCCATCCTCGTAACGCCGCTCCAGGATCTCCTCCGTCTCCGGGTCCCTGTACTGCACCGGTATCATCCCTGCTCCTCTCGCCGACCTACCGTGACACGAACGTTAAACGTCCACCCGCTATAAGTCCAATCGTTTGCACGTATCACAGATATAGGTGAAACTTATGGGAGAGGCTTTAGGTTACAGGTTCGAGGCTCTAGGGGTGATCTTCGGCGTTGAGTCCCGAGGTCGTGTCCCTGGAACCTAAAAGCCCCCGAAGGGGGCGGCCTGGAACCTCGGACCTATGAGCGACCGGAAGGAGCAGCGTGCTTTTCAGACAACTGGAGTGTTTTCTGACGGTGGCGCGGCTCGGGAACCTGAGCCGGGCGGCGGAGGAGATGTTCCTTACGCAGCCTACGCTTACGGCGCGGTTGAAGGCGCTGGAGGAGGAGGTTGGGGACGAGTTGTTTGTCAGGACGAGCCGGGGGATGCGGCTGACGGACGCGGGGAGGGAGTTCGCGCCTTACGCGGAGAGGGTGCTCGGGAGCTTTGAGGAGGGTCGGCGGCGGCTGGAGGAGCTACGGGGGGCGACGGGGGGGCGGCTGCTGATCGGGGCCTCGCCCGGGGTGGGGACCTACGCGCTGCCGGGGCTTCTGGAGAGGTTCGTGGCGGCGTACCCGAAGGTCTCCATCTCGGTCAGGACGGGGCATTCGGAGGAGATTCTCGAGATGACGCTGAAGGAGGAGGTGCAGCTGGGCCTTACGCGGGCGATGCGGCACCCCGAGGTGGAGAGCTTGCACCTGTACGAGGACGAGCTCGTGCTCGTTGTGGACCCGGAGCACCGGTTCACGAAGAGGGGAAGGGCCGACCTCGCGGAGATCGGGGAAGAGCAGCTCATCTTCTTCGATCAGTCCTCAAGCTACTTCGAGCAGACCCACGCGCTGCTCAGGAACGCCGGCATCAGGGACTTCAGGACGATGGAGGTGGACAACATCGAGGCGGCCAAGAGGATGGTCGAGCACCGCCTCGGCGTCGCCTTCCTGCCGCGAACGGCCGTCGTGAGGTCCGTCTCATCGGGGAACCTCTCCCTCATAGCCGTGGAGGAGAACCCGGAGATGAACCGCTCCATCGTCGCCCTCAGGCGCCGCGACGCTCCGGCGACGGGTCCCGTGGCGGCCTTCCTGGAGGTGGCGGCGATGCTCGGCGAGAGGGGGGATCAAGCCGAGCTCTCCCCCACCCTCGCCGCCGACTTCGAGAACCTCCAGCTTATAGACCTGTTTACTTAGAGGTATCAGGCATCAGGTTTTGAGGTTCGAGGTTTTGAGGGGTAGTAGAGCGAGGATGCCGCGGATATGTGCTCCCTCGGCCAACCATGGTAGGGACGATGTCGGGCTGTTGGCCCCGCGCCGCACCCCTAGTGCCTTGAACCTAAAGCCTGTAGCCTGAGAGCCTCGGCGTCGGAGGCGACCTAAAGCCTGTTGCCCTGCAGAACCTTCACCCCCGGGCGTGGCGGGCGAAGATCTCTGTTACCGCTTCGAGGTAGGCGCCGGCGATTGCCCTCTCCTCTTCGGTGAGTCTTTTGCTCTCTTCGAGCAGGTCTTCGGCCACGGGCAGCAGGTGCTCGCTGGCCGCCGTCAGGCCGGAAGGCAGGGTCCTCACCACGGAGCTACGCCGGTCGGTCGGGTTCGGACGCCGCTCGACCTGACCGGCCCGCTCCATGCGATCGACGAGGGCCGTCACCGCCCCCGAACTGAGGCTCAGGCGCCGCCCCAGCTGCGTCGGCGTCAACCCATCGTCTCCAGCCTGCTGCAGATGCTCCAACGCCGCCATCTCCGAGAGCCCGAGGCCCGTCCGCCGCGCCATCGCAGCCGCGAAAGCCAACACCTCCCGGATCTCGACCTGCACCAGCCCCACCAAACGCTCCGCCGGGAGGCTTGACATTCGTTTATCTTTATTGTTAAGATAATTACCCATGAAACCATACTAGCACGGACGGGGGTGGTCTGGTGGGCGGTCGGATAGGAGTCGGGAGCGGTGCCGCGGGGTTGATCGGGGGTCTGTTGTTCTCGGCCTTGGCGACGGGGGGCATCGCTCTGGTCGGCCTTCTAGCCGTTCGGGGACACTTGCCGACGTTCGAGAGCGGGAGTTTCGTCGGGACGGTTTCGGGGTGGGGCGGAGTGGCGCTCGGGGTCTGGATGGCGACGGCGGCGCTGGTCTCGCTGGGGTTGCCGGCGGCTACGCTCCTGGTATGGGGACGGGAGGCGGCCGTCAGGGCAGCGTTGCTGGCCTACGTGGCGGTGCTTTGTATTCAGGTGGGCGTCGAGATGGTCTTCTCCGGCGTCTTTTTCGCAGACATCGTGGTGCTCACGGGGATCGTCTTTACGGGCTACCGCCTGGGGCAGTTGCGTGCGGCCCGCCGGCTATTCGCCGGAGCGGAGGGCCCGTCGCGGCTTGGCCGGGTGGCGGTCAGCCTGTGTCTCTCGCTCGGGCTCGCGTTCTGGTCAGCGAACCTGGCCTTTCTCGTCCTCGTGGCGTTGCCGCGCGCGGTCGGGTTCGGGTAGGGGCCGTCGTAATGGGGCGGTGGGAGCGGAGGCTCTACCGGGTGTTCAACGCGGGAGTGCGGTTGCTGCTGCGATCCCCGATGCACGGGCTGGCCAGCGGCAAGATCATGGTCCTCACCATCACCGGGCGCAGGAGCGGGCGGACGTTCGCAATACCTCTGGGCTACGTACGATACCGGGGTGAGATCCTCGCCTTCACGAGCGGGCGGTGGTGCGCCTGGTGGAAGAACCTCGGGGACGGGGCCCCGGTGGTGGCACGGGTCCGGGGTAGGCGGCTGGTGGTCAGCGCGCGCGCCGAAACCGGCGGGGAGGCCGTCGTGGAGAGGCTGGGGGCGTTCCTGACAAAGTTCCCCTCCACGGCCCGGCGCTACGGCGTGAGGCTCGGCGCCGACGGACGGCCCTACGCGAAGGATCTCGAGGCGGCCGTCGGCGAAGGGAGGGCCGTTATGGTGTCGCTGGAGGTCCCGGCGCGCGCCTAGAAGCCCCCACCGCCTCCACCGCCGTCTCCCCCGCCCCCGCCTCCGCCGTCGCCCCAGCCGCCACCGCCGCCGTCACCGAACCAGCCTCCGCCACCGTCGTTGCCGCTTCCGTGGTCCCTGCCGCCATGATCCCCGCCTCCGCCGAAGAACCCGTAGTAGCCGGCGCCCGCGCCGACACCAGCGTCGGCCCCGTTCCTGCTTCGACGGCGGTTATCACGACGACGCCGGACAAAATCCGTGACGACGCCGAGGACTACCCCTACCGCGATCACGAACAACATCACCAAAAACAGTTCCACGGCACGGTCCTTCCTGTGGACGACCCCGGGTACAAGGATTGTATTTTACCCGCATGCCTCTGTTCGTTACAACTCTATCGTTTGGCGGTGCGTCCACGCGCGGATCGTATACTAGGTCGGAGACCCAATAGATCTAGGTGCGAGGTGCTGTTAGTGGATCGAAAAACGATCGTGGTAATGGAGGGTGACCAGACCGGTCAGGAGTTGCTCGAGGAGGCGCTACGGGTACTGGACCCGTCCGTCACCGGGGTAGATGTCGACTTCCAGCGTTACGACCTGTCGCTGGAGAACCGCCAGGCCACGGACAACGGGGTCGTTCACGAGGCGGCGGCGGCCATGAAAGAGAGCGGCTTCGGCATAAAGGCCGCGACCGTGACGCCCGAGACGCCGGGAGGCGTCGGCTCGCCCAACGCCATCCTGAGAAAAGGGATAGACGGGACCGTGATCGTGCGGACCGGCCGGCGCATCCCTGGCGTCAACCCGGTGACCGGCGTCCACTCGCCCGTCTCCGTCATAAGGATGGCCGTCGACGACGCCTACGGGGCCGAGGAGTGGCGCGAGGGCGAGGGGCTCGACGAGATCGCCTACAGGACCGAGAAGATCTCGCGCCGGGTCTGCCGCGGCGTCTCCGAGTTCGCCTTTATCCAGGCGCGCAGGATGCGGGCCAAGGTCTTCGGCGGGCCCAAGTACACCGTCTCCCCCACCTACGAGGGGATGCTCAAGGAGGAGATGGACCGGGCCGCGGAGAACAACCGCGACGTCCGCTACGACCCGCAGCTGATAGACGCGACCTACGCGCTTTTGCTCACCACCTTCGGCGAGCCGCTCGTCATACCGACCTTGAACAGGGACGGGGACTGCATCTCCGACCTCGTCATGCAGATGTTCGGCTCCATAGCGGGCGCCGAGTCCTTGCTGATCTCTCTTGACGAGGACGAGAACCCGGAGACCGTGATGGCCGAGGCGCCCCACGGCACCGCACCCTCGCTCGAAGGGAAGAACGTGGCAAACCCGATGGCCATGATCCTGGCCGGCGCAGCGCTCCTTACCTTTTTCCACGACGAGGACGCAAGCCGCGCCTCCCGCGCCATCTACGAGGCCACCTTCGAGTCCATCCTCGACGGCGTCAGGACGGCCGACCTCGGCGGCCCGACAGGAACCACGGAGTTCACCGACGAGGTCATCCGCCACGTCCGCACGAAACTGGAAGTCTGGAGCGCCCTTGCCTAAGAACAACGACCTCGTCATAGAAGTCTCCCCCGATGTCCTGAGGACCGCCGCCTTCGCCGCGATCTCCGGCGTGCGCTCGATGGCGGCCCCGGCGCTGCTGGCCCGCGCCGCCTCGCGCGGTGAGGTTGCGGGCCTGCGAGGAACGCCCTTCGCCGCCCTCGGCTCCGCCCGCCTCTCGAACGTTCTCCAGGTACTAATGTTGGGCGAGATGGGCGGGGACAAGACGTCCCTCGTGCCGTCCCGCACCTCGGCGGCACCCCTCTTCGCCCGCGCCCTCTCAGGCGCCCTGGTGGGGTCCGCACTCTTCGCTTCCCGCAGCCGACAAGGTACCTCCGGCGCGCTGCTGGGCGCCGTCTCGGCCCTCGCCGGCGTCTACGCCGCCGACCGTCTGCGCTCGGCCGCTACTCAAGGCCTTGGCCTGCACGACCCCATCTTCGGCCTCCTCGAAGACGGCGTCGTGCTCTTTGGCGGGAACCGCCTGTTGCGGAAGGGGTTCGCGAACGGCGAGTAGCGGCCCGAGCCGCCTCGGTAGGCCACCATACGCCTGCGATATAGTTTCGCGAGTCTACCGACAGGCCCCTACGTGGCCAGAGAGTAGCGTCCTCGAGAGACACTCGCGCTCTAGTGTCTCGGCGAACTGCCGACAAGCGGGTATGGCCCACACGGTGGACAACCGACGGACTAGACTGCCTGCCAGTCCAGGACCCGAAGTCGCTAATCGCCGCGGCGTCCGTCCAAAGAGTCATGATTACGCGTCGCCGGGCGCATATTTCGTCACCGTTTGTTCGGTGCACCGTGAGCCCCTATTCGGTCGGGTGGCGGACGGCCGGGTAGTAGAGAACCGGTACGCGAGGATCGTGCGCGGTTGTTGATTGGGGTTGCCTGATCATTACGCAAACCTCTCGCTAGACACGTTTGTGGTGATGCCGGACCATGTTCACGGAATCATCGTCCTCGGGGATGCGCATCACGCGGATTCAGATCGAGACCGGGACGCGCGGGCGGGCTTGAAACCCGCCCCTACGGGTGGGGCGACGACGTATCCTGGGGTGCGGCACAGTTTACCCGAGACCGTGCGGGCGTTGAAGACGTTTTCGGCGCGGCGGATCAACGCGATGCGCGGGAGACCTGGCAGCGCGGTCTGGCAGCGAGGCTATTGCGAGCGCGTCATCCGCGGCGAACGTGAGCTAGGCCTAACCAGAAGGTACATAGCGACGAACCTGCAACGCTGGTAACGATCCCACCAACACCCTGACCCGTGAGGCGGACGCCCCCGTAGGGGCGGGTTTGAAACCGGCCTGCGCCCCCAACCCACGAAACCTCTCTAGACTCCAAATCGCCCCAGGATACGCTGCACCGACCCCAGGTACCCGCCGCCGAAGTAGTACGTGTGTACGAGCAGGGGGTAGAGGTTGTACAGGTCGCGGCGCGTCTCGAAGAAGCCGTCCCGGATGGGGCGCAGCTCCGCGTAGCGTCGCATGAACGCGCCGCCGAAGGCGTTGAAGAGGCTTATGAAGGCGAGCTCTATCTCCGGGTCCGCGTGGTAGATGGCCGGGTCGAGGAAGGCGGAGATCCTGCCGTCCTTCGCCAGCACGTTCCCGCTCCACGCGTCACCGTGGACGAGCGCCGGGGGGTTGGGCTCTCCTATCAGGTCGTCGAGCCGACCGGCGAGACGCTCCACCCTGCCGAGGTCCTCTTTCGGCAGACGCCCGGCATCGTGCGCCACCCGGGCGATGTACAGGAGCCGCCTCTCCCGGAAGAAATCGACCCAGCTCCGTGACCAGGCGTTCGGCTGGTCGAGGCTGCCGATGAGGGTGTCCCGCTCGTGGCCGTAGCCGTCGGCCGTGATGCCGTGCAGGGCGGCCAGGAGATCGGCGGCGTGGTGTTCGGCCGCATCGGAGAAGCTGCTCGCCCCCTCGACGAACTCCATCAGCAGGAGCGTCCCGGAGCCGTGGAAGACCTCGGGTACTGGGAGCTCGGTGTTGTCGCGTAGATAGCGGAGCATGTAGGCCTCGCGGTCGAGGTGCGCCTCGCCGCCGCTGTCCACCTTGGCGACGAGCGGGGTCCCGTCCTGAAGCTCCGCCCTGTAGACCTCGCCGATGCAGCCGCCGCCTAAAGGCCGGACGCTCCGCAGGCGTTCGCCGAGATGGGCCTCCACGCCTTCGGCTACGATCCTCTCAGACACCGCCGCTCAGGTGCCGCTTGCGTATGTCCGAGACAAGCCCCTCGGAGGCCGCTTCCACGAGGTCGATGACGCGCTCGAAGCCGCCAGGGCCGCCGAAGTACGGGTCCGGCACCTCGCGCTCCGGCGAGTCCGGGTCGAATTCCAGGAAGGGTTTGGCCTTCGCGTCTCCCCCGCACATATCCCAGACGAAGCGGAAGTTGTCTTCGTCCATCGTCAGGACGTAGTCGAAGTACTCGCAGTCTTCCGGTGAGATCGTACGCGCCCGCTGGTCGCTTATGTCGAGGCCGCGGGCTGCGGCGCTCTCGATGGCCCGGTCGTCGGGGGCGGAGCCCACGTGCCAGGCGCCCGTCCCGGCGGAGTCGACCTCAACCTCGTCTTGCAGGCCTTCGCGCCTGAGCACGTTCTCGAAGACGCCCTGGGAGATCGGGCTTCGACAGATGTTTCCCATGCACACGAACAGAACCTTTATGGCCATGGGGACGAATATACCGGCGGGGGCGCGCGTTGTCAGGGTCGGCCCGCGCTCAACCCCCCAGGCCGGCCTCGCGGGCTCGGAGGGCGGCCTGGACGCGGTCCGCGACCCTGAGCTTGCGGAAGATGTTCGAGACGTGGTTCTGGACGGTCTTAAGGCTCAGGAAGAGGCGGTCGGCGATCTCGGCGTTGTCGTGGCCGCTTGCTATGAGGGCAAGGATCTCCTCCTCGCGCTCGGTCAGCTCGGGGAAGGCCTGCGGCGCCCTGGGTGTTGGCGCGGAGAAGAGGCCCATCACCCGGCGGGCGATGCCGGGGCCGAAGATCGCCTCCCCGTTGGCGACGGCCCGGATGGCCCGCAGGACCTCGTCCTGTTGGGCGCCCTTGAGAAGGTAGCCTAAAGCGCCGGCCCGCATGGCGGCGAAGACCGAGTCGTCGTCCTCTAGCATGGTCACCACGAGGATGCCCATGTCGGGGTCGTCTTGCAGGATCTCCCGGGTCGCCTCTATGCCGTTCTTCCCTGGCATGTTGAGGTCCATCAGGATGACGTCGGGCGAGAGCTCACCCGCCAGGCGCACGGCCTCTTCGCCGTCCGAGGCCTCCCCCACTACCTCTGTGCCCTCTACCGAGTCGAGCAGACCGTGCATCCCGTCGCGAAAGAGGGGGTGGTCGTCGGCGATCAGGACCCGAACCGCGCTCACACGTCCCTCCCGGAGGGACACGGCAATTCGGCACGAACCACGGTCCCGCCCGCCGGGCCCGCGGGGCCCACGGCGAGCGTGCCGCCGAGCTCCTCGGCCCGTTCGCGCATAGAGGAGAGGCCGACGCCGGGCCCCCCGCCCGGCCCTCGTCCGTCGTCCTCCACCCGGAGGCTCAACGACCCGGATTCTCCCTCCAGGGACAGATCCACCCTGCAGTGCCTGGCCCCGGCGTGGCGGACGACGTTTGTCATCGCCTCCTGCGCTATGCGGTAGGCGGCAACCTCCACGGCGGCGGGAAGCGGGGGGAGGTCTTCGGGGGCCCTGACGCAGACCTCGAGGGCGTTGCCCCCGTACTGGACCGCGGTCTCGCGCAGGGCGGGCACGAGGCCGAGCTCGTCGAGAACCGGCGGGCGCAGGGCGTGCACCGAGCGCCTGACGTCGTCCACGGCCTCGTGGGCGCGTCCCGCAAGGTCCGAGAGCAGCTCCTCGGCCGCCGGGTCGTGGGAGAGCCTGTTGCGGGCGGTCTCTATCTTGAGGGTGAGCGCCGCCAGGCGCGGGCCGACCCCGTCGTGCAGGTCGCGGCGCAGCCTGCGGCGCTCTTCTTCCCTGGCCGTCACCAGCCGCTCGCGCGAGCGTTGCAGGTCGGCGGTGAGCCTGACGGCGTGGGCCGCCACCCCCGCCTGGCGCGCGAGGTCTTCGAGCAGGCGCCGGTCTGCGGGCGTGTAGGGTTCCCCCTTGGCCCTGGGTGAGACCTCCAGGCGGCCGACGGTCTCGTTGTTGTAGACCAGCGGCAGCACGAGCGGGGAGCCCGTGGGTTGCCCGTGCTCGGCGGCGGTCTCGAAGCGGTCTTCGAGCTTGAGAAAGATGGCCGTGTGCGGGGCCTTGAGTGCTCCTGCCACCGTCTCGACTATCGCGGGGAGCACCGCTCCTGGGGCCAGCGTGGACTCCAGGCGCTGCCCGAGGCGGGAGAGGACCGCGTAGGGCTGAAAGGGTTACTCGTGAACCGGGGCCGGGCGACGGCCCTCTCCTCGAACGGGCCGAGGCCGAGCACGAGGGCCGCGGTCCCGGCCCCGCCCAACTTCACGAAGGTCCGGCGGTCGATCTCGCCCAGCCGCCCGAACTCTTCGACCCGCCGTTTGTCCCAG
>CADCUT010000073.1 GCA_902805975.1 uncultured Rubrobacteraceae bacterium | reverse complement strand
GTTGCTAGTAATCGCGGATCAGCATGCCGCGGTGAATACGTTCCCGGGCCTTGTACACACCGCCCGTCACACCACGGGAGTAGGCAATACCCGAAGTAGGCGCAGCCAACCCTTTTGGGAGGCGGTCTGCGAAGGTAGGGCTTGCGACTGGGGTGAAGTCGTAACAAGGTAGCCGTACCTGAAGGTGCGGCTGGATCACCTCCTTTCTAGGGAGTAGGTTAGGCTGGCAACAGCCGACCGATCGGACGCCGAATCAAAGCGGCTAGAGCGACTTGTTGTTCTGAGTCAGCTCGCCGTTACGGTGTTCCGCTCTAGGATACTTCGACCAGTTTCGACGTAGGGTTTGTCTATATTCTCATTCGAGTAGCTACTATTCAGTTTTCAGGGCCTTTGGCTCTGGAGTCGGGAGTGGTGTGGTTCAACCGCTCCTTTTGGTGCGCCTGCGAGAGTGTGGCGTTCGATCTTTGAAAACTGCATAGTGCGATAATGATGCCATTAAGATATTAAGGGCGTATGGTGGATGCCTTGGCACCGAAAGCCGATGAAGGACGTGGCAAGCTGCGATAAGCCGTGTGGAGCCGCAAGCGGGCTATGAAGCACGGATCTCCGAATGGGGAAACCCAACTAGGGTCATGCCTAGTTACCCCTGTCTGAACACATAGGGCAGGAGGAGGGAACCTGGGGAAATGACACATCTGAGTACCCGGAGGAAAGTAAAGAAATTATCGACTCCCTGAGTAGTGGCGAGCGAAAGGGGAATAGCCCAAACCGTATACGTGAAAGCCTGTGGGCGTTGCGTATACGGGGTTGTAGGGCCGACATGGCTGTCCCACAGGGCGGCCGAGAGAGTTACAAATCGCGCGGGTAGTTGAACAGGTCTGGAAAGACCGGCCGTAGAGGGTAATAGCCCCGTAGACGAAACTCGAGCGACTCTCTGTTCGGTACCTGAGTAAATCCGGACACGTGAAACCCGGATTGAATCAGCGGGGACCACCCCGCAAGGCTAAGTACTAACGGTGACCGATAGTGAACCAGTACCGTGAGGGAAAGGTGAAAAGTACCCCGCGAGGGGAGTGAAATAGTACCTGAAACCATACGCTTACAAGCGGTCGGAGCATTCTATAAGGATGTGACGGCGTACTTTTTGCATAACGGGCCAGCGAGTTGCTGGTGTCTGGCGAGGTTAAGCGAAAGCGAGCCGAAGCGAAAGCGAGTCTGAATAGGGCGCGCAGTCAGATGCCGCAGACCCGAAACCGAGTGAGCTATCCATGGCCAGGTTGAAGCGGGGGTAAGACCTCGTGGAGGACCGAACCGACCTGGGTTGAAAACCGGGCGGATGAGCTGTGGATAGGAGTGAAAGGCTAATCAAACTCGGCGATATCTGGTTCTCCCCGAAATATATTTAGGTATAGCCTGGCGCGTTTCGTCGCGGGTGTAGAGCACTGTTTGGACGCGGGGCCCCACAAGGTTACCAACTTCAGATAAACTCCGAAGACCGTGGACGTAAGAGCGCTGGAGTCAGGGAGTGGGGGATAAACTTCATTTCCGAGAGGGAAACAACCCAGACCGTCGGCTAAGGTCCCTAAATAACGGCTAAGTGGTTTAAAGGATGTGGCGCTGCACAGACAACCAGGATGTTGGCTTAGAAGCAGCCATCATTTAAAGAGTGCGTAATAGCTCACTGGTCAAGTGGTGTTGCGCCGAAAATTCTCGGGCCTTGAGTCGTTTACCGAAGCCACGGACTTTAGACTTGTTCTAGAGTGGTAGGGGAGCATCCTGTAGCGATCGAAGCGGCGGCGTAAGCCGGCCGTGGACGTATCAGGAGAGAGAATGCTGGCATGAGTAACGAGAGACAGGCGAGAAACCTGTCCGCCGAAAGCCCAAGGGTTCCTGGGTAAAGCTAATCTTCCCAGGGTCAGTCGGGACCTAAGCCGAGGACGAAAGTCGTAGGCGATGGACAGCAGGTCGATATTCCTGCACTGCGCACGTAGCGTTTGAGCGATGGAGGGACGGAGAAGGGTAGGCCAACCACGGCGCTGGTAGACCGTGGGCCTTGCCGTAGGCCGGGGACCAGGAAAATCCGGGCCCCATAAAGGCTGAGGGTTGGGCCGAGCCCGTTTAGGGCGAAGTGGTTGACCCCATGCTTCCAGGAAAAGCTTCTAAGCGAGTTGCGTACGCACCCGTACCAAAACCGACACAGGTGGGCGAGTGGAGAACACTAAGGCGATCGAGTGAACTATGGTTAAGGAACTCGGCAAATTGTCCCCGTAACTTCGGGAGAAGGGGAGCTCTGGGCGGTCAGTGCCTTCGCGGCACAAAGCTGTTCGGAGCCGCAGAGAATAGGCCCAGGCGACTGTTTACCAAAAACACAGGTCTCTGCTAAGTCGAAAAGACGATGTATAGGGGCTGACGCCTGCCCAATGCTAGAACGTTAAGGAAGCCGGTTAGCCTTCGGGCGAAGCTGGCGACTGAAGCGCTAGTCAATGGCGGCCGTAACTATAACGGTCCTAAGGTAGCGAAATTCCTTGTCGGGTAAGTTCCGACCTGCACGAAAGGCGTAACGATCTGGGCGCTGTCTCGACCATAGACTCGGTGAAATTGTAGTCTCGGTGAAGATGCCGAGTACCCGCGGAAAGACGGAAAGACCCCGTGAACCTTTACTATACCCTGGCATTGGATATCGGCACGGCTTGTGCAGCATAGGAGGGAGGCTAGGAAGCCGGGACGCTAGTCTCGGTGGAGCCGCCGTTGAGATACCTCCCTTGCCGTGTTGGTGTTCTAACCCTACGCCGTGATCCGGGTAGGAAACAGTGTCAGGCGGGTAGTTTGACTGGGGCGGTCACCTCCCAAAATGTAACGGAGGTGCCCAAAGGTTCCCTCAGCACGGTCGGAAATCGTGCGCAGAGTGTAAACGCACAAGGGAGCTTGACTGCGAGAGAGACATCTCGAGCAGGGACGAAAGTCGGGGTTAGTGATCCGGCGGTAACGAGTGGAAGTGCCGTCGCTCAACGGATAAAAGGTACTCCGGGGATAACAGGCTTATAGCCGCCAAGCGTTCACAGCGACGCGGCTGTTTGGCACCTCGATGTCGGCTCGTCGCATCCTGGGGGTGGAGCTGCTCCCAAGGGTTGGGCTGTTCGCCCATTAAAGCGGCACGCGAGCTGGGTTCAGAACGTCGTGAGACAGTTCGGTCCCTATCTTCCGTGGGCGTTGGAGATTTGAGAGGAGCGACTCCTAGTACGAGAGGACCGGAGTGGACGTACCCCTAGTGTACCGGTTGTCCTGCCAAGGGCACCGCCGGGTAGCTATGTACGGAAGGGATAACCGCTGAAAGCATCTAAGCGGGAAGCTCGCCTCGAGATAAGATCTCCCACCTCTTCGAGAGGGTAAGACTCCTGGTAGACCACCAGGTTGATAGGCCACAGGTGTAAGCACGGCGACGTGTTCAGCCGAGTGGTACTAATAGGTCGAGGGCTTGATGGTTTTTCGCACTATGCGGTTTTCAAAGGTCAGGCGCAGCTATACGCGGGGCGCCTTTACAACTGAATACGCTAATCCTTTTTGAAAGGGTGACGATGGCGGTGGGGATACACCTCTTCCCATTCCGAACAGAGAAGTTAAGCCCGCCTGCGCCGATGGTACTGCGGGGTCTCCCCGTGGGAGAGTAGGTCGTCGCCCATTTTTTTGCCTTCTTTTAAGTCCTGAGCTTGAGGGGCGGTTACGGTCTAGGTCGCACTGATCAGCTTGTTTAGGCTCGTCGAGTCACACGTAAATCTATTGCTAGCTGTTTCAAGCCCTTGGCCCTCGCAAATCAGCATACGTCTGTAGCCAGTCTGTATCTGAGGATCGCTTTCTTGTGCTCAGAGGAGGCCCTGAACGTACTCGTATCAGTGGTCTTACTGTCTTCACACGGGCAAGCGATCCGACTGTCAGGCGAGGGGGTCAAAGAAACAGAGAGAGTATCGAACGAAAGCGCACTTAAGACGGAGTGAAGGGTTACTCTTCGTCAAGGCGTAAAGGACCAGCCCTAAGACAGTGCCTATCAGCATGCTGGGCCTGCCGGTCTGCCACCGTAGAGTTAGAGAGCCGCTTCGCGTTGCCAGCAGGGTAGCGCCGGAGAGGGCGCCGAACAGGCCGGGAGCCAGAAGCCCCAGACCGAGTGCCTTCATCGGCAACGAGAGACCGCGCGGCGCGAGATACGGCAGTATGAACTCGTAGTAGGCAACCCCGATACCTATGAACAGCGAGAGCAAGGCGGCGTGCAGTAGCAAGGAGGTGCTGCCAACACTCGCGCTCGAATCTACTACTCGGTCCAGCGGCGAGTGGGGGCACTGAAGGCACGGGACCGTCCCAAAAGAACGGCCACAGTGGTTGTGGCCGACCAGGTCGCGGCGAGCGCGACGGTCCCGGCGAAGCCTCCGAGCAGCACCGCGACCGTCGCCAAGCGCCATGAAGGCTCAACGGGTCGTCGAGAGAGGGTGCGCGACCCCCACCAAGTCATCAGGAGCGGCAGTCCCACCGCGAGCGGCAACAGCCAGAGGAGGCGAAGCGCAAGCGCGGGCGGATGGATCCTTTCGAGAATCTGGGGGCCGAAGATGGCGCCGAGCGCCAGAAAAACCGCTATGTACGCTGATGAGCCGACGAGATGAGCGGTCACGAAGCGCAAGTAAGGTACTCTGAAGAGTCCGCAGGCAACAACCGTAGCGTAGCGCAGACCCGGGAGGGCGTGGCCGAGAGCTATTCCTCCCCAACCGCTACGAGCGAGTAGCGCCTCGCTGCGGGCAAGTTGCTCCGGTCCGAGATGTACATAGCGGCCGAAGCGGCCTACAAGTGGACGTCCGCCGCGCCGGATTACCGCGTAGAGGTCGCTGGCACCGATCGCCGAGGACAATGTTAGCAGAGCGATGACTAGCGCCAGTTGGGACAGCGGCCGGTCCGCGCCTACATAGGCGATCATAAGATCCGTAGGGATCGGCAGGGGAATCCCCAACTCCTCGACGATAACCGCCAGGAGAACCGCTACCAAGCTGTGTCGCGCTAACGAACCTAGCATATCGTCCCTGGCGCAAGATTAGCATGTTTCCGGGTGAGGCCGTGAGGCGCACGGGTCCGTATATAATGGTTGACTTATGGTTGAGTTGCGGAACGGCGCGCTTGTTGTGTTTGTCTCGGATTCTCACATTGGTGGCGATCCTGGCTGTGATGGTTTCGAATCTCCGGCTGAGCTTAATGCCCTTTTTGAGGAATTGGCAGGGTACCGTGAGGGGCCGGTCGAGTTGGTACTGGCGGGCGACTTCTTCGATTTTCTGCAGATACGCGAGGCGCCGCCTAGGTCGGATAGGGCGGCCCTGACGCTCGCCCGGCCCGAGTACGCGGGGATGTTCGAGGCGCTCCGGCGCTTCAACGAGGGCGCGGATAGGCGTGTAATCTACCTGCCCGGCAACCACGATGCGGAGGTCTGGTGGAACCCCGAGATTCAGCAGACATTGCGCAAGAGAGGGCTAGCGGACGAGTTCGATTTCTCCTATTCGGCTTGCTTTCAAGCGGGAGAGAAACGTTGGACCGTCTACTGCGAGCATGGGAACCAGTTCGATCCCGCGAACACTATCGAGGACTATAAGGATCGTCTGGATACGCCGCTGGGTCACCACGTGGTCATGGACTTCACTCGGCGCGTAGCGCCTTTCGGCGAGGTTGCGCGAGGGGTGGACCTGTCAGAGATAAAGAACGTCTACCCGCTGGTGGCGATCCCGAAGTGGATCGCGAGCCGCTACTTCTATAACGCGGTGGGTATCGTCACCGCGTACTTGCTCGCGCCGCTCCTCGTGGCGTACGCGGTCTACCGGGTCGCTGCTTATGTGGTGGCACAAGCGGGCAACGATCCGGTCCGCTTCTTTAGCAGCTACCAGGAGTTGCCGCGTTTGCACGAGATGTTTCTGGATATCGGGATCTTCGCGCTCCTGACCTTGCTTGTATTCGCGATCTTCTTCCTCGTCGTCAAACGCGCGGTACGGCGTGCTCTCGCCGCCATGGACCCGGAGCGAAGACATCAACGCTACTCTCCCGCGGAGTCGTCGGTGGACAAGGTACGCGAGATCCTGCAGGGCGAGGCTCTACCGCCGATGGGACCCACCGTGCCGGCCGAGGACATCGACGTCTTTGTCTCCGGGCACACACATCTTCCCTCTCTTGCAGAGCTGGAGAGGCCGGACGGGCAGCGCCGCGTCATGGTCAACTCCGGGTGCTTTCTGCGCCAGCTTCGGCCTGTACCTGCACGTTTTAAAGGCCCGCCGGTCTTCGTATCGGAGTTCGTGCTGACTCACGCACGGGTGTACGTTCAGGATTCTTCTCTGCGCGTGGAGCTCTGGGAACATCCCAAGCCCGCCGAACAGCATCTGACCCGAACCGAACGCCTTCTCTCCTGGAACCGCAGACCATCCCAGCCGCCTGCGGGCTCAAAGGCCCGTCTGAGAGCGTCTGCCCTCCTGTAGCCGTGTGCCGGTAAGAGGCTTAGGGTAAGGTAAGCTACTGTGGTTGTCCTTTCCCATTATCTGAGAGTCAGGAGTGATTGTGGCTAATAACGAGATGGATCAGGAGTTCATCGAGCAACAGAGGCAAAGTTTGCAGGAGACAAAGGCGGAGCTGGAGCGGATGGTACGGGGCCTCGAAGAGGACCAGCGGTTCCGGGCCGAGGAGGAAGAGGACTTTACTCAGCACGACTCCGGGGATATGAGCCAGTCCTTGTTCACCCGGGAGATGGACGCAACGGTCGAACAGACGATGGAGAAACGCCTGGAGTTCGTGGAGCGGGCCTTACAGAAGGTGGAAGAGGGAACCTACGGCATCTGCGACGATACCGGTGAGCCGATCCCTCGGGGGAGGCTAGAAGCGGTGCCGGAGGCGATCTACACGGTCGAGGCTCAGCAGCGGAGGGAGAGGGAGCGCCGCCCGCCGGTCTAGGCCCATCCGGACGGTATAATCTGGGGTATGGAGAAATATCCTTATGGAGACGAGGCCCGGGAGCCTCTGTTTCGCAGCGACGGAGAGACCCGAACAGATACACCGAGGTACGAGCCGATAAGGCCGGAGGGCGGGCTGTGGCGCACGGTCAAGCGCTTGCTCGCCCCGCTTGCGGCGGTTGGTTTCCTTCTATTCAAGTTCAAGGGGCTCTTGCTCCTCTTGCTCAAGGTGAAGTTCGTCGGCACGGCGCTGACGATGTTGTTGAGTATCGGGGCCTATGCTCTGCTCTTCCCGGTGTGGTTCGCGGTCGGGTTTGTAGTACTGATCTGGGTACACGAGATGGGTCACGTATTGCAGCTCAAGAGAGAAGGTATCAAAGCCTCAGCTCCGATGTTTATCCCGTTTATCGGGGCGTTCGTGGCGATGAAGGAGATGCCGAAGAACGCGCTTGTAGAGGCCCGGGTCGGGCTCGCGGGACCGGTGCTAGGTACGCTTGGCGGGCTCGCAACCCTGGGGTTGTATGCCGGTACGGGCAACGAGTTGTTTCTCGGGCTCGCTTACTTCAACTTCCTGATCAACCTGTTCAACCTCGCGCCGATACTGCCGCTCGATGGCGGGCGGACCGTGGGGGCGCTGTCACCGGTGTTCCAGTTGCTCGGCATGGGGCTCATGGTGGTGCTCTTCTTCGTGGCGCCGATCATAGCTATCGTCGCGCTGCTCGGGTTGCCCGAGATATGGCGTCGCTGGAAGACGCGCCACACCCCGGAGGGACAGGCGTACTACGAGCTCCCGCTCCGCCACCGCCTCGCCGTCGGCGCGGTGTACCTGGGGCTCATCGTGGCGCTGGGGCTTCTAACAGGGGCTACGTTCGTGCCCAATCCCGGCGGCGCCACCCCCGGCCTTTCTTGAGGACGATTCTTTACACGGGCAAGGGGGGCGTCGGCAAGACGAGCGTGGCGGCGGCCACGGCGCTCAAGGCGGCGAAGGCCGGCAAGAAGGTGCTGGTGATGAGCACGGACCCGGCGCACTCGCTCTCGGACGCGTTCGACGCGAAGGTCGGGCCGGAACCCAAGGAGATGGCAACGGGACTCTTCGCGCAGGAGATGGATCAGGGCGCCATGTTGGAGGAGTACTGGGCGGAGATCCGGGAGTACATGACCGCCCTCTACGAGTGGCAGGGGACTGATTCCTTGACGGCTGAAGAGCTCGCGATGCTGCCGGGGATGGATGAGCTGTTCGGATTACTCATGGTACGGCGGCACTACGACGAGGGGTTGTATGACGCGTTGATCCTCGATGCCGCGCCGACCGGGGAGACGTTGAGGCTCTTGAGCCTACCGGAGCAGATAAGCTGGTACGTCGAGAAGATCTTCCCGGTTCAGCGGCGGGCAGCGAAGGTGGTGCGCCCCTTCGCGCGAAGGGCGAGGGTGAGCTCGCTGCCGCCGCTCCCCGAGGACAGCTTCTTCGGGGCGCTGCAACGCCTCTACGAGGCGATCATCGGGGTAGAGGAGATCCTCACGGACAGAGAGAATGCGTCAGTGCGTCTGGTCGCCAACGCGGAGAAGATGGTGATAGCCGAGGCGAGGCGTGCCTACACGTACCTGAACCTCTACGACTATCCGGTGGACGCCGTCGTCGTGAACCGTCTCCTTCCGGAGTCCGTGAAGGACCCGTACTTCGATAAGTGGCGGGAGGCTCAGGGGAGGCACCTGGATTCCATAGAGGAGGCGTTCTCGCCGGTCCCGATCTTCACGGCCCGGCTCTTCGAACGGGAGATGTTTGGTCTCGAAGCCCTGGAGAGGCTCGGCGAGGACGTCTTCGGGAAGGAGGATGCTCTGAGCGTTTTCTTCCGGGGCACGACGCACGAGATCGTCAAGAGTGATGGAGGGTACGAGGTGGTGCTAAACCTGCCGCTGGTCGAGAAGGGTAGTGTAGACCTATCCAAGAAGGGTACGGAGCTTCTGGTAAGAGTAGGGGGCTACAGGCGCAACGTACTGCTGCCGGACTCGATGGTGCGGTTGCGGGCGGCGGGCGCGAAGATGGAGGGCGACAAGATAAGAGTCAGGTTGAGCGATGATCGGACCTGAGCGGCGTCGGGGGCGCAGATCCCTGCTGGGAGTTGTGGCGTACGTACTGGTGCCCGGAGAGCGGCGCCGCCGAGCCGTTGGACACTTCCGGCGGGCGGGTCTGGAGGTTCTGCGAGGCGCGAGCGAGCTTGCGAGACTGGAGAATACGCCCGAAGAGGGATCGTCGCATCGGGAGCGGATAGACATAGAGTAAATCACGTTCGTGGGCTGCGGGGGTCGAAGACAAGGCTTTGGACCAATGCGGAAACGAACAACCGAGAAGGTAGAGGAAGTCATTCGGAATGAAGGCCCAAAGGTAGGTCCTGCGGTGAGTGGTGCTGCATCTCACGCTGCCGGAGAGTTTGTGAAGAAATTCTGGGAGATATACTCGGGGAACTCCAAAGATAAGGAGAACCGCAGGCAGCGCTAAGCAGCTCTTCCGTTGATCTCTGCACTGCGTTTGGCGCGCGCGGGCGCCGGTAGTAAGATACCTTTAGTAGGTTTCTAGCAAATCTTATAAGCACCAGCGGGAGTGATGCATGATGGATAACGGTCAATCAACCGGGACTTTTCGGGTAAAGAGTGGGATGGCCCAGATGCTCAAGGGCGGGGTCATCATGGACGTGGTCAACGCTGAGCAGGCGAGGATAGCCGAGGAAGCGGGTGCCGTCGCGGTTATGGCTCTTGAGCGGGTGCCGGCGGACATTCGGGCGCAGGGCGGCGTCGCCAGGATGAGCGACCCTGAGATGATAGGCGGTATTCAGGAGGCCGTCAGTATTCCGGTTATGGCAAAGGCGAGGATCGGGCACTTCGTCGAGGCCCAGGTGCTCGAAGCCCTGGAGGTTGACTACATAGACGAGTCGGAGGTCCTTACTCCGGCGGATGAGGCGCATCACATAGATAAGGCGGTCTTCGAGGTTCCGTTCGTGTGCGGGGCGACGAACCTTGGGGAGGCGTTGCGCCGCATCGGCGAGGGCGCGGCGATGATCCGCTCGAAGGGTGAGGCCGGGACCGGGAACGTCGTCGAGGCTGTGCGTCACATGCGGGCTATTGTCGGGGGAATTCGCAAGCTTGGGGTTCTCGATCATGAAGAGCTTATGACCGAGGCTAAGAACCTCCGGGCGCCCTATGAGTTGGTGCGTTGGGTAGCTGAAAACGGGCGGCTCCCTGTGGTGCTGTTTACGGCTGGCGGCATCGCTACGCCGGCTGACGCGGCGCTGATGATGCAACTGGGGGCCGATGGGGTCTTCGTCGGTAGCGGCATCTTCAAGAGCGGGGACCCGGTCTCGCGGGCGGCGGCGATCGTGAAGGCGACTACGAATTTTAAGGACCCGAAGGCGGTGGCGGAGGCGAGCCGGGGTCTGGGTGAGGCGATGGTCGGACGGGAGATGGGCGACCTTTCAGAGGGAGAGAAGCTCGCAGCGCGTGGCTGGTAGCAGGGCTGATAACGGCGAGAGAAGGGTAACCGCCCGAAGGTCCGACCGGGAGGAAGAGGGTCCGAAGAAGGTCGGGGTGCTCGCGCTGCAGGGGGACGTGCGGGAGCATGTGGACATCCTGGAGAAGCTCGGGGTAGAGCCCGTCGAGGTGCGGGACGTCGAGGACCTGGAGGGGCTTGCGGGCTTGATCGTCCCCGGCGGAGAGTCGACGACTATCGGCAAGATCTTAGTCGAATCGGGGCTTCTCGACAGCGTACGGAGCTTCTTCTACAAGGGTGGACCGGTATGGGGGACGTGTGCGGGGATGGTGCTCGCGGCGTCTGCTACGACGAGCGGGAGGCAGCCGTTACTCGGCCTGATGAACGCGCTCGTCGAGCGCAACGGGTTCGGGCGGCAAGTCAACTCGTTCGAGAAAGATCTGGAGATAGAGGGTTTTGAGGAGCCGTTCACAGGAGTTTTCATACGGGCGCCGTTCTTTGAAGATGTGGGGCCCGGGGTAGAGGTGATCGGTAAAGTTGGGGAGAAGATCGTCGCGGCTAAGGGTGAGAACATACTGGTGACGGCGTTTCACCCGGAACTAACTGACGATCACAGGTTTCATGAGTATTTTTTAAGGGAGGTATGCAAACTATGAGCGGACACTCCAAGTGGTCTACGATCAAGCGCAAGAAGGGTGCCGCGGACGCGAAGCGCGGCGCGCTGTTCGGGAAGCTCAGCAAGGCTATAACCATCGCTGCCCGTGAGGGCGGGGGCGATCCAGAGATGAACCCGGCGCTGGCGCTGGCGGTTCAGAAGGCCAAGGACGGGAACATGCCCAACGACAACATTCAGCGTGCTATAGATAAGGGCACGGGTGCCGGTGCGGATGCGTCGACAATCGAGAGGATCACATACGAGGGCTACGCGACGGGCGGCGTTGCGGTCATGGTCGAGGTTTTGACGGACAACCGCAACAGGGCAGCGTCCGACGTCCGGTACATCTTCTCCAAAAACGGTGGCAAGCTCGGGACGAGCGGGTCTGTCTCGTACCTCTTCGAGAGGAAGGGAGTGATACTCATCCCGAAGAACGAGGCGGATGAGGATGAGCTTATGGAGCTGGCGCTGGAGGCTGGCGCGGAGGACGTGGAGGTCTCGGAGAGCGACTATCGAGTGGTGACCATGCCGGAGGACTTCGCGACGGTACGGGAGAGCTTGAAAGAGGCCGGGATAGCGTTCGAGAACGCGGAGATAACCATGCAGCCCCAGAACAGCATAGATCTCGACGCTTCGACCGCCAAGCAGACCCTGCGTTTGATGGACGCCCTGGAAGACAACGACGATGTCCAGGAGGTCTACGCGAACTTCGATATCTCGGATGAAGTTATGGCGGTTGCATTCGACGAAGTAGCTAAGCCCCGGAAGTAACTGTAACTCTCACAACTTAATACTCCGAGTTCAGCCCGTCATCAAAGGGAGGTGGGTTTCCTGGCACAGGTTAGGCGTCCGCTGCTAGTGGGCTGGCCGGAAGGATCCGAGGCAGGCGGAGTGGCGGGACGGTCAGGAGTCGGTGCAGGGTCACGGGTCGGTGCTAGGTCTGGAGTTGGTGTGGGAGTAGGGGTAGACCGTTGCGTAGGTGCTTGGAACTGAGTCTCGCACGCTTCTCCGTCTGAATCGGCGTCGAGGCGGTTGGGATCGCTGGGGTCGTCATTGAGGGCTTCCTGTGCCGCCGCTTGGCTGGCGAAGTCAGAACAGTCGAGATCGCCCCTGAGAGAAGGAACGGATGGGGTGGGGCTAGACTTGGCATCGTTCTCTCCTTCCTCCTCTGTGTCCTGGGACTGGATGATCTCCTGGAGGCCTCCGCTCCCTCCTATACCGTTGCTCCGGTCAGTCTGCGCAGCAAGCTCCTCTGAGGACAGACCCCATAGGCCGTTACCAGCCATCCTTGCCTCTTCTTGGGCAGCAAGGAAGCGGCCCAGATACTTAACATTCGGTGGGAAGGTGGCGACCTGAGCGTAACCTTCCTCCAAGAGCGTCTCGTTGAACATCGACCCGTCGGACGGGTAGACGCAGGCGAGCAGGCGATCGCGTAA
>CADCUT010000072.1 GCA_902805975.1 uncultured Rubrobacteraceae bacterium | reverse complement strand
TCGGCGGCTTCGGCATGAGCGGCACGGACTCGAAGGCCGGCGGCCCCGACTACCTGCCCCTGCACATGCTCGCCCGGACGGTCGTCGAGAGGTTCTGACATCTAGGCTACAGGCTTTAGGTCGCCGCTTTCGGCGGCTTTTAGGTTTCAGGTGTGGTATTCGGGGCCGGGCGGCGACGATAAGGCCCGAAGCAACCTGTAGCTTGTGACCTGCCTACTTCGTCGCCCTGACGCCTTCCTTGGCCTGCTCGAACTTGCCGGAGAGGATGGTGGCGGCCTGGATGACGGGGCTCAAGGCCGGGCCGAAGGGCGGGGAGTAGGCGAGGTCTATGTTGATGAGGTCGGGGTATGAGAGGCCGGCCCAGATGGCCGTGGCGCAGATGTCGGTGAGCTTGTCGGCGCCCGAGCCTGCGGACTCGGCGCCGAGGATGCGGCCCGTTTCGGCGTCCGCGATGAGCTTGAGGAAGACCTTCTGGGACCCGGGGTAGTAGCCGGCCCGGTCGCGGGACTCGATGCCGGCGCTGACGGTCTCGTGGCCGGCGGCCTCCGCCTCCGCCTCGGAGAGGCCCGTCTTGCCGACGCCGAGGTCGTAGACCTTGAAGATGCCGGTGCCTAAGACGCCGGGGAAATCCAGCGCGTCCTCCCCGGTGGCGGCGTTCGTCCCCGCGACCCGGCCCATCTGGTTGGCGGTGTCGCCGAGGGGGACCCAGGCGGCCTCGCCCGAGACCAGGTTGACCGTCTCGATGCAGTCGCCGGCGGCCCAGACGTCGGGGAGGTTCGTCTTCATGTGTCTGTCCGTCCGGATGGCGCCGGTGGCCCCGATCTCCACCCCCGCCTCCCGGGCTAGATCCACGCTCGGGCGCACGCCGACGCCGAAGATAACGAGGTCGGCCCCGACCTCCCCGTCGCCGAACCTGACCGCCCGGACGCGGCCGTCCCCAACGAACTCCTCGACCTTCTCGCCGGTAAAGATGTGTACGCCGTTTCTTTCGAGCTCCGCCTCCACCCGCTCGGAGACCTCGGGGCCGTAGGCGAGGGCGACGCGGTCAGCGCCCTCTATCAGGGATACCTCCATGCCTATCCGGCACAGGTTCTCGGCCACCTCAAGCCCGATGTACCCGCCGCCGACGATGACGGCCCTCTCCGGCGAGCGGTCCCGGACGTAGGCCATGATCCTGTCGGAGTCGGTGAGGAAGCGGAGCGGGAAGAGTCCGTCGAGGTCGGCGCCGGGGATGGGGGGCATGACGGCCCGCGCCCCGGTGGCTATTACCAGACGGTCGTAGCGGTCCTCAAAGGCCTCGCCCGTGGTCGTGTCGCGGACGGAGAGCGTCTTGGTGTTCGGGTGGATCGCCTCGACCCTGTGGCGCACCTTCACCTCGATGTCCCCCTCCGCGAACTTCTCCGGGGTGCGGGCGATGAGCCGGTCGCGGCTCTCCACCATGCCGGAGAGGAGGTAGGGGAGGCCGCACTCGCTTATGGAGGGCTCGGGCTCTTCCTGGTAGACCGTGATCTCCATCCCGGGGTCCACCCGCCGCGCTCTTGAGGCCGCCTTCGTCCCCGCCGCAACCCCGCCCACTACCACCAGCCGCATAAAACGTGGTCCTTCCCGTCGGTTCTTTTGTCTCTTCCCACTCTACCGGATGGGCCTTGCGAGGGTAGGTTTGCCCGCACGGTTTACCGGGCGTCCGGCACGCGAAAGCCCCCGGAGAGAACTTCCCCGGGGGCTTCCCTCGTTACCTGCGTCGGTTAGACGCTCTTGGCAGCGTCGTAGCGACGGGCGACCTCATCCCAGTTGACCACATCCCAGAACGCTCCTATGTACTCGGGCCTGCGGTTCTGGTACTTCAGGTAGTAGGCGTGCTCCCACACATCCAACCCCATCACTGGCG
>CADCUT010000071.1 GCA_902805975.1 uncultured Rubrobacteraceae bacterium | reverse complement strand
CGGCGTGATGACGAGCGTGAAGTAGTACGAGAAGTAGTCGATCTGGTGGATCAGGCTCGTAAACAAGGTCCCCATGACGCTGAACATGATCCCGATGACGAGCAGCGCCGGCGGGATGAGCACGGCCCACGGCGAACCGACGAGGCCCAGCGCCACGAGCACGAGCAGAAAAGCCGTCCCGTAGAGCGCGCTCCTCGTGCCGGCCCACAGGTACTCGCCGGCCACCACGTCCTCGGCGTTGACGGGGGTGGTGATGATCGCGTCGTAGACCTTGTCGAACCTGAGCTTCACGAAGGTGTCGAAGGTGCTCTCGAAGGAGGCGGCGAACATCGCGTTGCTCGCCAAGAGACCCGGCGCGATGAACGACACGTACTCCTGGCCGTTGATCCCACCCTGCTGGATAAACGCCCCGAGTCCTAGCCCCAGAGCCCCGAGGTACAGGAGCGGCTCCACGAAGTTCGGGAACATGATGCTCTTCCAGTACTTCTTGAAGATGGTCAGGTTGCGCTGCCACACCCGGAACGCGCCGCGGGGCGATGGGACTTTGATCTTGCCCAGCATCAGTCCGCCAACCTCCTGCCCGTGAGCCGCATGAACACGTCCTCGAGCCCCGATTCGCGATGCACGGTGTTCTCGACCCGGATCCCGGACAGGCGGACGCGCTCGGCGACCGCGGGGGCGTCGTGGGTAAACGCCACCAGCGACTCGACGCTTCCACCCTCCTCGACGCTGTCGGCGGCCTCTTCCAGGATGGGACGCAACTCCTTTAGCGACGCCGGATCCGACCGGAACTCGAGTACCTGCGGGCTGACGTACTCCCGAATCAGCTCTGCCGGTGAACCTTCGGCGATGATGTCGCCGCCCTCCATGATGACGAGCCGGTCGCAGAGCCTGGCGGCTTCTTCCATGTAGTGCGTCGTCAGGATCAGGGTCTTGCCGGCCCTCGCAAGCTCGCGCAGCTTGTCCCAGACGAGGTGGCGGGCCTGGGGATCGAGGCCCGTGGTCGGTTCGTCGAGCACGACGAGGTCGGGATCGTTGACGAGGGCGCGCGCGATCAAGAGCCGCCGCTTCATTCCCCCCGAGAGCGCCTCGACCTTCTCCTCGGCCTTCTCCGTAAGCTGCACGAAGTCGAGCAACTCATCCGCCCTCTGCCCGACGACCTTGCGCGGCAGGTCGAAGTAGCGGCCGTAGACGAGCAGGTTCTCCCTGACCTTGAGGCCCTCGTCGAGGTTGTTCTCCTGGGGAACCACCCCGATGCGCCGCTTGACCTCCCGCTCCTGGCGCGTGACGTCGAGGCCGACGACCGAGAGCTCGCCGCCCGTCGGCTCGGCGGCGGCGTAGATCATCTTCATCGTCGAGGTCTTGCCGGCCCCGTTGGGACCTAGAAACCCGAAGCACTCCCCAGGGTAGACTTCAAAGTCGACGCCCTTGACGGCCTCGAAGTCGCCGTAGCTCTTTCTGAGCCCGCGCCCGACCAGCGTCTGAGTACCCGCGCCGCCCTTGGCCGTCTTCCTCGTCTCCGTGTTCAAGCGAAAGCCCCTCTGCGTGATCGAGATGATCGCGGGCCCAGAGACCCACCGAACGCCCGCCAACGACCGCGGACAAGGCCCTAATACTAACCCATCGACCCGTCCTGACCACCCCGGAACGACCGCTGAAAAGGCCCCCGCGCCGCGTCTCCAACGTGTGTAGCAAAGCGTACAAGTATTAAGAAATGTTGAGTTTCCGTCTACCACTTTGCGAAGGTGGCTGATAGAATGCCGCGCGGATAGAGGTCTAAACGGGCATTTCCGGCGACTGCTATAGACGGAGAGGGTACATGGGGAAGAGATCGGACCGGCGAATATTCAGGAAGCGGCGTCAGCGGGCGGGTTTCGCGCTGCTGGTGTCGTTAGCCGTGGTAGTTGCCGGGGCGATCATGTTTTCATCCTTGGGCTCTGTGAGCAACCTGTCGGCGGCGGGGGGCGAGGTCGAGCCCGTACAGAGGTTGGATGCGCCGGCGGTGGAGAGCGCGCCCGAGGCCGTGGCGCAGGTCGAGACCGTTGAAGAAAGCGCCCCGGAAGAGCAGAAGGCGGTCGAGGAAGAGAAGGCCGCCGAGGAGGAGAAGGCGGCGCAGGCCGGGTCCTCCGGTGGCGGTGAGACCGAGAAGGCGCAGAAGGAGCCCGAGCAGGCCGCGGGGCCGCCGCCGATACCGCAGCCGGCCAGCAACGATCTGTGGATGGACATACCCGCGCTCGGCCTGGACGACAATTACATCGCCAACGACGATTCGACGGCGGCGATGGACGCCGGGGCCATCAAGCTCCCCTCGTCGGCGTTCCCGTGGCAGGACAACGCCAACACCTACATCGCGGCGCACAGGCTGGGATGGCCCGGGACGGCGAGCGACCACCAGTTCTACAACCTGCCGAACCTGGTGCTCGGGGACAAGATCTACCTCTACGACGAGAACCTCACCGTCTACACCTACGAGGTTACCGGCTTCAAGGAGGTTCTCCCGACCGAGACCTACGTCACCGCGCCGCAGCCCGGCCGTGACATGATCTCGCTCCAGACCTGCATCGAGGACTACGGCGACTACTGGACGATGGGCCCGAACTGGTACGTCCGTTACGTCGTCGAGGCCGACCGCGTCTCGGTCGACCCGGCGTAGGGCCAAAACACAGAGCGACCCAAGGCGGGCGTCCCCCCGGGGGCGCCCTTCTCTTTGCCCGACGGCGGGACGAGCCGCTATACTGGACGTTTAGGCATCAGGAGTCTGTCAGCACGCGAGAGGAGAGGGATCCGGATGGCACTGGTAACGATGCGTCAGCTTCTCGACGAGGCCGCAAAGGGCAACTACGGCGTCGGGGCGTTCAACGTAAACAACCTGGAGCAGGTACAGGCGATCATGGAGGCCGCCCGGGAGACGGAGTCGCCGGTCATCATCCAGGCCTCCCGCGGGGCCAGGAAGTACGCCAACGACCGCTTCCTCTACCACCTCATGGAGGCGGCGACGGAGGTGTACCCGGAGATATCCGTGGCGCTGCACCAGGACCACGGCAACTCGCCCGAGACCTGCAAGAGCGCCATAGACCTCGGCTTCACGAGCGTGATGATGGACGGCTCCCTGATGGACGACGGCAAGACGCCGGCTGACTTCGAGTACAACGTGCGCGTGACGCGCGAGGTCGTCGAGATGGCCCACGAGGTCGGGGTGACCGTCGAGGGCGAGCTCGGGACGTTGGGGGGGATCGAGGACGGCGTCGGCTCCGGCGAGGTCCACCTTACGGACCCTGACCAGGCCGTCGAGTTCGTGGAGCGGACGGGGGTGGACGCTCTTGCGGTCGCCATCGGGACGAGCCACGGGGCGTACAAGTTCACCAGCGAGCCCGACCGGGACGTGCTCGCGATGAACATCATCGAGGAGATCAACGAGCGGCTTCCGACCACGCACCTCGTCATGCACGGCTCCTCCAGCGTGCCCAAGGAGCTCGTGGACATCATCAACCAGTACGGCGGGGAGATCCGGCCTACCTTCGGGGTTCCTGTGCGCGAGATCCAGGAGGGCATCAAGCACGGCGTCCGCAAGGTCAACGTGGATACCGACCTGCGCCTCGCCGCAACCGGCGCCATCCGCAAGGCGTTCGCCGAGGACCCGTCCGAGTTCGACCCGCGCTACTACTTGAAGCCCGCCCGCGCCGCCATGCAGGAGGTCGTGAGGGCCCGCATGGAGGCCTTCGGCCAGGCCGGACACGCTAAAGACTACGACCCCATCTCCCTCCCGGACATGGCCGTCCGCTACAAGGAGCAGGGCCACCAGCTCACGACCGCCTAACACGGGCCGGCCGTCAGCTATAAGCGGGCGGCCATCCGGTGCGCGGGTGTTCTGGATACAGTGGGGGCGGCAAGCCGCTTTCTTCTTACTGCCCCCGCCTTGCTTGGGCCCTGCGTCCGGGCGTTCAGGGTAGCCGCCACGTGGGAGGAGAGCCAAGGTGGGCGATGAGTCAGTATTGGTGCTCGGCGCTACCGGACAGCAGGGGGGATCGGCCGCCGCGGCACTCAAGGACGACGGCTGGCACGTCCGGGCTCTGGTGCGCGACCCCGCCAGCCCCAAAGCCCGGTCGTTGTCGGCCGCGGGCATCGAGACGGTACGCGGAGATCTTGCCGATACCGCCTCCGTGCGCGCCGCGGTGGCCGGCGCATACGGGGTCTTCAGCGTTCTGCCAAGCTCGGGCCAGTTCGTGTACGGCGTTAGCGACGCCGACGAGGTGCGTTTCGGTAATATGGTGGCAGATGCGGCGATGGACGCGGGCGTAAAGCACCTCATCTACACCTCATCCAACGCGGCGGGCTCTAGGACGGGGATCGGGCATTTCGAGAGCAAGTCGCGGGTTGAGGACCATATCCGCGGCCTCGCGATCGACAGCACCATCGTCAGGCCAAGCACCTTCATGGAGATCCTGCTCATGCCGGATTTCGGGGTCGCACAGGGCAGGCTGACCTTCTTTATGAGGCCGGACCAGGCCATGCAGTTCATCGCCGTTGAGGACATAGGCAAGATCGCCGCCAAGATCTTCGCCGACCGGGCCGCCTATCGTGGCCGGACCTTCGAGCTTGCCGGCGACAGCGTCACCGGCAACGACCTCGCCGCCGGGTTCAGTCGTATGGCCAATCGGACCATCTCGTACCGCCGCTTTCCGGATGAGGTCCTTCGGGACAGCGACTTCCTGCAACGGTTGGCCAGAGCGGTCGATGAAGGTCCTTTGGCCGGGGCCGCGGACGTCGATGTCTTGCGCAGGATGCATCCCGGGTTGCTGAACTTCGGCGCCTGGCTCCGGGGACCAGGGCGGACGGCGACGGAAACGCTGCTTGCAGATGGTAGCGGGTAACCTGTCCCGTCGGCGTCCGCGCGCGTGGGACGGGGAGCCGCCCCTTACGTCTCGGAAGGACCGACCCACTTGACGGTCTTCGGCGGTTTGTAGCTCTCGAACCTCTGGAGCAGGGCCGATGGGTTTTCTTCTACGAGGACGAGCTCTCTGTGCTCGTCCTTCAGAAACGCCCGGTCCACCATCCTGTCGAAGACGGCGAGCAGCGGATCGTAGTAGCCCGAGACGTTGAGGAGGCCGCAGGGCTTTTCGTGCTCGCCGAGTTGGGCCCAGGTCAGGACCTCGAAGAACTCCTCCAGGGTGCCGTTGCCGCCGGGGAGGGCGATGAAGCCCTCGGACAGTTTGGACATCAGGGCCTTGCGCTCGTGCATGGACCCGACGACGTGGAGTTCCGTGAGGCCCGTGTGGCCGATCTCGCGGTCCACAAGCGCCCGGGGCATGACGCCTACGACCTCGCCGCCCGCCCCGAGCGCCGCGTCGGCGACCACGCCCATCAGGCCGACGTGGCCGCCACCGTAGACCAGGGTGGTGTTCCTCTCCGCGAGCGTCCGGCCGAGATTCTGTGCAGCTTCGGCGTAGGCCGGGTCGTTGCCGGGGTGGGAGCCGCAGAAGACGCAGATGCTGTTCACCCGGCTAGAACCTCTGGACGAAGAAGACGCCGGCGACGATGAGCCCGGCGCCGAGGAGTCGCAGGGGGGTCGCCTCCTGGGCGGCGACGCGGAAGAGGCCGAAGTGGTCTATGACGATCGAGGCGAGGACCTGGCCGGTCAGGATCAGGGCGACCGTCGTCGCAGCACCCAGCCTGGGGGTGAGGATGACGGAGGCGAAGACGTAGAACGCCCCGAGCAGCCCGCCCGTCCACACCCACCACGGCGCGTTCGAGACGTCGCCGAGGGAGGGCAGGCCCCCGTTCAGGACGAGCGTCAGGGCGACGAGCGCTATCGTGCCGACGATAAAGGAGATCGCCGCCGCCGCGACCGGGCCGCCCGCCACACCGCGCAGCTGGGAGTTCACGCCGAACTGCATCGAGACGGCCGTGCCGGCGGCGAGCGCCACCGGCACGAGCAGGAACCAGGACATGCGGGCCACGCTACCGCGGCTCGTAGACGTCATAGAGAACCGGCTCGATGCCGTCATCACCGACGCCGGTGCGGTACTGGACGTAGCGGGCGCGCTGGAGGTAGGCAAGGGCCGTCTTGATGCGGCCTTCGAGGCTCGGTATATCCGCCTCGATGTCAGAGAGCCTGTAGGAGTCCAGGATCACGTCGTCCTCGTCGTTGTCCTGCCAGATCTCCCACAGCCTGAGCCACAGCGCCTCTGCCTCCGCCGAGAGCGGTTCGCGTTCCATGTCTCTTACCCCTTTTCCTGGTGCTTTTTTAGCTCGAAGACGATATGCGCTATCTCCGGGACGAGAAGCTTCTCCATACCGAGCTTGACGGCGTTGCGCGAGCCCGGCAGGGATGCCACGAGCTTGCTGCCGACGGCACCCGCGACGGCGCGGCTCAGGACGGCGGCGGCCCCGATCTCCTCGTAGGAGAGCATCCTGAAGAGCTCCCCGAACCCGTCGAGCCTTTTCTCGATCATCCGCTCCACGACCTCGTAGGTCGTGTCCCTGGCCGAGATCCCGGTCCCGCCCGTCGTTACCACGGCGTCCACGTCCGAACGGGCCAAAAGGTCCACCAGCGTGTTGCGGATGCTCGCGGCTTCGTCGCGCACGATCTCACGCGCCACGACCTCGTGCCCCGCCCCGCGCATGGACTCCTGTGCGATGTCCCCGCCGGTGTCGGTCTCGGGCGTGCGCGTGTCGCTGATCGTGAGCACGGCGACCCTGACGGTCTCGGGCGCCGACTCCCGGTGCTGGCGCGCGCTCTCGCTCACAGCAGCCCCCCGGCCAAAAACGGGTTGCCCGTCCGCTCCTCCCCGATGGTCGTCTCGGGTCCGTGCCCCGAGAGGACGCGGGTCTCGTCGGGCAGCGCGAGCAGCCGCTCCCTTATGCTCCGCATCAAGACCTCCATGCTGCCGCCCGGCAGGTCCACCCGCCCGACGCCCCCGGCAAAGAGCGCGTCACCGGAGATGACTACGCCCTCCTCCCGGGAGTAGAAGGCCAGGTGGCCCGGCGCGTGGCCCGGCGTGTAGAGGGCCTGGAAGGCCAGGTCTCCCACGTGGACTACCTCTTCGTCCTCGACGTACGCGTCCACGGCGGGGACCTTGCCGAAGCGTAGGCCCATCATGAGCGCCTGGTTCGGCAGTTGCTTGAGCATCGGCTCGGCCTCGGCGTGCATCAGGACCGGGCAGGCGTACTCGTCGACGAGCGCGGCCACCGCCCCTACGTGGTCGATGTGGGCGTGGGTGATGATTATTTGCGCTATCTCCAGGTTCGTCTGCTCTACGGCCAGCGCGATACGCATTGCCTCGTCGCCGGGGTCAAAGAGGGCGCCTGTACCCGTCGCCTCGTCCCCGATGATGTAGCAGCTCTCCTGGAACGGGCCTACGGTCAATTTTTCGAGGATCATGCGGACCTCCCGATCAGGAACTCGACCAGGAGGCGGGCCGGCACGCCGGTCGCCCCCCTCGTCGTGTACGCGTTACCCTTCTTGCCGTACGCGGTGCCCGCGATGTCCAGGTGCGCCCACGGGAAGTCCGCGAACTCCTTGAGAAAGGCTCCGGCGGTGAGGGCGCCGCCCCCGCGCCCGCCGGAGTTCTTCAAGTCCGCCGTGTCGCCCTTGATCTGCTCGGTGTACTCCTCGAAGAGGGGGAGGGGCCAGCCCCGCTCGCCGGTAGCCTCGCCGGCCGTCTGGACCTCCGCCACGAGGTCCTCATCGTTGCCCATCAGGCCGGACGCGTGGTTTCCAAGCGCCACGACGCAGGCGCCGGTCAGGGTGGCGCAGTCTACTACCGCCGCGGGCTCGTAGCGGCGGGCGTAGAGGAGGGCGTCGGCCAGGATCAGCCGCCCCTCGGCGTCGGTGGTGAGGATCTCGACGGTCTTACCGCTGGACATGGTGAGCACGTCCCCCGGCTTGAAGGCGGCCCCGCCGGGCAGGTTCTCCGTCGCCGGCACGATGGCGACCACGTCGATAGGTAGGTCGAGCGCGCCGACGGCCTCCATGGCGCCAAGCACCGCCGCGCCGCCGCCCATGTCGAACTTCATGTCCTCCATGCCCGTCGTCGGCTTTATGGAGATGCCGCCAGAGTCGAAGGTGACGGCCTTGCCCACGATCACGACCGGCGCACCGCCGCCGCCCTTGCGGTGTTCGAGCACGATGAAACGAGGCTCGTTGGACGCCGACCGGCCCACCGTGGCGAGCCCCGTGAGCCCCTCGCCCTCGATCCCGGCGCGGTCGAGGACGGTCACGGCCATGCCGTGACGCTCCCCGATCTCCCGCGCGCGGTCCGCGAGGTACTCCGGGGTCGCGGTGTTGGAAGGCTCGTTCGCAAGGTCCCGGGCCAGCACGGACCCGGCCGCCACCTTCGCGCCGACCTCCGCGCCCGCGGAGGCCGCCGCCTCGTCTTCTGAAACACCGGGGATCAGGTCAAAATTCTCCGGCTCACCTCCCTGGCTGTTCTCCGTCTTGTACCTGTCGAACCTGTAGAGGCCGAGGACCGCGCCCTCGGCCGCCGCCCGCGCCGCCCCCCGAACGTCCGAGCCCTCCGGCGTGGGCAGGACGAAGGCGACGTTCCGGGCCTTCAAGGTCCTCGCCCTGCGGGCCACGGTGGCGGCCGTGCGCCGGAGCTTCTCTGGTGTGAAGGAGGAGCTCTCACCGAGGCCAACGAGCAGGAGTCGCCTGGCCGGGAGGGATTCCCCCGCGTAGAGCAGGGAGGCCTGGCCCTGCTTTCCCGTGAAGTCCTCGCTGGAGACGGCCGGTTGTGCCGCGGTGGAGAGGCCCTCGGGCGGGTCATCCCCGGAGAAGATACCGACCGCGAGCAGGTCGGCCTCTACTCTCTCTGGCGTGGCTCTCTTTACACCGATCCGGACCAACCGGGACCACCTCCTGCGTTTTGAGATACCGGGGCTTGCTCTGCGGCGGTCCGAATTATACGGTAAAGGAATCCTGAAACTTTCGGTCGTCATCCCAACCCTCAACGAGGAGGCCTCCCTCGGACGCCTCCTCGACCGGCTGCGCCTCACCCCAGGCGTCCACGAGGTCGTCGTCTGCGACGGCGGCTCCTCGGACCGAACCGCGGCCCTCGTCCAGCCGCCGCACCGCCTGGTCCACGGCGAGCCGGGACGGGGACAACAACTCCGAGCCGGTGCACGGGCAGCAACAGGAGACACGCTCCTCTTCCTTCACGCCGACGTCCTGCCGCCGGTGGACGCGGCGGCCCAGATCTCGGACGCCCTGAAAGCCGGTCACGTCGGCGGCAACTTCCGCCTGCGCTACCCGGGCGGGGGGCCGCTCGGCCGCTGGCTGGAGTTGTTGGCACCCGTCTACCGCCGCCTGCCGCGCTACTACGGGGACTCCGGGATCTTCGTCCGCAAGGACGCCTACGAGGCGTGCGGAGGGTTCCCGTGGGTGCCGATCATGGAGGACGTGATCTTCGTCCGCCGCATCGAGGCCGCCGGCCGGACGGCCTACTTGCCGGGCCCCATGGTGAGCGCCTCGCGCCGCTGGAGGGGCCGGGAATGGCGCACCCTCCTCCTCTGGAGCTTCATGCAGACGGCCTTCGCCCTCGGCGTAACCCCCTGGCGCCTCGCCGATCTCTACCGGAGCGCCAAAGAGTGACCTTCCGTATCCTCATCATGGCCAAAGCCCCGGTACCGGGCACCGTCAAGACCCGCCTGATGCTGCCCCCGAAAGACGCGGCCAACCTCCAGTCAGCCCTCATCGCGGACACCGCCGAAAAAGCACGGACCCTCGCCCCAACCACCGTTGCCGGGGCTCCCCCGGACCATCTTGACCTCATCCGCCCCCTCCTGCCCGACGACGTCGCCCTGATCGCGCAAGTAGCAGGCGACCTGGGTGACAGGATGCTCGCCGGAGCCCGAACCCTATTCGCCGCTTCCTCCACACCCGTCCTCATCCTCGGCACGGACGCCCCGACCCTGCCCGCAAGGGCCATAACAGAGGCGGCCTCCGCGCTCGAATCAAGAGATGTAGCGATAATACCCAGCATCGACGGCGGGTACGTGTTGCTGGGGCTGCGCCGGCCGGTGGGGGTGGTCTTCCACAGGGTGGATTGGTCCACGGGGGTCGTGTTCCGGCAGACGCTCCGAAGGGCTGATGAGGCTGGGCTCGCCGTGTATGAGGGGGACCCGTGGTACGACGTGGACGAGCCCGACGACCTCGTTCGGCTCGGGGGGGATCTCGGCGGCCATCCAGAGCGCGCGCCGCGAACGGCGGATTTTCTGAAGAGGCTGTAGGGCTCGCGGGTCCGGTAGGCGGTCTGGTGCTAAGGTGGCGGGGTGGATTTACGGCCCTTTCAGGATCTCGCGGTCGAGACAGCCTACGAGGCGGGCCGCCTGACGCTGGGTTACTTTCGGACCGGGGGCGCGCGGCCAGAGTTCAAGCAAGACGAGACGCCGGTAACCGTGGCGGACCGGGAGGCGGAGCGGTTGATCCGGGAGAGGATCCGGGCTCGGTACCCGGGGCACGCGGTCGTGGGGGAGGAGTACGGGGCCGAGGGAGACTCCGACGATATTCGGTGGATAGTTGACCCCATCGACGGCACGAAGGCGTTCGTGCGGGGCGTGCCGCTGTACGCCGTCCTGATCGGGCTGGAGATAGAGGGCGTCTGCGAGGTCGGTGTCGCCTACTTCCCGGCCCTCGACGAGATGCTCCACGCCGCCACGGGCGAGGGCTGCTTCGTCAACGGCCGCCGCGCCCGCGTCTCCGAGACCCGGAGCCTCCGCGACGGCATAACCTGCTTTACCGACGCCAGGGGCTTCGAGAGGTACGGGAGAGGCGATGAGTGGTCCCGCGTTCTCACCGCCTCAGGCGACGCGAGGGGCTGGTCCGACGCGTACGGTCACGCCCTCGTCGCGACCGGCAGGGCGGACCTCATGCTGGACCCGGCCATGAACCCCTGGGACGCCGCACCCTTTCCCCCGATACTGCGCGAGGCCGGCGGCTTTTTCGGCGACTGGTCCGGCAACGAGACGATCTACGCCGACGAGGGGTTTAGCACCCCGCGAACGCTATTGCCGGAGGTTCTGCGCCTCGTAGGCGGGGATTAGAAGGCGGCAATACAGGGGTTAATACAGGCGCCGAAACGGAGCCGTCTTCGGCTAGTATGCTCTCTGCCCATGCAGGTCTTTCTCGACGCGCCGCAAGATTTCGAGCACGTGTGCGTGATCTCGCGCACCCTGGAAGCGCTGGGCGTTCGGCGCTGCTACGTTTACGATACGAACCGGCTCATCCGGCCCCACTACGGCAAGAGTAGGACCCGCAGGCTTAAGAAAGTCTCTGCCGGCGCCTTCTTTCGCGTCGGCTTTGAGCGGGTCGAGGACCCGGTGACGTTCCTCTGCTCCCTTCCGGGCAGAAGTATCGCGACCGTTCCGGACCGGCGGGCTAGCCCGCTCTCCACCTTCCGCTTCCGTGCCGACGATGTCCTGGTATTCGGCTCCGAAGGACGTGGGATCTCGCCGGAGGTGCTGTCGCTCTGCGACGAGCGTGTAACCATCCCGCAGCAGGGCGCAACCCAGAGCCTCAACCTAGGTGTCGCCGTCGGTATCGTCCTCTTCGAGACCCTCCGGCAACGTGAAAGCCCGGACGCCACAGAACCCGATTAGCACAGACGATCCAAAGCAAAGGGGGCGCGGTTTTTGCCGCGCCCCCGACCTGAAGCCTAGTACCTGAAGCCCGGAACCTACAAAACCGGCAGGAACTTCTCGAGCTCGTAGGGCGTCACCTGGATGCGGTAGTCCTCGAACTCCTCGCGCTTGAGCTCGAGGAGGCGGCTGTAGGTGTGCTCGCCGAGCGCTTTGTGGAGGAGCTCGGAGTTCTCGGCCTCCTTGATCGCCTCGCCGAGGTCCGCAGGCAAGGACTGGATGCCCATCTTCTCGCGCTCCTCGACCGAGAGGTTGTAGAGGTTGCGCTCCATCGGCTCGGGAAGCTCGTAGCCCTTCTCGATGCCTTCGAGGCCGGCGTGCAGGAGGGCGGCGAAGCAGAGGTAGATGTTCGCCGACGGGTCGGGGCAGCGCAGCTCCATGCGCGTCGCCTTCTCCTGGCCCGGGTGGAAGCCCGGCACCCGCACCAGCGCCGAGCGGTTGCGGCGGCTCCAGGCGATGTAGACCGGGGCCTCGTAACCGGGGACCAGCCGCTTGTAGGAGTTCACGTGCTGGGCGAAGATGATCGAGAGCTCCCGCGCGTGGCGGAGCTGGCCCGCGATGAACGCCTTTGCCTCATCGGAGAGGAAGTACTCGGCATCACCGTCAAAGAAGGCGTTCTTGCCGTTTGAGAAGAGGCTCTGGTGGGTGTGCATCCCGGAGCCGTTCTGGTCTATGAGCGGCTTCGGCATGAACGTCGCGTAGACGCCGTGGCGGGTGGCGATCTCCTTGACGACCGTCTTGTAGGTCATCACCTTGTCGGCCATCGTCATCGCGTCGTCAAAGCGCAGGTCGATCTCGTGCTGGCTGATGCCGACCTCGTGGTGGCTGTACTCGACCTTGATGCCGAGCTGCTGCAGCGACTGGACCGTCTCGCGCCTGAGGGCTGTTGCCGCATCAAGCGTCGTCAGGTCGAAGTAGCCGCCGTAGTCGAGCGGCTCGGTGCCGCTTGAGTCCTTGAAGTAGAAGAACTCGAGCTCGGGTCCACAGTTGAACGTGTCGAAGCCCATCTCGTTGGCCCGCTCCAGCGCACGGCGCAGGATGTGGCGCGGGTCGCCCACGTAAGGGTCGCCGTCCGTCGTCTGGACGTCGCAGATCATGCGGGCCGTCGGCTCCTCCTGGGGGCTCCAGGGGATCACCTTGAACGTCGAGGGATCGGGCATGGCGATCATGTCCGACTCCTCGATGTCCTGGTAGCCGGTGATGG
>CADCUT010000070.1:41786-42084 GCA_902805975.1 uncultured Rubrobacteraceae bacterium | reverse complement strand
CCTCTATGCGGGCGTTGGTGCAGGAGCCGAGAAAGACCGTGTCAACCTCGATCTCGCGTATCGGCGTTCCGGGCTCGAGGTCCATGTACTTGAGCGCCCGCCGGTGGCCGTCGTTCTGGGGCTCGGGGACGGCATCGTCGAGGCCCACGGTCTGGGCCGGGGTCGTCCCCCAGGAGACGTAAGAGACCAGATCCTCGGCCTGGATCACGACCTCCTTGTCGTACTCGGCGCCCTCGTCGGTGCGCAAAGATCTCCACTCCTCGACGGCCCGGTCCCACTCCTCGCCCTCCGGCGCGTA
>CADCUT010000070.1:0-41731 GCA_902805975.1 uncultured Rubrobacteraceae bacterium | reverse complement strand
GCCCTGGCCCCCCCCTCTATGGACATGTTGCAGACGGTCATCCGTCCCTCCATCGAGAGCGACCGGACCGCCTCGCCCCTGTACTCGATGACGTGGCCGACGCCGCCGCCCGTCCCGATCCTGTTCAGGATGCCGAGCATGAGGTCCTTGGCCGTAACATCGGCCGGCAACTCACCCTCCACGGTAACGGCCATGGTCTTCGGGCGGCTCTGGGGCAGCGTCTGCGTCGCGAGGACGTGCTCGACCTCGCTCGTGCCGATGCCGAAGGCAAGGGCGCCGAACGCGCCGTGGGTGGCCGTGTGGGAGTCGCCGCAGACGATGACGAGGCCGGGCTGGGTGAGGCCGGTCTCGGGGCCTATGATGTGGACGATGCCCTGCCCGATGGCGCCCCACTTGTTGAGCTCTATGCCGAACTCCTCGCAGTTCTTCTCCAGGGCGTCCATCTGCTTTTTGGAGACCTCGTCTTTGATGGGCATACCCACGGGCGTGGTCGGGACGTTGTGGTCCATCGTGGCGTAGGTGAGGTCGGGCCTGCGCACCTTGCGCCCCGCGAGCCTCAGGCCCTCGAAGGCCTGCGGGCTCGTCACCTCATGGACGAGGTGGAGATCCACGTAGAGGAGGTCCGGCTCGCCCTCCGCGCTCCTTACGACGTGCTTCTCCCAGACTTTCTCTACGAGCGTCTTCGGCCTACCCATGGCGTTCCTTTCCGTTGTACGAGCTTGCAATGCCCTTGCGGCCACCGTAGACCGCGAACCTGTGATCCCCGTGCGCGCATTCCACGCCCTCGAACCCGGCCTCCTCAAGCCACCGGAGTTGGTCCGCGAGGGTCGCGTTCCTGTCAGCCCTCATGCGCCTGAAGGCGCCCGCGAGCTCCTCCTCCGAGGCGCCGGCCTCCCGCACGCGCCGGAGCCACCACTCCTCGTAACGCGCCTCCTCCTCGGGCGACGCGCCGAGCACCTGGTCCAGGTTGACGAAGAGGCCGCCCGGGACGAGGGCGCCATAAACTTTCTCGAAGGTCTCGCGCTTGTCCCCGTCCGTGAGGTGGTGGATGGAGAGGGCCGAGACTACGAGATCGTAGCCTTCGGGCAAGTCCTTGCGGGCAAAGTCCATCACCCTGAACTCGAAGCGATGCGGCTCGCCGGCGAAGCGGCGCCTCGCGACGCGCAGCATCTCCACCGAGAGGTCGATGAGCGTGACCCTGGCGCGCGGAAATCGGGTCGAGATCTCGGCGCTCAAGAGCCCCGTCCCTGCCCCGAGATCGAGGACTTTTATTTGCTCATCCACCCCAAAGGGGATGCTCTGCAGCAGGGCCGCGTAGAGCGTGTCGAGCCCCGGCACGAGCCGGCGGGCCTCGTCGTAGCCGCCGGCCGCCTCGTCGAAGAGTGCCCCGGCGGTCACCCGCCGCCCCCCGCACGGGCCGCCGTCATGTTCAGCCGGACGTAGTCGAGGAGGGGATCCCCGTCTTCCGAGACTATCTCGTCCGCCACGGCACCGGCGAACGCCTCGCCCTCCCCCCCGGGAAGCCTCTGCAGATGCCCCCCGAGGACCACGGTCGCGAGAAACCGCGACAGTTCCTCGACGGACCCGAACCGCGTGGGCTCCTCGTGCAACCACGCCTCGACACCCTCGAACCCGGCCGCCTCGAGGCGCGCCTTCGTCTCGCCGGCCCCGGCGTAGTTCTTGTCGTCGTCCCAACCCTCGAAGAAGGGGCGGAAGCGCTCCCGCCGCACAACCTCTCGCGTGGCGCGCGTCGCGCGGGAGATGTTCCCCTCCCCGCCACACTGGGCGGCCAGCCGCCCGCCAGGCTTCAGGACGTCCGCGAGCCGGTCGAAGAGACGCTGATGGTCCACGATCCAATGAAACGTCGCCGTGGAGAAGACCAGGTCCACCGGCTCCCCGACCTCTAGCTCCAGCAGGTCCTGATGCTCGACCCGCACCCGCGGCTCGCCCGCGAACCGCTCCCCCGCCGCCTCGACCATCGCCCGCGACCCGTCCACCGCCAGCACCGTCCCCCGCGGCAACCTCTCCAGCAAGAGCCCCGTCACCTTACCCGTCCCGCACCCCGCGTCGATGGCGCTCTCGTCGCCCGCCAACTCCAGCCGGCCCAGGAACTCGGCCCCCCACCGGGTCTGCGGGGAGGAGAGCCCCTCGTAAGCCACCGCGTCCCACTCGCGCGCCAAGCTAGGGACGCACCTTGCTTTGTTTCAACATATGAGACACAATGTTTAACATATGGACAGTATAGGAGATACGCGGGTCGGGGGCAAGAGCGGGGTTGGGGTCTTAGACAAGGCGGTTGGGATTCTATCCCTTCTGGCCGAGGGAGGGCCTGCGACCCTGGCGGGCGTGGTGCGGGGGACGGGGCTGGCGCGTCCGACGGCGTACAGGCTGCTCTCGGCGCTCGAGGCGCACGGGCTCGTGGCGCGGGAGGACGGGCGGTACTCGCTCGGCTCGCGGCTGTTGGGTTGGGGGGGTGGGGCGGTTGGATCGAGCCTGGTCGAGGTCGCCCGCCCCGTGCTGGCGGCCCTCCGGGACAGGACAAAGGAGAGCACGCAGCTCTACGTGCGGGAGGGGGACCGCCGGGTGTGCGTGGCCTCCGTGGAGCGGATGGGCGGGGGCCTCCGGGACGCCGTGCCCGAGGGCGCCGTGCTGCCGCTCGGACAGGGCTCAGGGGGCAGGGTGCTCCTCGCGTGGTCCGAGGGGGCGGAGGGCGACCCGGATCTCGCAGAGACCCGGGCGCGGGGATGGGCCGAGAGCGTGGCCGAGCGCGAGGTGGGCGTGGCGAGCGTCAGCGCGCCGGTTTTCGGGCCAGACGGGGGTTTGAGGGCGGCGGTGTGCGCGAGCGGCCCGATCCCCCGGCTCGGCGAGCATCCAGGGGAGCGGTTGGCGGGCCTCGTGGTGGAGGCCGCGCGGGAGATAGAGGGGGCTCTGGTCCGCTAGCCTGCCGAGTGCGTGCGCTGGGCCGTCTCCCTGCCCCCACACCTCAACGTGGACCGCCTCGAGGTGAGGCCTGTGCGCCAGGGCGCCGTCGTCCTCTTCGCCCGCGACGAATAGGGGGATAGACGGCGGGATCCCAGGGCTCCGTTTGCTAGAATCTGACGATGCAGGGCGGACGCAGAGTATTCAGCGGCATACAGCCGAGCGGCAGGTCACACCTTGGGACGTATCTCGGGGCCTTGAAGAACTGGGTCTCGGTGCAGGACGACTACGACTGCTTTTTCTGCATCGTGGACCTGCACGCGCTGACCACGCCGCAGGACCCGAAGGTCTTGCGGGCGAACGTGCGGGAGATGGCGGCCCTCTACGTGGCGGTCGGCCTAGACCCGGAGAGGTCCATCATCTTCCGCCAGAGTCGAGTCTCCGAGCACACGGAGCTCGGCTGGCTCCTGAACTGCGTGGCGAGGGTTGGGGAGCTCTCGCGCATGACGCAGTTCAAGGACAAGGCGCAGAAGGGCGGGGCCGACTCCGCAAGCGTGGGGCTCTACGACTACCCGGTCTTGCAGGCCGCCGACGTGCTGCTGTACAACGCCCACCTCGTGCCCGTGGGGGAAGACCAGCGCCAGCACCTGGAGCTCATGCGGACGCTCGCCCGGCGCTTCAACGGGCTCTATGGCGAGACCTTCGTGGTGCCAGAGCCCATGATCCTGGACGTCGGGGCCAGGGTGATGGCTCTGGACGACCCGACGAGCAAGATGAGCAAGAGCGCGCCCACCCCGGCCGGCTACGTGGAGCTATTGGACGAGCCGGACGTTATACGGCGCAAGATCCGGCGCGCCAAGACCGACTCGGGCTCCGAGGTCGTCGCCTCCCCCGAGAAGCCCGCGATAACGAACCTGCTGAACATCTACGCCGGTCTGACGGGCCTCTCCGTCTCCGAGATAGAGACCCGGTACGAGGGCAAACGCTACGGCGACTTCAAGAAGGACCTCGGCGAGGTCGTCGTCGAGACCCTCGCCCCCATCCGCGGGCGAGCTCTCGAGCTTTTGGACGACCCCAGGGAGCTCGACGACCTCCTGGAGTCCGGCGCGGAGAGGGCCCGCAAGGTCGCCCACGCCACCCTGCGCGACGCCTGGACCAGGATGGGCCTGGACTAGTGGATCTCGTGGGGAAGGGCCGGGTGCCGGCACGGCCGTGAAGACCCCCGCGCTGGTCCTCGTGCCGGGGCTCCTGTGCGACGGGCGGCTGTGGCACCACCAGGCCGAGGGCCTCGCTGACCTCGCGGGCCGGGTCCTGGTTCCCGAGGTAACCGGCGGGGACTCCGTGGCGTCGATGGCGCGCGGCATCCTCGATACCGCACCGGAGCGGTTCTCGCTAGCGGGTCTCTCCATGGGCGGTTACGTGGCCCTCGAAGTCATGCGGCAGGCGCCGGAGCGCGTCGAGGCGCTAGCCCTCCTCGACACCTCGGCCAGGCCCGACACACCCGAGCAGACGGAGGCGCGACTCGCTCTCATCAGGCTCGCCCGGGCCGGCCGGTTCGACGAGGTGTGGCAGGGGCTCCTGCCGAAGATAGTCCACCCGGAGCGGGTCGAGGACCCTGGGCTCCGCTCCACCGTCCGGGAGATGGCCCACGCCGTCGGCCCCGGGGGCTTCGAGCGTCAGGAGAGGGCGATCATCGGCCGCCCGGACAGCCGCCCCGACCTGCCGGGTATCTCCTGTCCGGCCCTCATCCTGTGCGGGCGGGACGACGTCCTCACGCCCCCGCGCCTGCACGAGGAGCTGGCCGACGGGATACCGGGGGCGCGCCTGCGCCAGATCGAGAACTGCGGCCACCTCTCGACCCTGGAACGCCCGGAGGCGGTAACGAACGCCATGCGCGAGTGGCTCGAATCCCTCGCGGACCAACCTGCGGACGACGCTTACCACCAGAGCTTATAAAGCCCCGAGCCACAGGACTCCGAGACACAAGACCCGCGGACCCGAGCCGATCACCGACACCTCCGGCACTCGAAACGGGCCGTCGAAGTGCTCGACGCCGACGCCGGTATCGTCCTGCGCATAGCCCGTCACTTCGCGTCCGCTATGGATCGGCGCCGCCAGCTCGCCGACCCAGCGGCGGGGATGCGCTCGATGTGGTTCTGCCGCAGCCCGAGCCCGTAGGGATATCGGGTGGGAAAGTCGCCGATGTCCAGAGGGGTTTGGGCAAACTCTGCGAGAGGAACCGATCGGCGATTCCGCGCTGATCGAAGCCCTCGATGGTGTGTGGGTGCAGACCGCCCGCGCGCCGCGGCCATACACGCGGCCGGCCACGCTTTTACCGGGCCGCCAACGGCGTCCGGCTACCTGTCGAGCCGGTCCGGCTAGGACAGGATCTCGACGAACCCGTCCGTTCCGTGCACGCGGATCCGTTGCCCGTCCCGGATCAGCCGGGTGGCGTGCTCCACCCCCACGACGGCCGGCAGGCCGTACTCCCGGGCAATCACCGCGCCGTGGGTCATCAGGCCCCCCACTTCCGTCACCAGGCCCTCTATCGCGACGAATAGCGGTGTCCAGCTGGGGTCCGTGTAGGCGGTGACCAGGATGTCGCCCGCTTCGAGATCTGCCTCCGCCATGTCCAGGATGACGCGGGCCCGCCCCTCGATGGTCCCCGCGGAGACCGGTAGGCCGACCAGCGCGCCGTCCGGCCCATCGTCGCGCCGGTACTCCCCGGCGATGGCCTCGCCGTCCGACGTGAGCACCCGGGGCGGCGTGAGCGCCTGATATGACCTGAACTCGTCCTTGCGCCCGCGGATGAGCCGGTCATCCACCCGGTTCGTGCGCACGACGTCCTGAAGCTCCTGGAACCTGAGATAGAAGATGTCTTCCTTCTCACGAAGCACGCCGGCCCGCACGAGACGCCCGGCTTCTTCCAGCAAGGCCTGCTTGTAGACGAAGTAGCGGCTGACCATACCGTACTTCGGATATTCCCGGTACCCGATAAAGGTCCTCACCCGGTCGATCATCCGCTTGGCCTCCCCGGCCTTGCGCTCGCCGTCCGGCAACGCTCGCAAGCGGTCCAGCAGCTCCCGCTCCCTCTCCCGGGCCTCCTGCCGCCCTTGCTCGAAGCGCCGGGGGCCTTCGCCGGGCTCGAAGTTCTTGATGTTGCCGAGGAGGATCGGCACGAGCGTGGTGGGGCGTTCGCTCCAGCGCGGCCTCGTGATGTCGATCTCGCCGATGCAGCGCATGCCGTACTCGTCGAGCCAGGACCGGATCGCGTCCCGCGCTTCCCCCCCGCCCGCCAGCTTCGGCAGCTCGTCCAGGAAACCTTCGTCGTCGACGTGCCGCAGAAAGTCCACGACATCCGGATACGGGCGGATCACGTCCGCGACGTCCAGCAGCGCAAGCCCCATCTCCGACGTAACGTTGTGGGGGACGGACCGCGTGAGCACGTCGGCGGCGTTCTTCTCGCCCAGCCAAGCCTGCAGCTTCTCGTTGAGCCACCAGGTGGCCTCTATCGCGGTCATGAACACCCGGTGGCTTTGCGGGTCGAACAGGATCCGCCTCAGCTCCTGGATGTCCTCCAGGACGAAGTCGAGCAGCGCCGGTCCGGACTCAGCCGGGATGTCGCGCTTCAGGGCGGCGAGGGAGGCCTGGTTGCGCCCGATCAGCCCGGCGACGATGGCCGGATCGGTCTCGATCGGGACAGGCACGCCGCCGGCTGGAGGGGCCCCTCCAGCCGGGACCCCTCCAGGCCCCTCGTCCGGGAGCGATGGGACGAAGTCGCCGCGGTCGAGGATGGTCTGCACCGCGTCCCGGATCAGCGGGTCGGATCTCCCCATCGCCTCCAGGAGGCCCGCTCGGCTCGCGGGCGAGGCCAGGATCTGGGTCACGTCGACGAACAGCCTCCCACCGGCCTCGGCCATGGGCCGCGGGGTCGTCATCTGCCAGAAGGAGAGCCCCAGGGGTTTCATCGGGTCGGTCATCATCTGCTGGTGGCCGACGGAGATGTAGACGTGGTTCTCCTGATCGTCGGCCGCGGGGATGGGGAACAGCGTGGTGATCGGCCGGCTCTGGACTACCTGGAAGTCGTCGTCAGCCAGGCACCATTCGATGTCCTGGGGATGTTCGAAGTACGCCTCGATCCGCCGGCCCAGCCCCGCGAGCCGCACGACCTGCGCATCCGTAAGCGCGGGCTCGTCCTGCCGCTCCGGCCCGATCGTCTGTTCCCGCGTGCCGCCTGCAGGCGAGGCGTGGACGGCGAGCCGCTTGGTGGCGACCTCCCTGGCGACGACCTCGCCGTCGCGCACCTTGTAGACGTCCGCGTTCACCAGGCCGGAGACCAGGGCCTCGCCGAGGCCGAAGGTGGCCTCCACCGAGGCCACCTTCCGGTTGGACGTGACGGGGTCGGCCGTGAACAGGATGCCGGACGCCTGCGGGAAGACCATCCGCTGCACGACCACGGCCATGTAGACCTTCCGGTGGTCGAAGCCGTTGCGCAGGCGGTAGGTCACGGCCCGCTCGGTGAAGAGCGAGGCCCAGCACCGGCCGACGTGCCGGAGGATCTCCGCCTGCCCCACGACATTCAGGTACGTGTCCTGCTGGCCCGCGAAGGAGGCCGTCGGCAGGTCCTCCGCCGTTGCGCTGGACCGGACGGCGTAGGCGGCTCCCCCGCCGAGCCGGGCGAGCGGGCGGGTGATCTCCGCCGCCAGATCGTCGGGGATGGCGGTCCCTTCGAGGGTCCGGCGGACCTCCGCGCTGAGCGCGCGGATCTCCTCCCGATCGTCCAGCTTCAGGCGCGACAGCCGATCTAGCCGGTCCTCGATCGAGGGCGCTTCCGCCATGATCCGCCGGAAGGCGTCCGTCGTCACGCAAAAGCCAGCCGGTACGCGGACGCCTTCGATGCGCGAGAGTTCCCCCAAATGCGCGCCCTTGCCGCCTACGACCGCGACCCGCGTCCGGTCGATCTCCTCAAAACCCAACACGTAGCAGCCCATCCGCTCCCTCCCTTGTGCGTTCTCTAGAGAATGTCGCAGGGTCTCACCGGACCCCCATCCTCCATTCTGCTGCTCGTCGAATCCCACCCTCGGAAATCGATGCCGGCTGCTCTCCAGATAGGACCGCCTCCGTCGCACCCGACCAGGTACCCGCCGGCCCGCGGCACCGGGCCCTCGGACAGCCCCGCGTCGACGCCTGCGTCGTCCTGCGCGAACCCACCACCCTACGTCCGCTATAGACTGGCACCGCCAGCTCGCCGACACGGGCCGGCGGAGTCAGGCGCCGCGCATGCCCGCACCTCCGCGCCGCCCCCCCAACCGCACCGCGAGCCCACCCTCGGCTCGACGTCCCAGCGCGACCCGCACATCTCGCTACTCCCGTTTCCGCCGTTTCTGGCGGGCATTATGCGGCACGACCGGGGGCTTGAAGCAAGCCCCCGGTGCGCTGTATATTGGAGGTGGAGAGGATGGGTTCACCGGTATAGAGATCGACGCCAAGGTGGCCCTCTCTGAGTCCGAGGCGGACGCCCTGGTGGTGCAGGTCAGGGCGCCCGCCGTCCACCACCGGCGCTTTTGCCGCCCGAGTGCTAGACGCCGAGACCCCGCCCTACTACCACGATGCCGACGGGATCGGGGACGCCTGCGAGGCGCCGGTGGTTAGCGATCCCGTCCTCACCGACCCCGCGCCCACAGGGACGAGCATCCAGGGGGGGCGGCCAACAGAGAACGCGAGGGCCCGGGATCTACTGCCGGAGACCATCTCCTTCGCGCTGCGCTGGAGGTGTCGGGGAGGGCGGCTATACTTCGGGGATCGCGCGATCTGTTAGGCATCGGGGGGAGATGCGTCGCCTGAGATCCACGCTCGACCGCATAGACCGCAAGGGCTACGGCGCCTACAAGGACCTCGCGGGTTCTTTCGAGTTCGACGACTTCACGCTGCTCGTCGACCGGGTCCAGCGCGACCCGTTCGCCCCGCCGTCCCTGGTCAGGGTCAGGACCAGGGATAACCGCTTCGACCCGTCCCTCTTCGAGAACCGGGTGCGACGGGTCGCCTTCGAGGATCTCCTGACCCGCGAGGTGGACCGGGCCATCCGCGCCGTCGTGCGCGGCGACCGCGGCTCGGGCGGCAGCGGGAGGGTGGAGATACAGCGTCCCTCCCAGAAGGTCCTCCCCCGCACCTCGATGGTCGTGGGGAGAGATTCCGTCGAGGCGAGGATGGCCGTGGGGCTCCCGGCCCGCGGACGCAGCGTGGACGGCCGGGCCGCGGTCGCCGTGCTGCTCGAAGAGCTGCCCGAGGTCGTGGGCCGGGCGCTGGTGCCGGAGAGCGTCGAGCTGGATCGGGCCAGGCTCCACGTCTCGTCGGTCGAGGACGCGAACCACTTGAGGGATCTTCTGCCCTCCCTCGGCCTCGTGGCGTTCGTGGCGGACGGGTCCGTGCTGCCGCGGGAGAGCGGGGCGAGCGACCGGCCGTTGGGGGAGGGCGCGGTGCCTTTCGAGAGCCCGCCGGAGTTTCGGGTCGAGGTGGAGTTGCCCAACCGGGGCGTCGTGACGGGCATGGGAATACCCGAGGGCGTTACCCTCGTGGCCGGGGGCGGGTTTCACGGGAAGAGCACGCTGCTCTCGGCCCTCTCGTGGGGGGTCTACGACCACGTCCCCGGGGACGGGCGGGAGCTCGTGGTGTCGCGGGGGGATGCGGTCAAGGTCAGGGCGGAGGATGGGCGGAGTGTCGCGGGGGTGGACATCTCGGCCATGATCGGGGACCTTCCGGGTGGTCGCTCGACCGAGAGCTTCTCCACCCCGAACGCGTCGGGCTCTACCTCGCAGGCGGCGAACATCGCGGAGGCGCTGGAGGTCGGCACCTCCCTGCTACTCGTTGACGAGGACACGAGCGCCACGAACTTCATGGTCAGGGACGAGAGGATGCGCGAGCTCGTCCGCCGCGAGCCCATCACCCCGTTTATAGATCTGGTACGTCCGCTGCACCGCTCCCTGGGCGTCTCAACGGTGGTCGTCGTCGGCGGGGTCGGGGACTACCTGGAGGTGGCGGACCGCGTGATCCTGCTAGAAGAATACTCCGCCTCGGACGCCACACGGGAGGCCCGCGAGGTCGTCGGGCGCTTCCCGCCCCGCGCCCCCCTCGAAGCTCGGGAGATGCGCCGGCCGAAGCCGCGCCGCCTGCGGGCCTCGTCCCTGGACCTCCGTCGCGGGAAACGGGAGACGGCGAGGGGCCGGGGCCTCGTCACGGTCGAGCTCGGGCGGGAGAGGGTGGATCTCTCCTCCGTGGAGCAACTCGCCGAGGCCGGCCAGACGGAGGCCGCCGCCCGCATCGTCGGCCGGTTCGCGGACGGCGGCGACGGGGGTGTCAAAGAGATAATAGAAGGAGCTTTATCCGGTATCTCGCGGGAGGGCCTCGACGATCTCGGCCGGTTCCGGGGGCATCCCGGGGAGATGAGTTTGCCGCGGGCTCAGGAGGTTGCGGCGGCGGTGAACAGGTTTCGGGGTCTCAAGGTGAACACGGAGACGTAGGGGATTGCGGCGGCTGTTATTATTGGGGGAACTTCGAGGAGAGGATCTGGGAAGACTCGATGATCGAGCCCGGCACAGAAGAGACCGGTAGCGTGGAGGCCACGCCGTCTTGGTTCAGGATGAAGGCGGTGTTCGTGCACCTGTACACGGCCAGCGGCGCCGTGTTGGCGCTCCTGATGCTCGTCGCCGCATTCCAGGGCGAGGCCGTCAAGGCGCTGTGGCTGATGTTTTTCTCCCTCCTCATAGACAGCACCGACGGCCTGCTCGCGAGGCGTTTTCGGGTAAGCGAGGCGCTCCCGTTCTTTGACGGGGCGCAGCTCGACAACATCGTGGACTACATGACCTACGTCTTCGCCCCGATAGTGCTCTTGTGGAGCGAGGGCTACCTGCCGGAGGGGAACGCCGGCATCGTGCTCGCCTCGCTGCCGCTCCTGGCTTCGAGCTACCAGTTCTGCCGGGTCGACGCCAAGACCGACGACCACTTCTTCCTGGGCTTCCCGAGCTACTTCAACGTCGTGGCGTTCTACGCCATCGTGTTCGGGCCGAGCCCGGGGACGCTTGCGACGGTGCTCGTCGTCTGCTCCTTCCTGGTCTTCGTACCCATCCGCTACGTCTACCCGACGCGCACGGCGGTCTTCAGGAAGCTCTCGCTCACCCTCACCACGCTCTGGCTCGGGAGCTACGCCGCGATCCTCTGGCAGATGCCCGACCCGCACCCGCTGCTGCTGGCCTTCTCCTTCCTCTACCTCTTCTACTACTTCGGCCTGAGCCTCTACCTCTCGGCCAAGATGCTCGAAGCCCGCCGCCTGGAAGAGCAGCCGGAGGGGTAGCTCCTCCCCTGGCCGTCGCGCACGCTGCGGCCCGCTTCGCGCCTTTCGGCACGGCCCCTCCGGTGCCTTTCGGCTTTTTGACTTCCTTGGGGGTCGGGGGCTGGTAGGCTTTCCACGGGTTTCGGAACAGATCGAAGGGAGAGGGTATGGCTTTAAACGAGGCTTTGTTGAAGCGGTTGATCGAGACGCCCGGGGTGCCGGGGCGGGAGGAGCAGCAGAGGGAGATCGCGCGCGAGGAGCTTGGCTCCCTCACCGGCGAGGTCCGCACCGACGCGCTCGGGAGCGTGATCGGGACCATAAAGGGCAGCGACGACGTGCGCGTCATGGTCGCGGCCCACACCGACGAGATCGGGTTCCTCGTCAAGCACATCGACGACAAGGGCTTCCTGAGGCTTCAGACTCTCGGCGGCCACGACCCCGCGAACATGGTCTCCCAGCGCCTCATCGTCACCACCGCAAGCGGCGAGGCTTTTCGGGGCGTGCTCCAGCCCCAGCGCAAGCCGCCCCACATCGCCACCGAGGAGGACAAGAAACCTCCCAAAGCGGACGAGTTCTTCGTGGACCTCGGGATGCCGGCAGACGAGGTAAAGGAGAAGGTCCGGGTCGGGGACTACGCGGTCATGGACCGTACGCTAGAGAAGGTCGGAGACAACTTTATCGGCAAGGCGATGGACGACCGCGTCGGCGTCTTCGTCATGTACGAGGCGCTGCGGGCCTTGGGCGACCACGAGGCGACCGTGTACGCCGCCGCCACAAGCCAGGAAGAGGTCGGGTTGCGCGGTGCGGCGGCGAGCGGGGCCGCGCTGGAGCCCACGGTCGTCGTGGCGCTCGACGTAACGCTGGCGGTGGACGTGCCGGGCGGGGGGAACGAGAACGAGATCTCGGCCCTCGGCAAGGGCGTGGCGCTCAAGATCATGGACGGCTACTCTATCTCTCATCCCAAGCTGGTCGAGCACTTTCGGAGCATCGCCGAGCGCGAGAACATCCCGCACCAGATGGAGATACTCCCGTTCGGCGGCACCGACGCCGGCGGCGTCCAGCGCCTGCACGGCGGCATCCCGGCCATAACCCTCTCCATCCCCTGCCGCTACGTCCACACCCCCAACGAGATGGTGAACGCAGACGACGTCCAGGCCGCCATAACCCTCCTCGCCCGCTACCTCGAGGAGGCCCACACCGGCGACTACGCGCTGTAAGGCGCGGACGCTGGTTCAGCGCGACTGCTCCAGCACGTAGACGTGGAGCGAGTCGGGGAGGGTCTCGGGCGTGAGTTCCAGCTCCGGGCCGCCGACCCTCGTCACGGCGCCGGGCGGGCAGCGTTCGAGGAAGGTCTCGACGGGCTCGATCTCCAGCACGCCGCGCGGGCTGAAGTAGTGCATCGGGATCACCACGCGCGGCCCAATGGCGGCTATGGCCGCGTCGAGGTCTTCGAGCGAGATCGTCGCGTGGGCTCCGGTGAGCGCGAAGAGCACGTCCACGGTCCCGCCCAGCGCGTCGAGGTGCGCCTCGGGAACGGGGTTCCCGATGTCGCCCATGTGCAGGACGCGCAAGGCCCCGAGCGTGAAAAGGTAGAGGGCGTTCGCGTCCGGGTCGCGCCCGAAGTCGAAGGTCATGCTCTCCATGGCGGGGAACGGGCGGATAGGTACGCCCAGCACTTCCTCTCCCTCAGAGGGCAGCTCCAGGGCGTTCACGACCGTCGGGTCGCCCCGTACATGGCCAGGATCGGAGTGGAAGGAGTCGGTGGCGGAGGACATGATCACAAGGTCCGCCGGCTCGTCTATCGGGTCGAAGTTCGAGCCCCCGGGGCCCGGCGTGTAGGGGTCGGTCACGACGGAGAGACCATCGGCCTCCAGGCGGAAGCTGGCGTGGGCGTAGAACGTGATCTTCACTGGCGTCCTTCCGTTGGGATCGTCACGGCATTACAGTGCCTGAAGTGGGGATCAGGCGCCCCCCGCCTTCTCGTCCTGGAAAAGCCCCCATACCTCGACGATGTCGTCGGTGTTGGCCGGGAACTCTCGCGTGCGCGGGGACTCCATGTGCCGCCACCACAGCGGCCGGCTCGTCCAGTCCTCATACAACGTGATCAATCCGGGGTCCTCGACAGGGCGGCGCACGTCAATAGTTTATGCGTCCCTCCCCGGCTAGAGTCGGCCCGACGGGCTTGCGGCACGCCTCCAAGAGCCTCTCCTCGGCGCCGCTTTTGGCCTTCAGCTTGGCCTTGATGGTGAGTTGATCCACCGCGGCCCTCCTCTTCCCCAACGATAGGGCGCGCAGTATGGCATCACGGCCAAAACCCGTCAATCGGCGGTCCCGGCTGGTCATCACGCGGACTTCGGGTAGCATCTGTAGTTCCAACGGACCCAGGAGGCAAGATGACCGAGAAGGGCTACGACCGGCCGCCCGAGATGGCGCTCAAGCCGGGCTACGACTACCACGCGGTGCTCGTCACGGGTAAAGGAACCGTGAGGGTGCGGCTCTTCGCCGAGGAGGCGCCGGAGACGGTCAACAACTTCGTCTCTCTCGCCAGGGACGGCTACTTCGACGGGACGACCTTTCACCGGGTCATAAAGGACTTCATGGTGCAGGGGGGCGACCCGACGGGGACGGGTACCGGCGGGCCCGGCTACCGCATCCCGGACGAGTTCCACCCCGAGCTCCGCCACGATAAGCCTGGCGTCCTCTCGATGGCGAACGCGGGCCCGAACACGGGCGGCTCACAGTTCTTTATCACGCACGTGGCGACGCCGTGGCTGGACGACAGGCACGCGGTCTTCGGCGAGGTAGTCGACGGCATGGACGCGGTCAACGCCATCGAGGAGCGGGACCCCCAGCGGGCCCGGGAGCCGGGCGAGACCATCGAGCGCGTCGAGATCGAAGAAGTCCCGAAAGACTAGAGCGGCACGAGCCCCGGGCTTTTAGGCTCTAGGTTTTAGGCTCTAGGTTTTGAGATGTGGGGAGCGCCGTTTCACCCCAACAGATCACCCGGGGGCTGCGATGCCGGGCTCCGGGCCACGCCCAGCCCCCGGATGCCTGAAACCTAGAACCTAGAACCTCCGTGGGTGCGGATTTACAGCCCGCCCACCGGGGTAAGCACTACCCTCGTCCGAGACCGCCCCCCGAACGAGGAGATCCCACATGTCCAAAGAAGTCGCCGACAAGTTCGTGGAAGCGCTGTGGAAGCTTGAAGAGGACAGGGATGTCGAGGCCCTCGTCGAGGTCCACACCGAGGACTGCGACGTGGGAAACGTGGCGGTCCCAAAGACCTTCTCGGGCCACGACGGCCTGCGCGAGTTCTGGACGAGCTACAGGGCCACCTTCGGCAGCATGAAGAGCGAGTTCCGCAACATCTTCGCCGACGACGACGGCCACGCCGCCCTCGAATGGACCACCTCGGGCGACGCCAACGGCAAGGATGTCTCCTACGACGGCGTCAGCCTCCTCGAGATAGAGGAAGGCAAGGTAAGCCGCTTCCGCGCCTACTTCGACCCCCGCACCGTGGCCGACCAGGTGGTCACCTAGCACGCCCGCTTCGCGGGCTCTCAGCACGCTGCGCCCTTCGGGCTCCGCTTTAAGCTCCCCACCGTATGAGGGCCTGACCGGACCGCGCCTTGCGTGGCGATCATATACGAGAGCCAGCCTGTAGGTACGGTTCGCGAACCGCCCCTCGGATGGGTTTGAATCGCCGAACTCGGATCGGCACCCGTCCCAACCTCTGCCCCGCACGGCCGACGCTCAAAGAAACGCCAAGCACAAAAAGCTGAAAGCGAGGACTGCGGAGCAGGCCGAAGCGTGCGCGACGACCGGAGGGAGGAGCCCCCGCGTGCTAGCCGGGCTCTCCGGCCCGGTTCGGTGGCCAGAAGCGGACGAGGGCTTCGCCGATGATGTCGTCTTTGGGGACGGGGCCGAAGAAGCGTGAGTCGACGGACCTGGTGCGGTTGTCGCCCATCATGAAGTAATGGTTCTTGGGGACGGTCACGGGGCCGAAGGAGCAGGTCTTCGGGTAACCGGGCTTGCAGGTGTCGCGCCTGAGGTAGGGCTCATCGAGGGGCGTACCGTTCACGTAGACCCTTCCGTTGCGCAGTTCCAGCTCTTCGCCGGGAAGGCCTATGACGCGCTTTATCAGGGGGTCTTCGCCGCCCCGCTGGTCCTCGAAAAGGACTATGTCGCCGCGTTCGGGGTCGGCGAGGTCGTAGGCGAGCTTGTTTATCAGGAGCCGGTCGTTGGAGCATCCCCAGCACCCGTGCAGGGTCGGCTCCATGCTCCCTGAGCCGACGTAGAAGGGGGCGGCGATCACGGGCCGGACGAAGCCGAAGACGAGCGCGAACGAGACGACGAGTATGACGGGGATCTCCAGTACCGCCTTCAGCACGGCCCTCCGCCGGTCGGCCCGGTCTTCCCCGGCCACGCTAGAGTAGTATCCCTATCCTGTCCAGCGGCCAGAAGCGCAGGAAGGCCTCGCCCTCTATGTTCTCCTCGGGCAGGGGGCCGAAGACGCGGGAGTCCTGGGAGTTGGCCCGGTTGTCGCCCATAACGAAGACGTGGTTCTTCGGGACGGTGATCGCGGCGAAGAAGGTCCTGTCGGGGAAGTTCTTGTTCGTGAAAGGCTCCTTCTGGGGCTCCCCGTTCACGATGAGCCGCCCCGAGCGGACCGCTATCCTGTCGCCCGGGAGGCCGACCACGCGCTTTATGAGGTCCGTGTTAGGGTCGTCGACGCTCTCGAAGACTACGATGTCGCCGCGATCGGGCTCGGTGAAGCGGTAGATAAACTTGTTCACGAGGACGCGGTCGTTGATCTGGAGCGTCGGGATCATGCTCCCGGAAGGAATCCAGAACGCCTCCACCACGAAAGGCCTGACGAAGCCGAAGACGAGCGCGAACGAGACGACGAGTATGACGAGGTACTCGAGGACGCCCCCGCCCTTCTTCTTGCGGGTCGGGCGCGCCTCTTCCGAGGTCCGGAACTGTTGTTCTTCGTAGTAGGGCCGCTCGGACATGGAGATAAAGGATAACGCACCCCGGCGTCTACCGTCGGGAGTCCGCCTTATCGAGACGCGCTACGGAGGTGGCTACCTGAGGAGCACGGAGCTCGCCGCGCTCTCTGGAGCAGCTCTGGAGCAGCACAGGCGGGCGGCCAGGGCCATCAGGCTCGGGGATGCCGCGGGGGCTGAGGAGGGCATGCGCCACCACCTCGCGACGGTGTGCGACGTCCAGCTCCTCAACTGGCAGCCCGAACTCCAGGGCTTTCAGTTAGAGTTATCGACGGTCGCGCGTCCAGAATCGGTATATGCTTCGGTCTTGCGGTGTTCGGCAGAAGAAGGTGGATCTTGCGAGAAGTAGCGTACTTTGCCGGGGTTGGTGGACGGTGAGCACCTTCGAGATCGTCGCCGTGCTGTTGGCGGGGGTTGGGGCCGGGGCGATCAACGCGGTGGTGGGGAGCGGGACGCTCATCACCTTCCCGATCCTGCTCTCGGTGGGCATCCCCCCTGTGGTCGCGACGATAAGCAACGCCATAGGGCTCGTTCCCGGAAGCGTCTCGGGGACCTGGGGCTACCGGCGGGAGCTCGCCGGGCAGCGGAAGCGCGTGCTGCAGCTCCTGCCCGCCTCTTTGATCGGGGCCGTGACCGGCGCCTGGTTGCTGCTCAACCTCCCCGACGAGACCTTCGAGTCGGTCGTCCCCGTGCTGCTGGTTCTGGCGCTGATTCTGGTGGTGACCCAGACGCGCATCCAGGGGGCCATAGCCCGGTACCGCGAGCGTCGAGAGGAATCCGAGTCGGGACGGGGAGAGGTCGCGGCGACGTTCGTGGGCACGTACCTGGTGGGGTGTTACGGCGGGTACTTCGCCGCCGCCCAGGGCATCCTGCTCGTCGGCGTGCTCGGGTCCCTGCTCACGGACTCCCTGCAGCGCATAAACGCCCTCAAGAACCTCCTGACGCTGGTGGTCAACGCCACGGCGGCCACCGCCTACATCCTGGTCGCCTTCGACCGGATAAATTGGCAGGCCGCCGGGCTCATCGCGGCCGGGTCGCTGGTGGGGGGCCTGATCGGGTCCAGCATCGGACGCCGCCTCCCCGCCCCGGTCCTGCGCGCCACCATCGTGGTGCTCGGGGTCGTGGGCATCTGGCGCATAGTCGGCGCCTAGAAGCCTCGGAGTCTTGGGGGACGGAAATATAGGATCCCGCCCCTGAGGGCATCCCCCCAAGCAGAGTAGAGGGTACAAAGTAAGAGATATCAGGCCGCTGGTTTCGGGCCGGTGGGGCAGCACGCACCTTCCGGCGCGACGCGTCTCTCCGCAAAAGTCGTGGCCGCAACTCCCGCAACAGCGGCAGGTCCGCGTTCCTAACCCGGCAGCAAGCCATCCCCGGCGAGGAGATCCCGCCCCTCCTCCCGCATCTCGGAGATGTCAGAGAGGTAGGTCTTATCCAGGAAGGAGAGGCAACCGAAGCCGAGCAGGGCCGCGCGTAGAAGCCATGGGACTCGATGGCCGTCCCCGCAGATCTGGCCAAAGCCACCCCGTCTGTCGAGCCAGGGCCGGAAAGCCTGTTTCGATCAGGCCTTGGACGCCCGCGAGGAGCGCCAGCGCCAGAAGAGGTAGGCGAGCCCGGCGAAGAAGGCCACGGCGACGGCGTAGTCGAGGTAGTGGAGAAAGTCCCCTATCGTCTCCCAGTTCTCCCCGAGCACGTACCCGAGGTACGTCAGCGCGAAGACCCACGGGATGCACCCGAGCAGGGTGTAGAAGCTGAACTTGGTGATGTTCATCCTGGCCGTCCCGGCCGGGAACGAGATGAACGTGCGCACGACGGGCAAACAGCGGGAGACGCAGACCGTGAACTCGCCGTACTTGTCGAACCACTTCTCGGCCACGTCAAGGTGATGGGCCCGCACGCCGACGTACTTCCCGTAGCGGAACCACAGCTCCCGCCCGCCCCACAACCCGATATAGTACGCCACCCACGAGCCGACCAGGTTCCCGAAGACGCCCGCGGCGACCGCGGCGAAGAGCGTCATCCGCCCCTCCGAGACGAGGTAGCCGGCGAACGGGGAGATCGCCTCGGACGGGATCAGGATGCCCATGCTCTCGAGCAGCATCAGCACGAATACCGCCGGCACACCGTAGCCGCCGATGGTCTCCGTCACGAAGTGTATTAACGGTGCGAGTATCGTTTCGAGCACCCGCGAAAGCTAACATCTACCCGGCGAGATTTCCACGGGGGTGAGGCCTACCGGCCGTCCTTTCGGCGCCACTCGGCGGCCCTGAGCCCGCGGACGGAGAGCCACAGCGCGTAGACGCCCCCGACGCTGACGAGCCACAGGGGTGCTGCGAGGAAGCCGGCCAGCACGTCCGTCGGGTAGTGGACGCCGAGGTACAGGCGCGAGAAACCGATGAGGAGCACCACGGTCGCGCCGAGGAGCACCACCGTCCAGCGCGCGGGGCCGCGCAGGTGGTAGGCGAGGATCAGGGCGAGCGCCCCGTAGAAGCCGACCGCCACGGTGGCGTGCCCGCTCGGGAACGAGTAGAAACCGGCCGTGTACCCGGAGTCTATGACCTCGGGCCGCGCCCTCTGGAAGACGCCCTTGAGCACGGTCGTAAGGAAGACGCCGCCCGCGGTCGAGACCACGAGCATCACGGCAGAGAGCCTCCAGCCCGTGAGGTAGAAAACGAGCGAGACCGCGGCGAGGAGCGGCAGCACCACCGAGTAGTAACCCAGGGCCGTCACCACCCGCATCGGGCCATCCAACCAGGCCGGGACGCTCGTCTCGATCCAGAGCAAGACGGCCCGGTCGAACGCCCGGCTCTCCCCCTCCACGACCTCCTCCGTAATCTCCGCGAAGCCCCACACCACGAACGCCGAGAAGGCGAGCCCGGCCACCAGCCACACGAGGGCGGCCACCGTCAGCCGGCCCGCCACCACCCGCCGCAACTCACCCAGAGCCCTGATCGAGGTCCCGAACACGGGAGGGATTCTATTACCCGCCGCGGAGAAGGTTTCAGGCATGAGGCTTCAGGCATCGGGCTTCAGGTTTTGAGGTGCTGTAGAGCGGGGATGCCGCGGATATTCCGCTCTCTCTGAGGCCGACCATGGTATCCGATGTCTGGCTCCAAGCGGCGTGCCGTACCCCTGAAACCTGAGAGCCTCCATAGGAGGCGACCTGAAACCTAAAGCCTCTTCTACCCGGACACTGCCCGGTCCACGATCAGCAGGATATCCGAGAGCTCTATCTCGGGTACCGTCGACCTCTCTTTGCCTACGGCGACCGAGGAGAGTGGCCCGTCGTTGGTGTAGAGCTCGATCCAGGCCGGCGCGGTCCCCTGCACGGCGGGCGTGGCGCGGCTGCAGATGACGAGTTGGGGGGTGCCGCGGCGCAGCTCCCGGTCGAGCGCCGCCTGCTCCGTCTCTTGCACCTCCACGCATGGGCGGAGCGTTCGCAGGACGTGAGCCATGGCCTGCCTGTAAGATCGCGGCTCGTTGGCCAGCAGGATCCTTGGCTTCGAGGCGGCTCCCGTCCTTTCCATGGCAGAAGGATACGACCCACAGCCGGACCCCGCGTCCCCCGTAGCGGCGATTTTTTCCTAGCCGATTTCGGCTACGCCCCATTCGCACGGCCGCGCGTTACTACCCGGCAGCCCGTTGGACCCCGGATCCGGGGTGGTCTTTTGCCCCGTGGTCCGTGCGCCCACCCACGTATAATTCCCCCAGACGGCTTACGAGGAGGGTCCGCGGGTTGCAGAACAACGAGGTGGTACGGGCGCTCGAAACCATAGTGGCGCTCATGGAGATCGAGGACGAGTCGTGCTACAGGGTTCTCGCCCACCAGCGGGCGACGGAGTCCATCCCAGCCTTTTACAAACCCGTCGTACCGAAGAAGGAACTCGTCACCTCCGGTGTGGTCGACCCCCAATAGGCCCTCACTCGAACTTACGAGTCCCTAGCCGGGGTCCACTTCGTCGATCACCGCGAGCAGATAATCGAGGTCGGGGTTGTGTACCTCCCGGCAACGGTCCTCGACACAGATCTGCGCCGGACGCTGGAGCGGAGTGTCGGCGTCGAAGGCGAGGTCCATCCAGACAAGCGGTCCCTCAGAGCGCGCGAAGGCCTTGCCGCCGCAGATCACCACCTGCGGCTCGAGTAGCCGCAGCCGCTCCTCGAAATCTTGGAGCCCCGTGGTTGCCACCTGCAAGCGCGGCCGCATGGCTTCCAGACCGCTCGCCATCACCGCGCGGTAGATCCTGTACTCTTCTTCCATGGCGATCAGTACCCGCAACTCACTCCATTCGCGACCACGGTGCGCCGCCACCCGCCTCGTAACTTCCATCTAGCCCCTTGCCGAGTAGTCGGACCCCGCAACACCATAGGTCGCACGGATCGGCTTCGTATCGGCCGGTTGGCATATTTTTGGGCGAGCCTCGACAAATATTACACTTTTAACGTAGGGCTTAGAGAAGTGGAGTTCCGGGGCCGATTCAACCGCCGCCCATAGGCCCCGAAATCCGGGCGTGTCGTTGACCCGGAACGGGGGTAGCCGGTAAAGCCTTCGTCGCCCTGGTGCGCCGTCAGGAAAACACCGATACGGCCCATACGGGGGATACACCCGACACGATGCTGAGACGGGCTGGCGACGACCTCACGCCGGGAGAAGGCGGTGAGGTTCATGGCATGGGTGGCGCCGGCTATGACCACATCCATCCCGACGGGACGCCCAAGCAGGCACCGGACACCCGGACGCAGGTAGCGAAGAGGAACGTCCAGCCCGGGAAGACCGCCGACAGGGCCGACGACAAAGGCCTCGGCGTCCACATAGCCCGAAGGGTACTCTGGCTGCCGGTAGCGACGTACGCAACCAGCCCGAAAACGGCCGCCGAAAGATCTGCACGGTTACCCGGGGGCATCACGTGCACAGAACCGCCAGGTGGATAACAAGGCGCCACGAACCCGAACCGGCCTTCGGGCTGCGCCTTGCGGGACGCGCCCCCCACGTATAATCCTCTTCGGTGCCGGTCTAGCTTGCGAGGAGGGCCCGAAAGTTGCAGAACAACGAGGTGGTACGGGCGCTGGAGACCATAGCGACGCTCATGGAGATCAAAGACGAACCGTACTACAGAGTTCTCGGTTACCAGCGGGCCGCCGAATCCGTCGGCGCCCTCGGACGCCCGATCCGGGAGGTTTCAGACCTGAAAGAGTTGCCCCACGTGGGCGACCGGACGGCGGCGGTTATCCGGGACCTCGCCGAAGATCGCACCCCCCAATTGCTCGCGGACCTGACCGCCGAGATACCGGCCGGCCTCGTGGAGATGACGCGCCTGCCGAGCGTCGGGCCGCGCACGGTGGGACGTCTGTGGAAGGATTTGGGCGTTACGAGCGTGGAGGAGTTGGCGGGACTCGAGCCGGAGCAGGTGGCCACCCTCAAGGGCTTCGGTAAGAAGAGCGCAGAGAAGATCCTGCGCGCCGCCGAGACCTACAACGCCACCGAGCGCCGCATGCTGCTCAACGAGGCCACGTTTAAGGGGGAGCGGATGCTCTCCTTCGTTCGCTCGCACCCGGCGACGGAGAGGGCCGAGATCGCGGGTTCGCTGCGCCGCATGAAAGAGACCATAGGCGATCTGGACATCGTGGCCGCGAGCACCGACCCGGCCTCGCTCGCGGACGCCTTCGCCGGAGCCCCCTTCGCGGACGAGGTCCTGGCCCACGGGCCGAAAAAGGTGTTCATCCTCTCCGACGGCATAGAGGTGGACCTGAGGATCGTGGCGCCCGAGGCCTACGGGACGCTGCTGCACCACTTCACCGGCGGCCAGGCGCACAACATCGCGCTGCGGGAGCGGGCGGTGAAGATGGGCATCAACATCTCCGAGTACGGCCTGGCCCGGGCCGGGACCGGCGACTACAAACCCGTCGCCACCGAGGGAGAGCTCTATTCCCGTCTCGACCTCGCCTACATACCTCCCGAACTCAGGGAGGACACGGGGGAGATCGAAGCCGCCGAGGACGGGAGGTTACCAGAACTCGTCTCCGTGGAGGACGTCCGGGGCGACCTCCACGTGCACACCAACTACTCCGATGGCAAGGGAACGATCGAGAGCATGGCCGAAGCCGCCATCGCTTTGGGCTACGAGTACCTCGTCTTCTGCGACCATTCCCAAAGCCTGAAGGTGGCCAACGGGCTCTCACCCGGGCGTCTGAGGGAGAAGCTCGCGGCCGTAAGGGAGGCAGACGGGAAGTACGGCGAGATCCACCTCCTCTGCGGTTCGGAGGTGGACATCCTCAAGGACGGCACGCTCGACTACGAGGACGACCTCCTGGCCGAGCTCGACTTCGTCGTCGCCTCCGTCCACACCTCCTTCGGCGTCGGCGAGGGCGCGATGACCGACCGAATCGTCCGCGCCATGAACAACCCCCACGTCAGGGTCATAGGCCATCCCACGGGCCGCATCCTGAACCGCCGCGAGCCCTACGAGGTCGATGTCTCGCGCCTGATCCGGGAAGCCGCCGCCACAAGCACCGTGCTCGAGCTCAACTCTTACCCCGATCGCTTGGACCTGTCCGTCCCCTACGTCCGCGAGGCGACGGAGGCCGGCGTGAAGATCTCCATAGACACCGACGCCCACGACGAGGGCGCCCTCTCCCTCGTCAGCTACGGCGTCTCCCAGGCGAGACGGGCGTGGGTGGAGAGAGGGAGCATCGTGAACTGCATGGCCTGGGAAGAATTCGATCAGTACCTCAAGGGCGGCAAGTAAGATTTCGCCTCGGCAAAGATACATAGCGCCTTGGCTGTGGTGGCGGCATGGTCCAAGTACCCTGCATCCACGTTCTATCGAAAAGGCCGTTAGCCTGATCTGAAGTGCCCTGATACCTGGTGAGGCTATCGGACTCCAGAGCGTGCCCTCTGTAGCCAAGCCGAGTTTCGGTCTTCCGTCCCAATAGCCTAGACGTCCTGGCTGCTCTGCCAAGCGAAGGGATTCGAAATCTCCGTAGGCCGCACCGGTCTTCAGCATAGCGAGGCACTGTACGAGGGAAAGCCTCATCCGTTCCTACGCGCGGGACGCGAGCCATTTAACCAGCGGGTGGAGAACCGTTCCGCCCGGGACCCCGACCAGGACTCGGCGCCTTGCCGACGCTTCGGCACCAGGCCTCTCCAATGCCCCGGTTCCGGGAGATGGATCCAAGCACGCAACCACATCGTAACGCAGGAGGTTTACAGCCGGTGGAGAATTTCTTAGCTAGGTGCCGGCACAACCACGAAAGGGCAAACCCGCCGCTAGGCGGGGACGCAAAGTCCGCGGGCCTCTACCAAGCGGAGGCAGCCGAGTTACCGAGAGGGGCCGTCTATAGGGCCAGGCTGATATCCCCACCCGAGCAAGGCAAGCGCTAGTTCATAAAACGGGAGCGCACCATCAACGATCCAGATTTACCTCGTCGAGGCACCCGGTAAATCGACAAACAGAGATGGGGGCACGCACCCACCAGTCGTAGGCTTCTCCTCAAGAGGGGATCAGCTTTAAGCCTGCTCGCGCTCATGGGGGGACCAGCCTTCTGTTGCGCCAAGGTTCCGCGCCCGCAGGCGTACCCGCGCCTGCGGGCTTGAACCCCCTCGAGCACCGCGAGTATCGCAACCTAAAGGCGTTCACCGACTAGCTCGGTAGGGAAGAAGTCCGGGGCTACATAGGCGAGGTCAACTGGCCCAACGACCAGCAGCGAGGCTTCGGCGACCAAGCGCAATGGAACAACTTGGGGGAGAGATGGTAACAGTGGGCCGATGCCTCGAAGCTCTGGGTAACGATGTGATGCGTTGACCAATGGCAGCGGTGGGGCGGCTTCTGGCTGACCACCTACGCCTCTGCTGGCGACGGGGGAATCCGCCCCATAAGCCGGCCCCTGGCCCAAGGCTCCTGTCTACGAGGCACACCTGACCACCGCGGACTACAGGCGGGGCATCAACGTCAGCGGCATCCGCAATAACGGGGACAACAAGTTGATAATGGTGTCCGGCTACCACTGGAGCATGGCACGGCTATGGGATCACCATCATCCCAAGAGGTGGATTAACGATCCGGCTAACAACCACATGTACGAAGCTCACCACTACTTCGACGGGGGCACCGGGTACTACGGCCGCTCCTACAACAGTGCGGTCGCCTTTTGGGGGAGCCAGGGATACTAAGAGCCCACGCCGATACGAAGAACACCAGCGGGTAATACCGATCGAGGTCGCGAACGGACTCAGCGGGAGAGCCAGCTTTGCTCGGCAACCGAACCGTTGCCTCCCAAAACAGATCGAGTCTCCGCGCAGGTGTCTCTTGCAGGATCCTATGGCGGATTGTCGAGCGGAAGGCCGGCCCCTACTCGACGATGCGTCGCCTTATGGCAAGCGGCTTGGCCCGCTCGCGAGGCTTTTCGGATGTCGCTCCCATCGCTTCGATCGGTTCAGGCGCCCAAGCGGAGGGCGCGGCGGAACGGCTTCGACAGGCTCGCAAGGAGGCTACGGTCGCTGGGGCTCAGCCCCAGAGCAAAAAGCGCCACCGCGAGCCCCGCCAGAAACAGGGGAGCAAAGACGAGGATGGACGGCACGGTAGCCAACGACGGAAGCATCAACCGGCACAGGTACACGCCGGCGGCCGCGATAACCCCTGCAACGGCCGGCTTTGCATACCTGCGGTCGAAGGGCCACACGCCCAGCAACCGGCGAACGTACAGGACCGTGACCACGTTCGCGAGGGCCGTAGCGAGGGCCGTGGCTACGGCCGCGCCCAGGATGCCGTAGCTCGGGACTAGCGCGAGGTTCGCCCCCAAGCAAATTATGGCGGAGCCCGCCGTAGCGAACATCAGTATTTTCTGGTGGCGGGTCATGGATAGAACGCGCTGCGTGGGGCCTACCGCGGAGTTAAAGAGTTCGCCGCCGGCCAGGATCACGAGCACCGCCCAGCCTGCCACGAACCCCGGGCCGAACACCGCCATCAATTCCCTGCCCAGCACCACGGTAAGGATGAAGACCGTCAACCCTCCGGTGAAGACCCACCGGGAGACGTCCTGGTACAGGCGGCCCAGTTCTTGCATCTTCCCCTCAGAGTAGAGGGCGGAGATCATGGGCGAGAGAATGCCGTTAAATGCGTAGAGGACCAGCGCGGCGAGCGCGGCGGTGCGGGCGGCGGCGTTGAAGACGCCGACGTCGCTGGTAGTTGCAAAGATCCCCACGATGAGCACCGCCACCCAGATATTGGCCCGCTGGGTGAAGCTGAAGACGGTCATCGGCCAGGAGGCATTGAGAAGAGCTCGGGTCTCGAACCTGGCGGGACTCTCCCGGTCTACCAGGTTGGGGAACACCCGGACCAGGCAGTAGAGGGCCGCAACGCAACCGATCGACATCGAGGCGATGTACGCAACGGCGGCGCCCAGGATCTGAGTCCCGAGGAAATACAGCACCACGATAACGCCGAGGTTCGTCAGGGGCTGCAAGATCTGCTGGACGTAGGCCGTGTATCTCTGGTTCATGAACCCCTGGGTGGCGAAGAGGGCCATGTTCATGACGGTGAGGGCCGGCAGGGAGATCGAGAAGAGCTTGAACACGTCCTCCAAGGAGGGCTGGCCGAAGACCCTTTCGGCCAGCAAACCGGCCCCAGAGAACATCAGGCTCGTAAGCAACAAGCTAAGCACGAGGGGCACGCCGAGGGCCACCAGAACGGTCCCCCTCACCCGCGCGGCGTCTCTTTGGGTCCGGTAGTGCGCCACGTAGCGCACCACGCCGTTGTCCATCCCTATCTGGGCCAGGATGTTCGCCATCTGGACCAGCGTGATCCCCAGGGCGTACGCGCCGAATTGGGCCGGCCCGTACATCCAGGCGAGCGTGATCTGGGTTGCATAATTGAGGAACCGGCCGACGCCCTGTCCGAAAAAGCTGATGCCGGCTCCCCGGGCCAATTGCCCCACGTAGGCGCCGTACTGTTCCTTGTTCGGGTTCTGTGTCACAGCTTGCACGTTTCCTGACGAGGGTCGCGGTACTCTCTGGCCATCCGGGAGTACCCTAAGAGGTGACGGGGTACGGCGCATGGGCTGGACGGCATATATAGACCTTCCGGCACCAGGGACTCGGGGACCCTGAGCCATGGAGACGCGAGGAGCCGCCCCAAGGATGGGTACCGCCCACGGACGCTAGGCACTTTGACGCGCCCCGCCGTCCCCTGCGATCGACCCGGAAACCCGTCCGGGGGCTCGCCGGTGTACGCTACCAAGAAAGCCTCGCCAGTGCGCCGCGCACAAACCCAGCGAGAAGGCCGCGATAAAGAGACCTTCCGTCTTCACGTATCTGGCCTGTATCGGGGAAGTGATCGCGAAGGTCAAGCACAAGATAAAGAGGGTCCACAAGAACAGTTGCTCTCGCGACACTATCCTGCCGGTCTTGCCGGTGTGAGCCCACAGTAACCTGAGCAAGCTGGCCACGAGCGCCGCGACGAGCAACAGATACAGCGACAGCCCGACCGTCCCCCACTGGAAAGCGACGCCCAGCAGCCCCACGTCTGACGGGTAGAACTTGCTGCCGAACAGATCCTGGTAGGTAACCGACTGCGCGCTCTCTTGGCCGAAACCGACCAGCGGATACTGCGAGACGACTTGCCACGCTATCTTGGTGCTCTGCACCCGCGTCGTGTAGGAGAGGTCACCGCCGAACAACTCGGGCAAGAACCCGCCCAGCTGGGCCGAGTACAGGCCCACCAACGTGACGAGCAACGGCAGCAAGACGACGAACATCTTGGTTCGGCCGGGTTGCCACAGGACAGCGCCGTAGAGGATCAGCGAGAGCAAGACCGCTGCCACCAGCGTACGGGGGGCGTTGACGAAGAGCAACGTGGCGGAGAGCACCGTCATCAGCGAGCAGAACACGAACGAGGGCAGGCTCTTGGGTCTCAGGAGCGCCCTGCCGAAGTACAGCACGGAGAATAGGGCGCTTGCGTCCAAGCGTCGGAGCAGGAAGCTGATCTCACCGTAGGCCGTGTCCTGCGTGAACACGAAAAACTCCCTCGGGGTCTCCACGAACGGGGAGAGCGCGCCGGCGGAAGCGGGGGGAAACAGGTCCACCAGAACGCGGCTGATGGTGGCCAATGCCACCGCCAGGACGAAGATCCGTTGGAGGTCCGTCAACTTCCAGCCGTGCTTGTAGAGCATGTAGGTTACCGGTGCGACGAGGAGGAACGCGTAGTACCTCTGGGCCAGTATGCTGGGGAGCAGGGGCGCGTCGGTCCTCGCAACGAAGACGAGCGCGTAGAACACCGCGAACAGTGTCGTGCCGAACAAGAAGAGGAGGCTAAGCAGGATGCTCGTGCGGTCCATCCGCGTAGAGAGAACGAGCCAAGCAAAAAGCACCCCCATGCACAACAGCGCCAGTTCCGTGACGTGCAGCGCAGGGTAGTAGTCCAAGAATCCCAGAGCGCCCAAGAAGCTCACCAGGAGAAGGGCGTGGATAAACACCGGCTTCCGGAGGCGCAAAAGCACGACTAAGACCCGGCCCCACGCCGGCGAATGCATGCCCCGTCGCGCATCGGCGCCCGCGACCGGACGATGGAAGCCGCGGGCAACGGCGGTTCGGCCGGTCGCGGGCGCCGCATGCGGAGAGCTAGCCGCGCCAAGACGCGCCGCAGCGCACAGAACATCCAGCCGCCCGGGAGGGCAGTAGCGCCGGACCTTCAAGGGCGCGAGGGTTGTACGAGGGGCTCCTAGGCATCGTTCAACACCGTGCCCACGACGTTCCCCCCAACCGCACCTATCGCGCGCACCGCGTGTCGCAGCGTCCCTTCTCGGGCCCTGCCCGCATTCAACACGAGCAAGACCCCATCGGCCCGGGCGGCGAGCACGATTGGTTCGGCGGAAGTTCTTGGCGGAGAAGAGCCCGACAGGACGCTCGAGGAGTCTATCAGCACGTGATCGAAGTCCCGCCGGGACCGGTCCAAGAAATCCGCGAACCCTTGCGTCTCTAGAAGCTCTGAAGGGTTGTGGGGTACGGATCCCGCCGTCATGAGTTTCAAGTTTCGCAACGGCTCCTGAAAGAGTTCCCCCGGGTCGCCTTCGCTCGCCAAAGCATCGGATAACCCGCGGGAGTTGTGGGTGCCGAAGATCTCGTGCAGGTGCGGTCCCTGCAGGTTGCAATCGACGACGAGGGTGCGCTTGCCCGCCTGCGACAAGACTACCCCCAGGTTGGCACAGACCGTGCTCTTGCCTTCCCCGGGGCCCGGGCTCGTCACCAGGATCGCCCTCGGAGAGGGATCCGTCAACGCGTGGAGCAGGTTGGCGCGTAGCACGCGGTAGGCCTCCGAGGCCATCCCGGCGGGGTCCTCGACGGTTGCCAGCCCCCCGTCAAGGGAGCCCTCGTTGCCGGGCCGCACCCGCGCCGGGAGCTTGCGCAGAAACCTCCCCACTCAGGTCTTCTTCCTGATGCGGGTGGTAGACCCGGGTATGGTACCGACCACAGGTGCCCCGGAGGCTCGCGCAACATGCTCGGCAGAGCGCAACCTGTCATCCAGGCTCTCCAGCACGAAGGCCAGAGAGATCCCCACCATAGTTCCCAATACCAGCGCCAACACCGCGTCGCGGGCAGGCTTGGGGTTCACGATGTTGTCCTCATCCGGCAACGTGGCCGGATCCCACATCGTTGCCGTCACGGCGCTCGCGTCCGAACTTATCTCGGATACCTGATCCGAAGAGACCTCCCCGTATGCGTTGGCGATCCGCTGGGCTGTGAGGGGGTCGGGGTCTTCGTATTTTACCCTGACGAATTGCGTCTCCGGGATCGGCTCGACGCTCAGGTCGTTCATCAACTCTCCGGGCGCCGTCGAAACACCCGACTCCTCTATGACGGCCTCGGCCACCCGACGAGTATCGATGGCTTCGGCCACGGTTATCGTCAGGATCTGAAGCCCCTGAACGTCGCTCGCCGAAAGATTGGTCTCCGACGCGTCCCTCTCCTGCGCCTGGCCAACCCATAGTTTGATGGAGGCCTCGTACGTGGGTCTCTGGACGGAGCTGTACCCCAACGCCGCCCCCAAAAACAGCAACATCGACAAGGCTATAAGCCACAGCCGCCGCCAGAGCATCCGGAGTATGTCGCCAAAGGACAGGATATACTCGTCCTCCGGGTTCTGTGCTCTTGGGGTGTTCGGCCCCGGTCCGGTGCTTACCAAGTTATCGTTCCCGCCGCCGTTTTAGCCTGCCCTGCACCAACACTATAGCTCATCGTTACCTGCCCCTAACGCGGACGGCTACGCGCATGCCCCCGACGTCTGCCGGCGGGCATCGTTGGGTCTCGCGACGGCCCTTCGCGGCTACGGCGTCTGGCATGTAGTGCCCACCTCTGGGCGGACGTTCCTGCCAGGCGCCCCGCAGGTGGCCGACGGGCGTGCTTCATGGCAACCCCGCTGCGGCCGGGGCCGCCGGGCTTCTTCGCGAGGCTACCGTCTCCAAGATGCTCGGTCCTGTTGTCCAGCGGCACATATAGAGAAGCATAGACGACCGCGCGGTTCGAACCTTCGGCCAGGTGGCACATTTTGTTTCCTGTCGATCCCCACGGGCCGCCCCCGTGTTGACGCCCTACCGCGGGCCCGCCGTCCGTGCCTTTCGCTTGTTCCTTGAGGCCGGGGCCACCTGGCGTAAGGCGAGAGCGCCCTCACCAGGGAGGCCGCGGTGGTCGCGAGTACACGTCGACCCTTTATAGCCGTGAGGCCGCCGCAGGATGAGAGCGCTGAGGGGCAAGCGTCCCAGAATCATCCCTTCTGCCTGGAATCGTCCCCGCCGGCTCTCACCCGGCGGGCGCGTCATCCGGCCGCGTGGCCGTCTAGTGACCCGGGGGGTCCGGGAGAGCTCAAGGGGGTCGGCCCGCGACAAGAGCGAGGAGGTCCCCGTCCGACGGGAGGTTCAAGACGGTCAGGAGACCGTCTTGAACCTCCAGCCCCTGTCCGCACCCATGGGGTTGGCCGCCAGATCTCTGACGCCCGCCTTGACCCTGACCAAGTAGGTCACGCCGCGCTCGAGCCTTTCGTCCGGCCCGAGAGTCGCCACGCTGTTCGATGATTCGTAGACGACCGTGGCCGCGACCGGAGCGAGGGTGCCATCAGATCTGCGTTTGAGCAGCTTGAAGGTGCTCCCGTTGATGGAGGAGTTATCCATCTTTTCGGAGAACGTAGCCTCCACAACGGCGCCGAGCCCGACGCTCGAGGCGGCGGGTTCGGGTGATGTCCTAGTCACCGTGGGCGGCTTGAGGTCTACCACCACCCTGCGCGCTTCGGAGGCGCCGGAGACGTTCCCCGCGGCGTCGATCGCCCTCGCGGTAAGGGTGTGGTCTCCCTCTGCCACGCCGGTCATCTCAGCCCTCCAATCACCGGAAGCATTCGGCGTAACTCGACGCAAAAGGGAACCGTTATCAAAGAGCGCGACGATGCTGTGCGGGTCGGTCGTGCCGGAGACTACAAAGGCGCCGTCGTTGTCGTAAACGTCTTTCGAGGGGTTGACGATCACGGGCGCGGATGGCGCCAGGGTGTCTACGGTCCACCTAGCCTCGGCCGGCTCTTCGTCGACGTTGCCCGCACCGTCGATAGCCCTGACCCTGAAGGCGTGCTCGCCTTCTCCCAGGCCTTCGTAACCGGTCGGCGGATCGCAGGAGCCATAGTCGGTGGCGTCGAGGCTGCATTCGAAGGTGGTGCCCGGCTCGGAGGAGAACTCGAACGACGCCGAAGCCTTGGCCACGGTTCCCGAGGGTCCGGCCGTGATCTCGGAGTCCGGTGCCCGGGTGTCGATCTGCACGCCGAGCGCGGCAGAGGCTGGGGAGGAGTTTCCGGCGGCGTCGGTAGCCTCGGCCGTGATCTGGTGCGGGCCTTCGCCCAACACGGCGACGAAGCTGTAGCCGCCCGTCGCGTCCGCGTTGGCCTTGCCCAGCAGCGCAGCTCCATCGTAGATGCTTACGGTGCTGCCCGCCTCGGCGGTCCCCCGCAAGGTGGGCGTGTCGTCTCTCGTGAGGCCGTCGGTGGCGGAGGCACCGGTGTCGCTGCCGGCGGCGAGGCTTACAACGGGCGCGTCGGGCGGCACGGTGTCGGGTAGGATCGTAAAAGACCAGGTCCTGTCGGCGGCGAGCGGGTTGCCGGCCGCATCCTTTACCCCACCGCTCCCCCCCCTCACGCTCGCCGTGTAGGCGGCGCCCGCCTCCAGGCTCGCCCCCGGGTCCAGCGTCGCCTTGCGACTCGCGGGGTCGTAGCCCACCGTCGCCGCCACCGGTGTGGCAGAGCCCTCCCTGGTCAGCGTGAAGGTGCTCGCGCCCAGCGTGGAGGCGTCCATCGCCTCGGAGAACGTAGCCTCGACGCTGCCGGTGGGGGCGACGCCCGTCGCCCCGTCGGACGGGGAGACCCCCCCCACCGTCGGCGCCACTATGTCCGGACCCAACACCACGAACGCGTCTACGTCCACGCGTGTACCGCCAGACGAGGAGCCCTTGGTGCCTAGCGTCCGCACCTCCAGCGTGTGGCTGCCAGGAGAATCCCAGCCCCCGGTGAACACCGCCTTACGCGGCTGCGGGGTGGAGGAGTACAGGTCCAAGCTCGCGGCCTTCTGGCCGTCTAACCACACCTCCGCCTGACCGCGGTCCGGGCCCTTGGCCGCAACCCAGGCGACCCTACGCCCTTTGAAGGTGATCCTCGCCGCATCTCCCCCGCTTGTCGCGTGCTTGAGGTAGCCACCGTATGCGCCGCTGGATTCTTCTCGCGCCCATGCGCCGTTGTAGGAGATTTCCTCGCTCGTCTCCTGGAAGGCGTTGACGGTAAACGTCGGCCCTGCTGCCCATTCGCTCCAGTTGCCGGCCCCGTCCCTGGCCCGCGCCCTGTACTGGTATGTCTTGCCGGGAACAAGGTAGTGGGTTACTCGCGTCAAGGTGGCCGAAGGCAGCGCCGCGGCGGAGAAGGTCGTGCCACCGTTGGAGCTCTGCTGCAGCTCGTACTCCGCCACGGCCCCCCCGTTGTCCTCCGCCGACCAGCCGAGCTCGACGGGCACGTTGGTCGCACCGAGCGACGAGTTGGCAAGCAAGTGCTCTTTCGGCGATTGGAGGGTCGGTGGCGCGGTGTCGGGCAGGGTCGTGAAGGACCAGGTCCTGCCGGCGGCGAGCGGATTGCCGACGGCGTCACGGACGCCACCGCTGCCGGCCCCGACGGTGGCCGTGTAGGTGGCACCCATCTGCAAGCTTTCGTTGGGGTTCAGCGTAGCCTTCCTGGTTGCGGGATCGTAACTAGTGGTTGCCGCTACGGGGGTGGTGGAGCCGTCGAGGCCCTCTCTGACCAACGCGAAGGTGCTGGCGCCCAGGGTGGATGGGTCGATTGCCTCGGAGAACGTCGCCTCGACGTTCGCATCGGGCGCCACGTCACGCGAGAGGTCCCCCGGGGTCACGGTGTCGACGGTGGGCGCCACTGTGTCCGAAGCGGCCCAGGCGTCCACCATCTTACCGGTCAAGGTCTTCCCCTCCGTGGCTGGCGCCCGTTTGCCCCGAGCCATGAGATGTTTCCTGAGGGCCACGGGGTCTGCGAGAAGTCCCGGGTCGCCGGACGCCGACAGGGCCGCCGCTCCCGTCGCGTGCGGCGCCGCCATCGACGTGCCGTTCATGTACCCCCACGTGGGGGCGATGCCGGGGTAGAGACCCTGGACCGTGGCAACGGCGGCGCCGGCCGGAGCCAGAGAATCGTGGTAGGTGGGGTTGGCGAGGGGACTGCTCAGGGCGTACGATCGCCCGGCGAAGACGGTGTTCGCGGACCCCTCGAAGGACCTGGCATAGTCGCTCAGGCCCGAGAGACGGCCCACGTCGCTAACCACCTTCAGCCCAAGAGTGTCCTTGACGAAGGCAGAGTTCTCGATGCGGTGCAGAGCGTCCATCCCTGTCACGATCAGCCTGCCCCCGCCGTTCAGAAAGTCCGCAAGGGTCTGCTGATCGGTGCTCGTCAACGCCGCCATGCTTCCGGACGCGTTCGAACCCGAGCTGTTGGCCTGGCCGGTCGCCCAGACGACGGTCTTGTCCTTGAGCCGCGACAGCGAAGGCCCATCGCCGTCGGAGACCGCGATCACCTCCGGTACGCTGCCCGTCGCGGAGCCTATCGCCGCGGAGAGGGTGGGGCTTACGTCTTGGTACCCCACGTGACTCCGGTCGTCGTCGACGAGCACCACCGGCTGGCTCCCCCTCGCGATGGTTTCGAAGGCTCCGGCCATAAACGATGCCTGGCCGGGGGCGCCCTCTATACCCTCCGCACCGAAGCCGACGGCGAGCGCCTTGCCGCCCGCAGATCCAACCGACGAGAGGGTGACCGCCGGCTTCTCCGGGTAGCCAGGCATGGTGCTCAAGATGTCGACGCCGGGCGCGGAGAGGTCGACCGAGGTTGCCCCATAGTTGCTGAAGGATGCCAGGCTACCCTTCTTGTCGACGGCCGCGACCGAGAGGATGTTGGGGCTATCGTACGAGGCCGGGTAGTAAGGAGTGCTGTCCGTGTTGTAGCCGGCGTTCCCCGCCCCGGCGATATAGAGTTGGCCCGAGGTCTCTATCGCGTCCTTCAAGGCCTGCGAGTAGGATAACCCGCCCCAGGAGTTGTTGGAGATCCTGGCGCCCTTCGCCTTGGCGTACTCTATGGCCAGGATGGCCTTGGAGACCGTGGTGGTGCCCTCCATGATCTTGAGCGGCATGATCTTGATGTTGGGGGCGACGCCGGCCACCCCCTCGCCGTTCGTCGAGGCGGCGATGATCCCCGCGACGTGGGTGCCGTGGCGGTCGTAGCTCGAGTCGTGGAGGGTGCCGTCGCCGTTGTAGAAGTCCCAGCCGTTGACGTCGTCGACGTAACCGTTGCCGTCGTCGTCCACGCCGTTGTTCTCCTTGCCCTCACCGGCCTCCCCAGGGTTCTTCCACACCCTATCCTTGAGGTCCGGGTGGGAGGGGTTGATCCCGGTGTCTATGATGGCGACCACGATGCCGGGGTCGCCCGCCGTTACGGCGGAGGCTTCCTTGGCGTTGATGTCCACGTCAGGGGTGCCCGCGGAGCCCCTGATCGTCTGGCCCGTGTTGTCCAGGCCCCATTGCTCCGGGAAACGCGGCTCTTTCGAGTAGCCCGCCGGATAGAGCACGTGATCGGGCTCCGCGTACTCGACACCGGGACGGCGCTCCAATGAGCGCACCGCCTCTTCGACCGAACGCCCGTTCACCGTGGCCGCCTCCGCCCGGATCAAATCGAGGTCGTGCACCTTCTCCAGCTTCTCCGCCCGCCGGATGTCGTCGCGGACCTCCCTGCCGACCGACGGGGCGAACTTGACGATGATCTGGTCCGATGGCGCTTCGCCGGCCGTCTGGCTCCCGGCCGGGCGTCCGCCCACCAAGTCGCCTTCGGGGCGGTCAACGGAGCCTGGGGCGGGCTGCGCCGCCGCTGTGGTGCCGGTGAGGAGCGTTGCGAGGAGGATCGCGGCGACGACCAGGGACGATATCAGGTAACGAACCAGCGAGCCTGTCCACCGCGCCGGGTAAGCCAGAGCTTGATCCCCTTCGGCGGCCCGGCCGCCTCCGCTTGTCAGCGAGGCCCGTGGCTTTGCGCCCCCGCCTCGCGACGGGTTTGCCTTTTCGTGTCTGATCATCGCCTTCTGTCCGAGAGTATCCCGAAGTGTCTCTTCACTGGCGCCGGACGTGGAGGGCGGTGGGCCGCCGGGGCGACGCACCACCTCTCCCTCAGCTTTCGGTGCTCAGCGTATGACGATGAACGCATCCACGTCTACCCGCGGGCGTCCTGCGGTACCCGACACCCTGACCTCGAGCGTGTGGGTCCCGGAGGTGGCCCAGCTGGTGTTGAAGACCGTCCTGCGCCACTGCGTCGTCTTGGAGTACAGGTTCACGTCCGCGACCTTCTGGCCGTCGATCCACACCTGCGCCTGACCGCGGTCCGGGAGCCTCGAAGAGACCCAGGCGACCTCGCGACCGGTGAAGGTGAACGTAGCTGTGTCACCCGCGACCCTGGAGTGGTTTACGGCCCCGCCGTAGGCATCGACCAGGGACTCTCGCGCCCAGCTACCACCGTAGGAGATGGCGCCGCTGTCCTCTTGCTGGGCGTCCACGACGAAGGCCTGCCCGTAAGCCCACTCGCTCCAGTTGCCGACCGCATCCTTGGCCCTCACCCGGTACTGGTAGTTCCTGCCGGGCACCAGGTGGAGGGTCTCGGTGGTCGAGGTTGCCGAAGAGAGCGAGACGTTGGCGAAACCGCCGCTGAGCGTGCTCTGCTGCACCTGGTACTCCGCTATGGGGCCCTCGGCGTCTGTGGCAGACCAGTTGATCTGGACGGGGACGTTGCTCGCGCCGAGCGCCTTGGTGGTCAGGTGCTCCTCGGGCGCCTGTGCCTTGGGGGCGGTGAAGTCCGAGCTCATCGTGAAGGACCAGGTCCTGTCGGCGGCGAGCGGGTTTCCGGCCGCGTCCTTTACCCCACCGCTCCCGCCCTTGACGCTCGCCGTGTAGGCGGCGCCCGCCTCCAAGAGGCTGTCGTCCGGGTCCAGGGTGGCCTTCTGGGCCGTGGGGTCGTAGTTGACCGTGGCCGTCACCGGCACGCTGGAGCCCTGCTTTGTTAGCGTGAACGAATCGGCGTTAACCGTGGCCGCGTCCATACCCTCCGAGAACGTCGCCTCGACGACGCCCGTGGGGGCGAGGTTCGTCGCCCCGTCGGCCGGGGAGACGCCGCCGACCGTGGGCGCCGTGGTGTCGACCGCCCAGGAGCGCTTGGCGGGGGTGGCATCGACGTTGCCGTCGAGGTCCGTGGCCCGCACGAAGAAGGTGTGCGTCCCGTCCGAGAGGCCCGCGTACTCCTTGGGCGAAGCGCAGGCGCCGTAGGGGCCGCCGTCGATGGAGCACTCGAACGTGGAATCGGCCTCGGTCGAGGAGAACGCGAAGCTTGCGGCCGCGCTCGTGATCGTCCCCGAAGGTCCGGAGTCTATGGCCGTGTCCGGCGCCTCGGTCGAGCTGACACCGGCCGGGATGTCGATGGCGTTGTGCAGGTAGCGGCTGGTGCCATCATCCGAGGCCAGCACGAGCAGGTCGGTCCTGCTGTTGACGGTCTGCTTGGTCGAGGTGGCGTTGTTTATGGTGGTGTCCGTCGAGCTCTTTATGAACGGTGTCCCCAGTCCCTGTTGATTCTCGAAGGAGATGTTGTCGAGGGGCGTCTGCTTGTGGTAGATCGTCCCGCCCGGGGAGACGGGGGCCGTGGCGAACATGTGGAGGATACGGTTCTCCTCGTCTATGGCGACTATGGGTCGGGTGTGGTCGTCCTGCACCCGCCCGAAGGCGTAGCTGTTCCAGTTCCCCAGCGTGTCGCGCTCGAGCAGGTAGACCAGGGGCGCGTTCGGGTTCGGGTTCGTTCCATCGTTCGCCCTCGTCTTGACGGCGGCGAAGATCCTGCCCCTGGAGTCGGCCTGCACCGACTTGAGGTTGATGTGATCGTCGGCGCTGGTCGGCCCCATGATCGCCGTGCGGCTCTGCTGCCACCGGCCGGCGGGGTCGCCGTCTACGTGCGTGGCGAAGTAGATGGCGTCGTCCGTCTGGTGGCTCCACATCAGCCCGATCTGACCGTCGAAGGCGACCACCGAGGAGATGTCGTCGGCGGTGAGGTTGGTGGCGCCCTTGACGCGCGGGACGAACGGGGTGCCCCAGCTCGAGTCGCTCCCCTGCGAGGAGTTCACGTAGACGTTGCCGCCCTGGGCGTAGGTTACCCAGAGCTTACCCGTGCTGTCCTTGTCGATGACTACCGCTTCCAAGAGGCCGCTTCCGACAGGCACCGGGAAGTTCGCGTCGAGCGAGTACGTCTTGGTCGCCGGGTCGTAGCTGTAGCGATACAGGTAGGCGTTTCTGTCCGAGTACGACGTGCTCTGGTGCGCGCTAACCACGTAGAGCTTGTTGCCATCCCAGAGGGCATCGGCCTTCGAGGCGTTGCGCCCGTCGATCTCCGGGCCGGTGTTGATCCAGGTCTGGTTGGCCGCGTCGAAACGGTGGATGAAAAAGTCCCCTTCGGACGCGTCAAAGAGGCTCCCCCACCATATGCCGTCGTTGAACCAGAGCTTGCTCTGCGGTTTATCGGCCGTCGGGGAGCTTGTGCCCGCGTAGGAGTGGCCCCTGTACCCTGCGTCCACGGCGGTCTGCGCCGAGGCGAGGGTGCCTCCTGTCAAGAGGGCCAGGCCGCTCGCGGCGACCGTCAAGGCAAGGACGACCATGGCCCGGTGAACGCGCTGCTTCGACATCTTCACGACCTGGTTCATCTGGGCTTCCTCGCTCCGTAGCCAATAAGAAAGGACGCAGGTGTCCGAAAAACACGTGGTGCCAGCATCGACGGTACTCTTAACATCCGATCACCCAATCTCTTACCTTCAAGACCCATCATCCCTAGGAGGGTAGAAGGCGCCGAAGTGGGGCGCATCGGCCACGTGGCATATCTTGTGTGCGGCCTTGCTCGACGAAGGACCACCGCGCGCCCCCTGCCCGCGCCAGAGGATCTCCGTCGCGCCCCCTGGTGCCCGTGGCCGCCAGCAGCGGGAGATTGACGTGCCGCAAAGGACCTCCGCCAAATCCTCCGAGCCCCGTCCCCGGGAGGAGGGGTTGGTGCGCTGCTCTACCAGGCATCAACCCCTCCTTATCCTCTACCGGATGGTGAAGAAGGCGTCGGCGTCTACGCGCGGGCGTCCTGCGGTACCCACTACTTTCACCGTCAGCGTGTGCGTGGTGGAAGGATCCAACGCCCCCGCGGCGAAGACTACCCTGCGGGACTGCGAGTTCTTGTTGTACAGGTCGACGTCCGCGACCTTGGCCCCGTCTAGCCACACCTCGGCCCGGCCGCGATCGGGGGCTTTGGCCGCCAGCCAGGCGACCTCTCGGCCGGTGAAGGTGAACGAGGCCGTCGCCCCGGCGTCTACCGCGTACCTCAAGGCCCCGCCGTAGGCTGAAGTCACGCTCTGCTGCGTCCAAGTACCGGCGTAGGCGATGGTGCTGTCGGTCTCCTGGAAGGCGGTGGCGACGAACTTGCGCCCGTAGGCCCACTCGCTCACGTTGCCGGAGGCGTCTTTGGCCCGCACCCTGTACTGGTATGTCTTGCCGGGAGTCAGGTGGATGATCATACTGGTCGAGGTGGCCGAAGGCAGCGTGACGGCGGAGAAGGTCGTGCCACCGTTGGAGCTCTGCTGCAACTCGTACTCCGCCACGGCGCCCCCGCTATCCTCCGCCGACCAGCCGAGCTGCACGGGAACACTGGTTCCACCGGTAGACGTGTTGACGGGGAAGCGTTCCGCCGGCGGCTGCACCGTCGGTGGGGTGAGGTCGGCGGCAGTGACCGTGAAGGACCAGTTCCTGTCGGCGGCGAGCGGGTTGCCGGCCGCATCCTTTACCCCACCGCTCCCCCCCCTCACGCTCGCCGCGTAGGCGGCGCCCGCCTCCAGGCTCGCCCCCGGGTCCAGCGTCGCCTTGCGACTCGCGGGGTCGTAGCCCACCGTCGCCGCCACCGGCGTGGCAGAGCCCTCCCTGGTCAGCGTGAAGGTGCTCGCGCCCAGCGTGGAGGCGTCCATCGCCTCGGAGAACGTAGCCTCGACGCTGCCGGTGGGGGCGACGCCCGTCGCCCCGTCGGACGGGGAGACCCCCCCCACCGTCGGCGCGGTCGTATCCACCGTCCAGGTGTGACCGGGGGGGGTGGGGTCGGTGTTGCCGGCGGCGTCGGTTGCCCGAACTTCGAAAGCGTGCGGCCCATCGGCGAGTTCGGCGTAGCTCTTGGGCGAGTTGCAGGAGGCGAAGGTGCCGCCGTCGAGTTTGCACTCGAAGGTGGAATTAGCCTCGGTCGAGGAGAAAGCGAAGTTCGCCGAACCGCTGTTTACGGTGCCCGATGGCCCCGAGTCGATCGTCGTCCGAGGCGGCGTTGTATCCACGGTCAGCGTACGGGCGTTCGACCCGGCCGAGGTATTGCCGGCGGCGTCGGTGGCCCTCGCCGTGTAGGTGTGGGAGCCCTCGGAGACGCCCGTGAGGATCTTGCTCCAGCCGCCCGCTTCGCCGGCCGGGACGGTGCCTTTCGAGGTTGTGCCGTCGAAGATCTCGACGGTGCTCCCCGCCTCCGCGGTCCCCGAGACGGCGACGTTGCCGGTGTTGTTGAGGCTGCCGTTCACCGGGTTGGTTATGTCCGGCGGGACGGGCGCGGTCGTGTCTACCGTCCAGGTTTGGCCCGCGGGCGTGCCGTCCGAGTCGTCGGCCACTCCTGCGGCGCCGACCGCTCTGACCTGCAGGGTGTGCCTCCCATCGGCCAGGCCGGCGTAGGTCTTCAGCGAAGCGCACTCGCCGAAGGTTGGCTCGTCGTCGAGCCTGCAACGGAACGTGCTGTCGCGCTCGCTCGAGGCGAACTCGAAGGTGGCCGTCGTCTCCTTGCCGACAGCCGGGGGACCGGCGGTTATGGTCGTCTCAGGTAGGGTGTTGTTCACCACAACTTGCCGGCCTGCCGACGTCGCCGAGTTGGCGGCGGCATCGTAAGCTCGGGCGGTTATGGTGACTCGGCCGTCTCCGCCCGGGAAGCCCGTGGAATTCCAGCCCACGCCGTAGGGTGTCGTTGCGTCCGAACCGACCGTACTACCGTTAGCCAGGAACTCGACGCGATCCACCCCAACGTTGTCGGTGGCGTCGGCGGAGAGCGCCACGTCGGCTCCCGAGACCTTCGCCCCATCCGCGGGCGCCGTGACCGTCACGCTCGGCGGCGTGGTCTCCGCGGGTGCGGCCGTCGTGAACGACCAGGCTTTCTCCGTGGCGAGCGGGTTGCCGGCGACGTCCTTGGCGCCGGTCGAGACCCTGGCGGTGTAGGTGACGCCCGCCGACAAGTCTGCGTTCGGGTCCAGGGTGGCCTTCTTGTTCGCAGGATCGTAGCTCACCGCGGCGTTCAAGGGGGTGGTGCCGCCCCTCTCGACCAGCGTGAAGGTGCTCGCGCCCAGCGTGGAGGCGTCCATTGCCTCGGAGAACGTAGCCTCGACGCCGTCCGTAACCGTCACGTTCGTCGCCCCGTCCGGCGGCGCCACACCGCTCACCTGGGGCGCGGTCGTATCCACCGTCCAGGTGCGGCTCGCGGGCGTGGGGTCGGCGTTGCCACCGGCGTCTGTCGCCCGCACGGAGAAGGTGTGGGGGCCCTCGGCCAAACCGGCGTACTGCTGCGGTGAGGAGCAACCCGTGAAGGCAGCCGCGTCGAGTTTGCATTCGAAGGTCGAACCCGCCATGTTAGAGGAGAAGGAGAAGCTCGCCGAGGCGCTGGCGACCGTGCCGGATGGTCCCGAGTCGATGGTGGTCTCAGGTGCCGTGGCGTTCGAGAACGTCACCACAAGTTGGGGCCGGTTGCCGGTAGCCTCGCGCGAATTGAAATCGACGCCGTCGCCGGAGACGTTGGCGAGGTTGAAGCTGTACGTGCCGTCGCCCGTTACGAGCCGTGTGACGTCATACTCGACCCAAGAGCCCGCGCCGATGCTCCCCTTATCGTCGACTGCGGTGCCGGCAGTGGCCGGACGGTTGTTCCACGTGATGGCGGACTCGGACCAGGAGCTGCCGCTGCCGTACACGGCCGGGCCGTCGGCGGTGCTGCTAGAAGCGTACACCCTGAGTTTGGCGCTCTTGACGATACCCGCAAGACCGCTCGCGGCGAAGCGCAGGTAGGCTTGCTCTCCGGGCGAGCCGTCGACGCTCAAGGCGCTCGTCGTTCCGTAGTTGGTGGCAGGAAAGCTCTCCTGGACGGTGGCGTCGGCCTCCGCGTCGAAGACGAGGCTCCCGGTGGTCTTGATCGTCCAGCTCCGGGTGGCGGGTGTGGGATCGACGTTGCCGGCGGCGTCTGTCGCCCGCACGGAGAAGACGTGCGTCCCCTCGGCCAGACCCGTGTACTCCTTGGGCGAGGCGCACGCCCCGTAGGGGCCGCCGTCGATGGAGCACTCGAACGTGGAACCCGACTTTGTCGAGGAGAACGCGAAGCTCGCCGAAGAGCTGCTGACGGTGCCCGAAGGTCCCGAGTCCACCGTGGTCTCCGGCGCATCGGGCGGGGGGGTGCTCGAGGGCACGTCGATGGTGTTGTGCAGGTAGTAGTTGGTAGTGTCGTCACCGGCGAGCACGAGCAGGTCGGTCCTGCTGTTGACGGTCTGCTTGGTCGAGGTGGCGTTGTTTATGGTGGTGTCCGTCGAGCTCTTGATGAAGGGAGTTCCCCTCCCCTCCGAGAAGGAGATGTTGCCCAGGGGGGTCTGCTTGTGGTAGATCGTCCCGCCCGGGGAGATGGGCGAGGTGGCGAACATGTGGAGGATACGGTTCTCCTCGTCTATGGCCACGATCGGGCGGGTGTGGTCGTCCTGCACCCGTCCGAAGATGTGGTTGGTCCAGTTGCCGTCCCCGCCCAGCACCGACAAAAAGATCAGCGGCTGGTTCGTGTTGGACATCGAGGTCTTGACCGCGGCGAAGACCCTCCCC
>CADCUT010000069.1 GCA_902805975.1 uncultured Rubrobacteraceae bacterium | reverse complement strand
GCCTGATGCTCGCCCTCGAGATGGTCGGCCCCGACGGCGGGCCGAACCCGCCGGCCGCCGTCCGCTTCCTGCAGGCGTGCAAGGAGCGCGGCGTCCTCGTCGGCAAGGGCGGCATCGGCGCCAACGCCGTCCGCATCTCCCCGCCCCTCACGATCACCCGCGAGGCGGCCGAAGAGGCCGCCAACGCCTTCGAGGAGGCCCTGGCCGTCGCCGGAGAAGCCGCAAAGGTCGGCTAGTGCAGGCCGAAGGTGTCGACGCCCGCCGCGCCGTAGAGGAGCTCAAGGAACTCGCCGAGCTGACCGGCGGCCCAGACGGCGCCCGCCGCGTCGCCTGGACGGATGAGTGGTCGCAGGCCCGCGAGTGGTTCAGGGGCAAGCTAGAGGAGATAGAAGGCGTAACGGAGATAGAGACCGACGAGGCCGGCAACATCTGGGCGACCGCCCCCGGCGACTCGGAGAGGGTCGTCATTCTCGGCGGCCACATAGACTCCGTCCCCAATGGCGGCTGGCTCGACGGCGCCTTGAACGTGGTCGCAGCCCTCGAAGTCATGCGCGCCCTCGCCCCGCAAAAGCGGCCCGTAACTTTACGCCTCGTGGACTGGGCGGATGAGGAGGGGGCCCGCTTCGGACGGAGTCTCTTCGGTTCGGGCTCCGCGGCGGGTGCCCTCAAACCCGACGACGTCCGTAACCTCAAGGACAGGGACGGCGTGGCCCTCCCCGACGCGCTGCGCGAGCACGGCGTCGACCTCGACCGGGCAAACGAGGCCGGAAAACAGCTCGAGAACGCCGCGGCCTACCTGGAGCTTCACATAGAGCAGGGACCCGTGCTGGAGCGCATGGGGCTGCCTCTGGGCGTCGTGCTCGGCACCTTCGGCGTGGAGCGCCACGCCGTCCGCTTCACGGGCCAGCACGCCCACTCGGGCTCGACGCCCATGGACGTCAGGCGCGACGCGTTCATCGCCGCCGCCCGGTCCGCCGTCGAGTTCAGGGATGACGCCGCCCGCCGCGACGACGTGCGGGGCACCACGGGCTTCGTGAACGTCAGCCCCGCCATCGTCACCGCCTTCAACGGCTGGTGCGAGACATCCCTCGACCAGCGCGCCCTCGATGCGGGCGTGCTGGCCGACATGCTCCAGAAAGCGAAGGAGGCCAGCGAGGCGGTCGCGCAAGAAGAGGGTTGCGAGGTCGAGTGGGAGCGCCTCTGGCAGATAGAGCCCATCCCCTTCGACGAGGATCTCATCGAACTGGCCGAGGAGGCCGTGAACGAGGTCGCCGGCGTCTCCCACCGCTTGCCGAGCGGGCCGCTCCATGACGCGGCCGAGATGGCGCGCCTCATGCCGACGGTCATGCTCTTCGTAAAGAGTTTGCGCGGCCTCAGCCACACCAAAGACGAGGACACGCCGGAGGAGGATCTCGAGCTCTCGGTGCGGGCATTGCACCGCCTGACGGAGAAGACGATTGCGTGGGCGGAAGATAGGCATTAAGGCTTTGAGGCTCTAGGTTCTGAGGTCTTCCTTATACCTAGGACCTCAAACCTAAAACCTCGAACCCAAAACCTCAAGAAGGGAGGCCAACTTGGAACGCGGGCGCTACGGGGACTTCGGCTTCAACGACCCGGCCGAGCTGTCCAGGATCAAGGCCGAGGTAAGCTCGTCGAGCCTCTACAACGAGGACCTGGCGCCGACGGGGCCGGCAGAGCGGACGTGGACGACGTATAACATCGCGGCGCTCTGGATCGGGATGGCGATCGTCATCACGACCTACACTCTAGCCTCCGGCCTGATGGCCGCCGGGATGCTGTGGTGGCAGGCCCTGCTCACCATCTCTTTGGGCAACCTCCTGGTGCTCGTGCCGATGCTCCTGAACGCCCACGCGGGGACGAAGTGGGGGGTGCCTTTCCCGGTCTTCGTCAGGGCGTCTTTCGGGGTGCGGGGGGCGAACTTCGCCGCGATAGCCCGGGCGCTCGTGGCGTGCGGATGGTTCGGGATAC
>CADCUT010000068.1 GCA_902805975.1 uncultured Rubrobacteraceae bacterium | reverse complement strand
TTTGATTAAGGGTGACGATAGCGGCGGGGATACACCTCTTCCCATTCCGAACAGAGAAGTTAAGCCCGCCAGCGCCGATGGTACTGCAAGGGAGACTTTGTGGGAGAGTAGGTCGTCGCCCATTTTTTTATAGGTTACAGGCTTTAGGCATCAGGTTTCAGGAGCCGGTCCCGGTGTTCGGGGCCGGCTCCTTTTGCCTTGGTGGGGTTGGCGTTGTATGGTCTTTGGAATGTGAAAGGAGCGAGTCTTGGCGAATACGGATATAGACGAGACGTTCGTGGCGGGGCAGAAGGAGCGGTTGCTCCAGATACGCGAGGAGCTGCAGCGAATCCAGAGCGGGATGCAGGGGGACGAGCAGAACCGGAGCGAGGAGGAGGCGGACCTCTCCCAGCACGACTCCGGGGATATGAGCCAGCAGATGTTCACGCGCGAGATGGACGCGACCATCGGCGAGCAGGCCGGGCGGCGGCTCGAGGACGTGGAGCGGGCGCTGACCAAGATCGAGGAAGGCACCTACGGCCTCTCGGACGAGAGCGGGGAGCCTATCGCCAGGGGCAGGCTCGAGGCCGCGCCGGAGGCTCTGCGGACGATGGAAGAGCAGAGGAGCTTCGAGCGGGAGCGGCGCCCGCCGGTTTGATCCTTTGCGGGATATATAATTCGGTCGTGAATCGTTTCGTCTACCCGGACAGAGCGCCCTCTTGAGGACCATTCTGTACACCGGAAAAGGCGGCGTCGGCAAGACGAGCGTCGCGGCGGCGACGGCGTTGAAGGCGGCGCGGGCTGGGAAGAAGGTGCTCGTGATGAGCACGGACCCGGCGCACTCGCTCTCGGACGCCTTCGACGCGCCCATCGGGCCGGACCCGAAGAAGATGGTGACGGGCGTGTGGGCGCAGGAGATGGACCACACGTCCATGATCGAGGAGAACTGGGCCGAGATACAGTCCTACGTCTCGACGGTCTTTGAATGGCAGGGCGCTAATACGCTGGCCGCCGAGGAGCTGGCGATGCTGCCGGGGATGGACGAGCTCTTCGGGCTCCTCATGGTCCGGCGCCACCATCAAGAAGCAGCGTACGACGCGCTCATCGTTGACGCGGCGCCTACGGGGGAGACGCTCAAGCTGCTCAGTTTGCCGGACCAGATGAACTGGTACGTCGAGAAGATCCTGCCGATACAGCGCCGGGCCGCGAAGCTGGTGAGGCCGTTTGCCAACAGGGCGAAGTCGTTGCCGCCGTTCCCCCAGGACAGCGTCTTTGCCGCGGGCCAGCGGTTCTACGAGGCCATAGCGGGCGTCGAGGAGATCCTGACGGACCGGCGGGAGGCCTCGGTCAGGCTCGTGGTCAACGCGGAGAAGATGGTCGTCGCGGAGGCGCGGCGGGCCTACACTTATCTGAACCTCTATGATTATGGGGTGGACGCGGTGGTGGTGAACCGTCTGCTACCCGAATCCGTGAAGGACCCGTACTTCGACCAGTGGCGGGAGGCGCAGGCGCGGCACATGCGAAGCATCGAGGAGGCTTTCTCGCCGATCCCGATCCTGACGGCCCGCCTCTTCGACCGCGAGATGTTCGGCCGCGGGGCGCTCGGCGCTTTAGCCGACGATATCTTCGACGGGACCGACCCGCTGCCGATGCTCTTCAACGGGGCTGCGCACGACGTGATCAAGACGGGCGACGGCTACGAAGTGGTTTTCAACCTGCCGCTGGCGGAGAAGAAAGAGGTAGACCTGTCGAAGAAGGGCGCGGAGTTGTACGTGAGGGTTGGGAGCTACCGGCGCAACATCCTCTTGCCGGACTCGCTGGCCCGGCTCTCAGCGGCGGGGGCGAGCGTCGAGGATGGGCGACTGAAGGTGAGGCTAAAGGATGGTCTCTAGGCGGCGTGGCAAGGGCGGGTTGCTGGGTGTGATCGCGTACGTCGCGGTACCCGGCGAGCGGCGCAAGAAGGCCGGCGTCCATTTCCGCCGCGCCGGGTTCGAGGCGCTCAAGGGTGTGGCTGCCCTGGCGCGGCCGGAGCGGACGGGTCCGGAAGAGGTGACCCGGGAACGTATAGAGGTAGAGTGAGCGATAACAGGCAAATCGCAGAGAGCGGCGGTTCTGGACCCTCCGGCAGGGCCCGCATCTTCGGCAAGGTGGCCGAGGTCGCGCGACGGGAGGCTGGCGTGGTGTTCCCGGCGGCAAAGCGGGCGGCGGGACACGGTATAGAGGCGTTTTTGAAGAAGTTCTCCGAGGAGTACGCCAAAGAGCGCAAAAAGCGCTAGTAATCACGATTCCGGGCGGTTCTCGGTTTGGCCTCGTGGGGCGCTGGTAGTAAGATACGTTTAACAGATTCTAGTAAGCACTCACGGGGGCGGAACCTATGGCGGAAAACGGGCGGTTGACCGGGACGTTCAGGGTCAAGAGCGGTATGGCGCAGATGCTCAAGGGCGGGGTCATCATGGACGTGGTGGACGCCGAGCAGGCGAAGATCGCCGAGGACTCCGGCGCGGTCGCGGTGATGGCGCTCGAGCGGGTCCCGGCGGACATCCGGGCCGACGGCGGCGTCGCGAGGATGAGCGACCCCGAGATGATCTCCGGCATCCAGGAGGCCGTCTCCATCCCCGTGATGGCGAAGGCGCGTATAGGCCACTTCGTCGAGGCGCAGGTGCTCGAAGCGCTTGAGGTCGATTACATCGACGAGTCCGAGGTTTTGACGCCGGCCGACGAGAAGCACCACATAGACAAGGCGGCCTTCGAGATCCCCTTCGTGTGCGGGGCGACGAACCTCGGGGAGGCCTTGCGGCGGATCGGCGAGGGCGCTGCCATGATCCGGTCCAAGGGCGAGGCCGGTACGGGCAACGTGGTCGAGGCGGTCCGCCACATGCGCGCGATCGTCGGCGGCATCCGGCGCCTGAGCGTGCTGGAGGAAGACGAGCTGATGAGCGAAGCGAAGGAGCTCCGGGCGCCCTACGAGCTGGTTCGGTGGGTCGCGCAGAACGGCCGGCTGCCGGTCGTGCTGTTCACGGCGGGCGGCATCGCGACGCCCTCAGACGCGGCGCTCATGATGCAGCTAGGTGCCGACGGGGTCTTCGTGGGGAGTGGCATCTTCAAGAGTGGGGACCCGGCCCTGCGGGCGCGGGCCATCGTGAAGGCGACCACGCACTTCAAGGACGCAAAGGCCGTGGCGGAGGCGAGCCGGGGCCTCGGAGAGGCGATGGTCGGCAGGGAGATGGGGGATCTGAAGGCGGAGGAGCGGCTCGCGACGCGTGGTTGGTAACGGCGACGGGCCGAGGATCGGCATCCTCGCGCTCCAGGGCGACGTCCGGGAGCACGCGGAGATCCTGCGCCGTCTCGGCGTGGAGCCCGTAGAGGTCAGGACGGAGGGTGATCTCGCGGGCCTGGCCGGCGTGATCGTGCCCGGCGGAGAGTCCACCACCATCGGGAAGATGCTTGTCTCTTCGGGGCTCCTAGACGGCCTCCGGGGCTATTTTTACCGGGGCGGCCCCGTGTGGGGGACGTGCGCGGGGATGGTGCTCGCGGCGTCGGCGACGACGGGACCGCGCCAGCCGTTGCTCGGGGTGATGAACGCGCTCGTGGAGCGCAACGGGTTCGGGCGGCAGGTCCACTCGTTCGAGAAGGACCTCGACGTGGAGGGCTTCGATGCGCCGTTTACCGGGGTCTTTATCCGGGCACCGTTCTTTGAAGACGTGGGACCGGGTGTCGAGGTTCTGTCCGAGGTGGAGGGCAAGGTCGTGGCGGCGCGGGGGGAGAACATCCTCGTCACGGCGTTCCACCCGGAGCTGACGGACGACACGAGGTTTCACGAGTATTTTCTCGAGGAGGTATGCGGCATTGAGCGGTCATAGCAAGTGGTCGACGATCAAGAGGAAAAAAGGAGCGGCCGACGCCAAGCGCGGGGCGCTCTTCGGCAAGCTTTCGAAGGCTATCACCGTCGCCGCCCGCGAGGGAGGGGGCGACACGGAGATGAACCCGGCTCTCGCCCTCGCGGTCCAGAAGGCCAAGGACGGCAACATGCCGAACGACAACATCCAGCGGGCCATAGACAAGGGGACCGGCTCGGGCGCGGATGCGGCGGCCATCGAGAGGATCACGTACGAAGGCTACGCCCCCGGCGGCGTCGCCGTACTTATAGACGTCCTGACGGACAACCGCAACCGGACGGCCTCGGACGTGCGCTACGTGTTCTCCAAGAACGGCGGCAAGCTTGGGACGAGCGGGTCCGTGGCCTACCTCTTCGAGCGGAAGGGGATCATCCTGGTCCCCAAAGACGCCGCCGACGAGGATGAGCTCATGATGATTGCTCTCGAGTCCGGCGCGGAAGACGTCGAGGAGCAGGAGGGCGACTACCGCGTCGTCACGAGCCCCGAGGAGTTCACGGCGGTGCGCGGCGCACTGGATGAGGCGGGCATCCCTTACGAGAACGCCGAGATCACGATGGAGCCCCAGAACAGCATCGACCTCGACGCCGGCACCGCCCGCCAGACCCTGCGCCTCATAGACGCCCTCGAAGAGAACGACGACGTCCAGGAGGTCTACGCCAACTTTGACATCTCAGACGAGGTGATGGCCGAAGTAGCTTCGTAATCTACCCGGCTGGATGTGGATTCCCTGTAAGAGACACATAGCGTAGCGCGGCTTCAAGTTCAGGTAGGCATCTCGCCACAGTGCTTCAGGTCCCGTTCATGTGGCCCTCCCGTGATTCGATTGTTACAAGCGTCTCTCTCAGGAGAGCCTCCTCTTCTCGGGGTCTGTCCACAAAGAACGACGTCATCTACGTTATCGAATCCGACCAGCGTACCCGGCTGCCGGAGAAAGGGTATTCCCCCAAATGGCCGATCTCCGGGCGCAGATGTGATGCCGGTCTCTACTCGTTCAGCCTGCTCGAGGATGAAATACCAACGACTTTCGCGCTAAGTTCACGTCGAGAGCAAGAAGCCTCGTTTACGAAGGTACACTTCATGTCAGGGTGGCAGCCGCCCCGAGACATGGGAAGGACGCGATGCGGCGCACGGAGCCGGAGGCACAGACCCCGCTGGAGCAATCCGTAAGAGCGCGGAAGGTCTTGCCGCGGGTGCTGCTCGGTGTCGGGGCCGTAGGTGTTCTCGTTCTAGTCCTGGTCCTCACGGGGTGGGGAGCTTCTCTGTGGGAGGTCTTCTCCGACAGGGAGCGGGTGCAGCGGGTGCTTGACGGGGCTGGGGCGCTGGCGCCGGTGTTGTACGTGGGGTTATTGATCCTTCAGGCGGTTATCGCGCCGTTGCCGGCGCCGGCGGTGGCGATGGCCGGGGGGTACGGGTTCGGGGTCGCCGAGGGGTTCCTTCTGACGTGGGCGGGGTGTCTGGCGGGCGGTGTGATCTCGTTCGGTCTCTCCCGCCTGTTCGGGAGGGGGTTGGTGGCACAGAGCCCGAGGACCGTGCGCCTGGACCGTTTTGTCGAGGAGCACGGCGTGGCCTTGATCTTCGTTCTGCGCCTGATACCGCTGGTCTCCTTTGACGCCATAAGCTACGCCGCCGGCCTGAGCAGCATCCGGTTCCGCAGCTTTCTGCTGGCGACCGCCCTCGGGATGATGCCAGGCACCTTCGCCTTCGTCTACCTCGGGGGCTCCGAACCGGGCCTTTTGACCTGGGCCGTCTTGCTGGGGCTGGCGGTCCTCGCGGGCGCCGCATACCTCTTCCAGCGGCGGTTCTTGAGGGTCAGGCCCCGCGTCCGCTAGGGTTACGGGGTGGAAGCCGGGCGGGTCCGCCCATATGATGTGCTCTTCGTGAGCGCGCTCGGAAGGTACCTGGTCCTGGCCGGTTTGCTGGCCCTTCTCGTCGCGGCTCCGGCCTGCTCCGGGCAGACGGAGACGGAAGCAGAAGGTGAAGAGGGGCAGCGGCAAGACCAGAGCCGGCCGCAGGGCGGGCAGGCGCGGGAGGCAGATCCCATCGCGCGCTTGCTGAATACGGAGGACACGGACGGGGGCGTCGGCGAGCGCGTCGAGGTCGGGGCCGTATCCATGCGGGTCTTCGCCATCAGGGATGTAGACATCGTCTACTTCGCGCCCGGACCCGGGCAGGGCGTGGGCGAGCGGGACAGCGGCTCCGGCGAGTTCGTGGCGGTCGACTTCGTCGCCCAGAACGATTCGAGATCGAGGGTAACGCTGCGGCCCGGGGCCGTCCTTGAGGACGACTCGGGGGCCAGGCACCGGCCGGACGGCTCCGTGCGGACGCCGAACCTCGTCGACGGCGCGATGGAGCTTGGGGCGGGCCAGAAGCGGGCCTCGACCTTGTTCTTCGACGTGCCGAACGGGACCACGCCCGAGCGGCTGGGGCTGCTCGTCTCAGGGGATGAGGCGAGGATCGACCTTCTCGCCGACGAGCGCGACCGGGTGCCGCCGGACGACTACCTGCGCGTCTACCACCTGTACTTCGCGCAGAAGGCCTACGAAGAGACCTACGAGATGTACGATCCGGCCACCACCCAAGACATCACCCAGGGGGACTGGCTCACCTTCTACGAGCCCGTCTGGGGGAGCCGCTTTATCGGCCTCGACTCGCTGACGCGGGTCTTCGTCGCAGAAGACGAGGCCTCCTTCGAGATGGACCGGACCTTCTATGAGCGGGACGGCGATCCCGTCGACGACCCCATCCTCAACGCCCCCGTCCTGCAGGACATGAACAGGGTAGACGGGGCCTGGAAGCTGGTGATGGGGGAGGACCTGATCTCGGAGATAGCCGCCGAAGTCCCCCAATTCGACCCCCCGGCCGACCCCGAAGAGCCCGAGACCACCGCGCCCGAGACGACGGCCCCCGAGTCGACCGTGCCCGAGACCACGGCGTCCGAGCCTACCGTGCTGGAGAGCACCGCCTCGCCCGCCGGTGACTACGGGTGCTCAGATTTCCAGACGCAGGAGGAGGCGCAGACGTACCTGACGCCGGGAGATCCCTACGTCCTCGACCCGGATGGTGACGGGCTGGCCTGCGAGGAGCTTCCGTAAGAGAGGTTCTAGGTTTTTGGTTTGTGCGGGGGGATGGTTTCCGAACGTCATTCGCGTAGTGGCCTGGGTCTGGAACAGTACAACATGTAGAAGGTGGTGCAAGGGCGGGGTCCAGGCGGTAGTCTTAGCTCATGCTCGTGGCTACCGGCAGGGGACATACGATCCTGGGCATCGACCCCGGGACGGCAACGATGGGGTGGGGCGTTATCCGTCAGGAGGGGAGCCGGCTCAGGTACGTGCAGCATGGCGCGATCACGACGCCGTCCGACTGGCCCATGCCGCGGCGGCTCGGCCGGCTCTTCGACGGCGTTACCCAGATCATCGAGGGTTACAGGCCTGATACGGTCGCGGTCGAGGAGCTCTTCTTCAACACGAACGTGACGACCGCGATCACGGTGGGGCAGGCCAGGGGAGTGGCGATCCTGGCCTCTTACCGGGCCGGCATCGAGGTAGCGGAGTACACGCCGCTTCAGGTAAAGCAGGCGATCACCTCCTATGGGCGGGCGGACAAGCGCCAGGTGCAGGAGATGGTCCGGGCGCTTCTGAACCTGCGCGAGATACCGCGCCCCGACGATGCCGCCGACGGCCTCGCCATCGCCATCACCCACGCCTTTTCGAGCAGGATGCCGGGAAAGGTGGGGGTGGGGAAATAGCGTGCCTTGCGGGATAATTAGCCGATGATTCACAGGCTTACAGGAATACTGGTAGAGAAAGACACGGAAGGCGTCGTGGTGGACGTCGGGGGCGTGGGATACAGGGCGTCAGCCTCGCTCAGCACCCTGCGGGCCCTGCCGTCGCTCGGCGAGGAGTGCGTGATCCACACGCGGATGGTCGTGCGGGAGGACGCGATGCTCCTCTTCGGCTTCGCGGCCAGGGAGGAGCGCTCGGCGTTCGACGCTCTGACGGCCGTCAGCAAGGTCGGGCCGAAGCTCGCGCTCTCGGTCTTGTCCACGATGGCGCCGCCGGAGATCTCGCAGGCGGTCGCGATGGGGGACGTGGTCAAGCTCGCCTCCGTGCCGGGCCTCGGCAAGAAGACGGCGGAGCGGCTGGTGCTGGAGCTCAAGGGCAAGGACCTCGCGGTCTTCGGCCCCGAGCCCGCGGTGGCCGCCAACGGCGGCGGCGGTGGCCCGTTCATGGAGGCCAGGGACGCGCTCGCAGCACTCGGCTACAGGCTGGAGGAGGCGGAGAGGGCGCTGGGCGAGGTGCCGCCGCAGGACTCGGCCGAGAAGTACATAAAGGAGGCGTTACGGCGGATAGGGAGCAGGCGCTAGGCGTGGAAGAGATGGACGACTTCACCGTGCGCGAAGAAGGGTTGCCCGAGGACATAACGGGGGCGGCTGGTTGGTCCGCCGACGGACCCGCCGACGGACCCGCCGACGGACCCGCCGGCGGGCTCCCTGACGGGCCGGCCGAGGAGCACCCGCTCGCGCCCGAGCCGCTGGCCGAGGACGACGAGCCGCAGCTCAGGCCCGGGTCGCTCGACGAGTTCGTGGGGCAGGAGGCGCTCAAGCAGAACCTCAGGATCTTCGTCGAGGCCGCCAAGCAGCGCGGCGAGCCGCTCGACCACGTCCTGTTCGCCGGGCCTCCGGGGCTCGGCAAGACCAGCCTCTGCCGCATCCTGGCGGCGGAGATGGGGGTCAACCTGCACACCACGAGCGGGCCGAGCCTGGAGCGGGCAGGGGACATGGCCGCCATCCTGACCAACCTCGAAGAGGGCGACTTCCTGTTTATCGACGAGATCCACCGCCTCAACCGCCAGATAGAGGAGGTCCTCTACCCGGCGATGGAGGACTACGCGATGGACATCGTGCTCGGGCAGGGTCCTTCCGCGCGTACGATCCGGATGGACCTCGAGCGCTTCACGCTCGTGGGCGCCACGACGCGGACCGGCCTCATGACCAAGCCGCTGCTCGACCGGTTCGGCGTCGCCGAGAGGCTCGACTACTACAAGCCCGAGGACCTGGAGAAGATCGTCTCTCGCGCGGCGAGGATACTGAAGATCCCGATCACCCCGGACGGCGCCTGGCAGCTCGCCAAGAGGAGCCGCGGCACGCCGCGGGTGGCTAACCGGCTGCTCAAGCGGGTGCGCGACTACGCGCAGGTGGTGCGAGACGGGAACATCGACGAGGAGGTCGCCCAGGCGGCGCTCGAGATGCAGGGGGTGGACGTCCTCGGGCTCGACCGGGCCGACCGCGACTACCTCGGCCTCGTCATCGACAAGTTCGACGGCGGGCCGGTCGGCGTCGGGACGATCTCCGTGGCACTGGGCGAGGCGCGGGACACCGTCGAGGACGTGTACGAGCCGTACCTGCTCCAGAGCGGCCTGATACAGCGCACGCCCCGGGGGCGGATCGCCACGAACCGCGCCTACGACCACCTCGGCATCCCTTCCCCCGCCGGAAGGTAACGGCTTCCGGCCGCCGCTAAAGCCCCGGGCCGCAGCAGCCGATCATCTCCCCATGCGCGAACTCGAAGAGAGTGTTCCGGCGGAGGATGTACTCGAAGAGGAGCTCATCGCCTTCGCGGCCTTCGCCCTGACGCACGCCGCCTGCTGCGACGTGGTCGAGGTGCGGGTCGGCGAGCGGTGCATCATCGAGTGGTGCCCGTCTTGCCGGTCGTTGCGGACGTTCGTCTCGCCGGGCCAGTAGCGGCGACGCCGCCATGATCCGGTTTCACCCTCCCGACGTATCAAGGAGTACTCAGAGAGCGTCCCACTCGGGGGAAGACGGGCCGATACGCCTCCCGGATTACTTTGGACCGTCCCGGGTACAAGGAGGGCACACGATGCATCGGGACACCGAGACAGGAGCGCGCGCGGACGCGGAGGATCGCCGGGACCATCCCCCGAGGGTCGCCGACGCCTTGAAGAGCGGCGTCACCGTCTCCATCGCGACGTGGAGCGGGCGTCAGCTTCGCGGCACGGTCTCGGACAGGGATGCGACCGGGCTCCTGCTGGACCTTGACGACGGGGCCGACGGGCAGGGCGGTTACGCCTTTCTGCCGTGGTCCAGCGTGGAGCAGGTGGACATCCCCGAGGTGGCCCACCGCCCCGTGAAGTTTCTGCAGGGTTGACGGGCCGGGAGGAGCTGCGGCGTTTGGCCGCGACCGGCGAGATCTCGTAGGGGAGGTTCGGTTTGGCCTGGCGATGGCGGGCGATCACGGCGGCGCGGGACCTGGAGGACTGGCTGGACGCCGCCCGTTTCGAGGCCAAGCGCCGGTACGGCCTGCTGGGACGTTTCGAGGTTCTGCCGTACAGGGGCCACGGCACCGACCGCCGTCTCTTCCTGCGGGGCCGGGTGTTGGAGGAGAAGGGCATCAGCCGCTCGATGCACGACGATACGTTGTGGGAGAACCTGCGAAACATGGTCCGCCGCTTCGCCAGCGACGAGATCGCCGGCGCCAGGGTCCGCGCCACGTTCGGCGGCGCCCAGGCGGTCACGGTCGCAGACGAGGAAGGCTTCTTCGACATCTCCCTGGATCTGCCGACCCCGCCTGACGCCACAGAGAGTTGGCACCCGGTCGAGCTTGATTTGCTCCATCCGGACTCTCCCGGCAAAGACGCCGTGAGGTCCACGGGCCACGTTCTCGTGCCCGGGCTGGCGCGGTACGCCGTGATAAGCGACCTCGACGACACCGTCGTCCACTCTAGTGCCACGAACGTGATGAAGATGGCCTGGATCGTGGTCCGAAACAACGCCCACACCCGGTTGCCGTTCCCCGGTGTCGCCGCCTTCTACGAGGCCCTGCGGCGGGGGTCGGAAGATGGGCATGAGAACCCGATCTTCTACGTCTCGAGCAGTCCCTGGAACCTCTACGACCTGCTGGAGGACTTTCTGGACGTACACGGGCTGCCCGCCGGCCCGCTGTTTCTGAAGGACTGGAGCCCCACGACGCTTGGGAAGCACCACGACCACAAGCTCGGGATCATCCGCACGCTGCTGGCGACGTACCCGGATCTTCCGTTCGTCCTGATCGGGGACTCGGGCGAGAAGGACCCGGAGATCTACCGCCAGGCGGTCGTCGAACACCCCGGGCGCATCGAGGCCATCTTTATCCGCGACGTGACCAGCGACGAACGCGACGCCGAGGTCGGACGGATCGCCGCCGAGGTGGAAAGGATGGGTACGACGATGGTCGCCGTCCCAGACTCGGCGACGGCGGCCGAGCACGCGGCCTCGATAGGCCTCATCTCACCGGACGCCCCGGCCCGAATCCGCGCGCGACTGGCCGCCTCCTCGACGATGCTGCCGGAACGGTAGCGCCACGCCCGGCCGGGCAGCTGTTGACCTGTCGATCCGCCTTCCGGGGCGCAGGGGCGCGAAGCCGCAGGCGGTAGGGCTACCCGGCGCCGAGTCCCGCGTCCGTGACGGCGCCTTTGGACGCGGAGGAGACGAGGGCGGCGTACTTCGCCATCACGCCCGTGGAGAACGGGGGGATGCGCTCTTCCCAGCTTGCGAGGCGGGCTTCGATCTCCGCGGCGTCGAGGTCCGCGTTCAGGGTGCGGTTCTCGATGTCGAAGGTTATCGTGTCGCCGTCCTGGAGGGCCGCTATGGGACCCTTGTGGGCGGCCTCCGGAGCCACGTGGCCCGCCATGAGGCCGCGGGTGGCGCCTGAGAAGCGGCCGTCGGTGAGGAGGGCGACCGTCTCGCCGAGGCCCTGGCCGACGAGGGCCGCGGTAACGCCGAGCATCTCGCGCATGCCGGGGCCGCCGCGGGGTCCTTCGTACCGGATCACGACGACGTCCCCGCCGACTATCGCGCCCTCCTGCACGGCCGCCATGGCCTCTTCCTCGGAGTCGAAGACGCGCGCGGGGCCCGAATGGTGCAGGCGCGTGTAGCCCGCCACCTTGACCACGCAGCCCTCGGGGGCGACGTTTCCCTTGAGGATCACGAGCCCGCCCGAGGAGCGGAGCGGGTGCTCGACAGTCGCCACAACGTCCTGGCCCGCGTCCTCCTCTGCTTCTGCGACCTCGTCCGCGATGGTCCTGCCCGAGACGTTCAGCTCGCCGCCGTGGAGGAGGCCACCGTCCATGAGGTGCTTGCCGAAGAGGCGCGTCCCGCCGGCCCGGTCGAGGTCGACGGCCGTGTAGCGCCCGCCGGGCTTGAGGTCCGCGATGATGGGCGTCTTCTCGCTCACGCGGTCGAAGTCGTCTATATCGAGCGGGATGCCGGCCTCCCTAGCGATGGCGAGCAGGTGCAAAACCAGGTTGGTCGAGCCGCCGCTGGCCGCACCGGCCGCTATGGCGTTCTCGAAGGATTCGCGCGTCAGGATGCGGTCGGGGGAGAGCCCGTTCTCCAGCAGGCGCATGACGAGTCTTCCGGCCTCGACGCAGGCCTCGTCCTTGCGGCCGTCGAGGGCTGGCGGGCTCGAGGAGCCGAAGGGGGAGAGGCCCAGGAACTCCAGCGCCATCGCCATGGTGTTGGCGGTGAACTGGCCGCCGCACGCGCCGGCGCCGGGGCAGGCGCCCTCCTCGAGCTCGAGCAGGTCCGAGTCGGACATCTTGCCGGCGGCGTTGGCGCCCACACCCTCGAAGACGTCCTGGATGGTGACGTCGTGGCCCTTGAAGCGTCCCGGCTGTATCGAGCCCGAGTAGACGATGACCCCGGGGATGCCGAGCCTGACGTGTGCCATGGCCGCAGCGGGGATGGTCTTGTCGCACCCGACGAGGGTGACTATGGCGTCGAACATGTGGCCGCGGCCGACGAGCTCGATGGAGTCGGCGATCACCTCGCGGGAAACCAGGCTCGTCTTCATGCCCTGGGTTCCCATGGTTATGCCGTCCGAGATGGAGATGGTGTTCAGCTCCATCGGGGTGCCGCCGGCCCCTCTGATGCCCTCTTTCACCTTCTCTGCGAGGTGGCGGTGGTTGAAGTTGCACGGCATCGTCTCGATCCAGGAGTGGGCGACACCTACGATGGGCCTGCTGAGGTCCTCGTCGGAGAAGCCCATGCCCTTGAGGTAGGAGCGGGCCGGCGCCCGGTCGCGGCCGTCGAGGATGGTGCGGCTCTTGTGCCGGGTATCTGTGGTCTCCATGCTATCTCCTGCCAGCTCGGGGCCTCGCGTCCCCACGAGTATAGAAACCGGTGCGGCTTTGCGCCAGCGCGGGGCGGCGTTTGGGGCCCCCGGTAGACTAACCGGCGTGAAGGGGACCCCCGACAGAGGCGTGATGCTGGCCCTCGGGGTCACCGTCCTGATCTGGGCCTCCGCCTTCGCCGCCATCCGGGCGGGCCTTGAGGGGTACACCCCGGGCCACCTGGCGCTTCTCAGGTTCCTGGTCGGGTCGGCGCTGCTCGTCGTCTACGCGGTCTACACCAGGATGCCCGTGCCTGCCTGGCGGGACCTGCCGGCGGTCCTTCTCGGGGGCTTCCTCGGGTTCACCGTCTACCATACGGGGCTCGCCTTCGGGGAGGTTACGGTGGAGGCGGGATCCGCGAGCCTCATCATCTCCTCCGTGCCGGTCTTTACGGCCCTGCTCGCGGTGGCGTTTCTCGGGGAGAGGCTCGGGCTGCTGGGATGGGTCGGTACCGCCGTCAGCTTCGGCGGGGTCGCCCTCATCTCACTCGGAGAGGGCGGAAGCTTTGGGATCGATCCCGGAGCATTCCCGATCCTGCTCGCCGCCGTCTCCGAGAGCCTGTTCTTCGTCTTCCAGAAGCCTTACCTCGCGAGGTACGGGTCGCTGCGCTTCACGACCTACGCCATCTGGGCCGGGACGCTCGCCATGCTCGTGTTCGCGCCGGGGCTCGTCGGGGCGGTCGCCGACGCGCCGACGGGGGCCACCTTGAGCGTGGTCTACCTCGGGGTCTTTCCGACGGTGATCGCCTACCTCGCCCTCGGGTACGCGTTCGCCCGGATGCCGGCGTCCAACGCGACGAGCTTTCTGTATCTGGTTCCGGGTCTCGCTTTTCTTATCGCCTGGATCTGGCTCGGCGAAGTGCCCACCCTGCTGTCCGTGATCGGGGGCGTTATTGCGGTCTCCGGCGTCGTGCTGGTGAACGCGAAAGGTCGCTGAGGGAGAAGGATACGGGCGGCGTCTGGTCCTCGCGGGGTAGAATTGGTGGGATTTCAACGAGAGGGAGATCTGTTATGCAAGAGCGTGAACAGGCCCGGCGCGTCAGCCCGGAGACGCGGATAGGGCACGTCCACCTGAAGGTGGCGAACATCGGGCGCGCCCTCGGGTTTTACAGGGACATCCTCGGCTTCGAGATCATGCAGTGGTACGGCGAGGACGCGGTCTTCCTCTCTGCGGGCGGGTACCACCACCACATCGGCCTGAACACCTGGATGAGCCGTAACGCCCCGCCCGCCCCCCGCGGCTCGGCGGGCCTCTTCCACATCGCCATCCTCTACCCCGAACGGCGCGACCTCGCCCAGGCCCTCCGTTGGCTGATCGAGGCCGAGTACCCGCTAGAGGGCGCCTCCGACCACGGCGTCTCTGAAGCCCTCTACCTGAGCGACCCCGACGGCAACGGTGTCGAGCTCTACAGGGACCGCCCGCGGGACGAGTGGCCGCGCACCCCAGAGGGCGGCCTCTCGATGATGACGGCTCCCCTGGATATCCAGGACCTGCTGGCGGAGTTGGACGGGCCGGAGGCGTAGGGGGAGGCCCGGGGGCAAAACCGGGTCGGTCAGGTCCCATCCCTCTCGGCCAGGACGGCGGTGGCGTGTGCCGCGGCGTCAGAGAGCGTGTCGAGGGATTCTTCGTTCAGGTTGTCTATGTCGTCGCAGGCCCGGTGGTAGCAGGCGTCGAAGGGGGCCCCCGCCTCCCCGCCGAACTCATCCTCCTGGCGCTCTGTCTTCGTACCCTCCGCGCCCGAGAAGAGGCCGCCGGTCGGGACGCCCTCGTCCTGAAAAGGGCCGTGGTCTGAGCGGCCGTCGAGCGCCGAGTTCGTCTCGACCCCGATCTCCCTGGTCTCGAAGTACGAGTCGAAGACGTCTTCGACCTCGTCCGGTCCCTCGTAGACGGAGCTTGCGAAGTTCGGGGAGCCGGTCATGTCGAGGTTGAGGTAGGCGGAGATGTCATCGATCTCCCCTTCCCCGAGCCCCTCGACGTAGTGGCTGGAGCCGATAAGGCCGATCTCCTCCGCCCCCCAGAACGCGAAGCGGACGCGGTTGCGGGGCTCCGCGTCCAACGCGGCGAGCTGGATCGCCATCTCCAGCACCGTCGCGGACCCCGAGCCGTTGTCGTTGATGCCGGGTCCCTCCGGCACGGAGTCGAGGTGCGCCCCGACCATCACGGTATTCTCCGCATCCCCACCCGTCGTCTGGGCTATGACGTTGGTGGTGCTGTTGTCCCCGCCATCGGCCGCGAAGACGCGTACGTTGGGCATCTCCTCGCGCGCCAGCAGCCTCTCCCCGAACGACCCGCTGGTGCCCATTACGGGGATGCCGATGCCGGGTCCTCCGAGCGACCCCCGCAATACCTCCCCGCCTGCCTCGCCCGCATTGAAGATAAGTACCGCTGACGCGCCGGCCCCCTCCGCGATCTCGGCTTTCGTGCTGAAGGTGCAGGTGCCGCGGCGCAGAAGCGCGACGTTCCCGTCCGGGAAATTCTCGAAATCTTCAGCCTCGCACCCGCTCGTCGGGCCAAGGGCATCCACGGCCCGTAGCGGGGCCTTGACCTTCCCGCTGCCCGAGCGTTCCATGAGGGCGAAATCCGCCGCCGGCACCCCGGTTCCCGGCACATCCAGGTCAGCCTCCCGGAAGACGGCATAATCCGGGAACTGGAAGGACTGTACCCGCACCTCGTAGCCGGCCCTCCGGAGCTCGTTCGCGACGTACGCGGCCGAGGCGTCGTAGCCGGAGGTGCCTGCGGCGCGGTTGCCGCCGTGTACGTCTGCGATGGCCTGGAAGCGGCTGGCGTGGCCCATGATACCCTCGACGCCCACCGCGTCCCGCAGGTCGGAGGAGAGATCCGGGTTGGGTGTCGGGGACGGGTCCGCGCCACACGCGGTGAGTGCCGCCATCAGGGCTACCGTCAGCATCGGCACGAGGACGAAGGGCTTCACGCTAGATCGCCGTTATTGCCTGCGGGACCATTACGACGCGAATGTACCACGACGCTAAGACCCGGGAACTGCGCGAACGGGCCTCCGCCGCCCGGGGCGGGGGGGGGGAGCCGGACACGAAAAGGGCGGCCCCGAAGGGCCGCCCGGATGCTGCTGGCGGGGCGGTCTCTAGCCGCCCGTGTACTCGAGGATGTAGAGCCCGAAGTCGCGGTCGCTCGCGGCGACGTACTCCTTGCCGCCCTGGTCGAACGTCTGGACGCCCCAGAAGTTGCTGCCGCCCTCGTCGATAAAGCGGCCCACCTCCTGGATCTCTCCCCCCGAGATGTCGGCCACCCGGAAACCGCCCGAGTAGTAGGAGAAGTACGCGAGGTCGGCGTCCCGCTGCGAGGTCGCCACCTCATGCACCGAGAGGTCGCCGAAGCCGGTCGACTTGGACGGGTCCATTGCCTCGGGGATGGCGTACGTGTCGAGCTCGGTCATCTTGCCGGCCTCGTTCTCGTAGAGGTGGACGTAGCCCCAACCGTCGAAGAAGGCCCTGACGGTGACGGCGTCGCCCCGTTCGCCGACGTTGACGCCGGGGATGAGGCTGCCTTCGAGCGTATCCGTGCCCGCGCGGCAGGCCGCGTCGTCGTATCGGCCCTCCTGGTCGAAGAGGCCGAAGCCGCTCCTCCGGTCGAGCGAGACCGCCGGGATGCCGCCGTCCACGCTCATGCCGAAGCCGTCGCAGGCGCCCTCGCGGTTCACGATCACGGCGCCCGCGTAGCCGCCGGCCCCTTCGATGCTGGCCACCTTGTCGGTGAAGGCGCACGAGCCGCGGGTCGCGACCGCGACGTAGGTGCCGCCGTCGGCGGGGGCCGCCGGGACCGCGGTATCACCGGCGCAGGCGCGGCCGACGTAGACCGCCGTGCCTTCGAGCCTCTCGCCGTCCTGGAGTTGGTCCGTGTCGCTGCCCTGGGAGACCGCGACCGGGTCTGGCGTGTCGTCCGTGAAGAGCTCGGTGCCGTTGGGCGAGAAGTCCTCGTCGGAGGCCAGGACGAAGCGGTTGTCGAGGGTGAACTCGGACTGGTGGGCGTTGCCCTCTGGCCTCTCGACCTTGCCGGTCTGCTCCAGAAGCTCGGGGTCGGGGTTCGTGAAGTCGGTGTCGCCGATGTACTCCGGGTGTGCCGGGTCGTCGACGTCGAGGGCCACGTAGCCGCCGTCCCAGTAGGAGACCACCATGACCTGCCGGCCGTCTATCTTCTTGACGACCACGTCGTGGTTGAAGACCTCGTTGAGGTTGTCCGGCTGGGACTGGACGATCTGGGGGAACCTCTCTGCGAGGTCGAGGTCGGCGATCTGCCTCGGCGCACGCGGGTCGGTGATGTCCAGGATGTCGACGTCCGTGGTCTCGACGTTGTCGACGATCACGGCGTAGGCCTTGTTGCCCGCGTCCCAGGCGAAGACGCTGTGGATGGAGTTGGCGTTCTTGCGCTTCACGCCGCCCGCGTCGTTGGTGTCGCCGGCGCCTTCGAACAGGGGCAGGGCCCTCGTCGGCCGCGTGACGTCGTAGAGGTTGACGCCGCCGTAGCCGGTCTTCTCGTTGCACTTCTCGTTGTTGCTGAGCAGGACGTCGCCGCTGAACTTCGGGGTGGTGATGTTGATCGTCTGGATGCCCTCGCCCGGGTAGCTGCCCGGCTTGGACCGGATAAACTTGACCTCTTTGGGGTTCCCCGCGTTGCGGATGTCGACCACGTGCACGCCGTTGTCCTCGCAGGTTACCGAGCCCCACGCGGCGAGGTAGGCGTAGCCCTTGTGCACGCCGACGTCCGCGATCTTCTCGGGCACCACGTCGTTGAGGCGGAGCTTCGATACCACCTCGACGTTCTCGTTCGTGGCCGGCAGGTGCCCGGATGCGTCGCCGTGCTGGTGCACGTCGTGGGCGCCGTCATCGGCGTCGGTCCCGCCGTCGTGCTCGGGGTGGGCCAGGGCCACCCCGGCCAACGCCACCAACAGCGCCGCGAACGTCACGGCTCCGAGCCAGAATCTCTTACGCAATGCGTCTCCCACATCTTCGAGCCCCGTCAGGGGCGTTGAACTCGGCCTCGCGCGGGGTTGCGGCCCCGCGTGTCCTGGCAACTTCGACCCAGACTTACTCCCCCGTTCGCCAGCGATCCGCCCGCGCGGATCGCGCTACCTCGCGTCGATCCTGTGGCCTTCAAAGATGGCGGGTAGGATACAGCAGTCGTGACTGTCTGCACAAGGACCGCGCGGCGTGTCTTGGAGAAGTCGCGCTCACGCCATAGAATACGGTCATGGGACTCGAAAGCCTGGGAAGGTTGCTGATCGGCGGGGCGCTGGTGCTGCTCGTGCTCGGCGGGCTTTTCCTGCTGCTCGGTCGGCTCGGCCTGGACCGGTTGCCGGGGGATCTCGTCTTCAGGCGGGGCAACCTCACCGTGTACTTCCCGATAGGACTCATGATCCTGCTCTCCGTCATCGGCACCATCGTCCTGAACGTTCTCCTGCGCCGCTAGGTTGCTCACCTCGGACCTCGACTACGACCTTCCGGAGGCCCTGATCGCCCAGGCCCCGGCCGAACCCCGCGACGCCTCGCGCCTGATGGTCGTGGATGTGGCCGACAAGACCATCGAACACCGCACCTTCCACGAGCTACCCCTGTTCCTGCGCCCCGGCGACGCCCTCGTCCTGAACGAGACGAAGGTCCTGCGGGCCCGCTTAAAGGTCCGCAAGCCGACCGGCGGCGAGGTCGAGCTGCTCTTTCTCCGCGATCTCGGCCCCGACCGGGGCAACGCCTGGGAGGTTCTCGCCCGTCCGGCCCGTCGCCTCAGGCCTGGCCTCAGGCTCCTGGCCGGCGACGCGAAACTCGACCTCGTGGAGAGCCTCGGGGAAGGACGCTGGTCCGTCTCCGCCCCGGACGTACCCGGCCTGCTCGAAAAACACGGACACATGCCCCTGCCGCCCTACATCGAGCCGACGCCGCAGGCGGAGGCGCGCTACCAGACCGTGTACGCCAGGGAGCCGGGGTCCGCCGCCGCCCCGACGGCGGGCTTTCACTTTACGGAGGAGGTCTTGGAGGGGGCGGAGCGCGCCGGCGCCGCCCTGGCGCGCGTCACCCTGCACGTGGGGACGGGCACCTTCCTCCCGGTCAGGACCGAGAGGCTGGAGGACCACAGAATGCACGCCGAGCGCTACAGCGTGCCGGCCCAAGCGGCCCGCGCGGTCGAGGGGGCGGGGCGGGTGGTCGCCGCCGGCACGACGGTCGCCCGGACGCTGGAGACCTGGGCCGGGACGGGCGAGAGGTCCGGTGAGTCGCGGCTGTTCGTCTATCCCGGCTACGAGTGGCGGGCCGTGGACGCCCTGTTGACCAACTTTCACCTGCCGCGGTCCACGCTGCTGGCGATGGTGATGAGCTTCGGGGGGCGGGACCTCGTCAGGGAAGCCTACCGGGTGGCCATCGAGGAACGGTACCGGTTCTACTCTTTCGGGGACGCCATGTTGATCCTCAACGGCGGCCGTACCCTATAGGCGCCCCTGTCTCCATAGAGGTGACCGCCACGGATGGGGAGGCGCGGGCGGGCGTCCTGCACACCCCCCACGGTCCGGCGGAGACGCCCGCGTTCATGCCGGTCGGCACCAAGGGCACGGTCAAGGGTCTCACGCCCGGGGATCTACGCGCCGCCGGCGCGGGCGTCGTGCTCGGCAACACCTACCACCTCTACCTGCGGCCGGGGTCGGACGTCGTGCGGGAGGCGGGGGGGCTTCATGCTTTCAGCGGTTGGGACGGGCCGATGCTCACCGATTCCGGCGGGTTCCAGGTCTTCTCGCTGGCAAAGACGCGCCGGATCTCTGAGGGCGGCGTCCAGTTCGCCTCCGTCTACGACGGTTCCCTCCACGAGTTCACGCCGGAGCTCACGACGAAGGTGCAGGAGGACCTCGGCGCCGACGTCGCCATGGTCCTCGACGAGTGCCCGCCCGCCAACGCCGGCCGCGAGTACCACGCCGAGTCGCTCCGCCGTACGGCCCGGTGGGCGGCGAGGTGCAAGGAGGCACACACCCGCGAGGAGCAGGCGCTGTTCGGGATCGTGCAGGGCGGGCTCCACAAAGACCTTCGCGCCGAGAGCCTGGAGCGGACCGTCGAGATCGGCTTCCCCGGCTACGCCGTCGGGGGACTCTCCGTCGGGGAGTCCAGAGACGAGATGCTGGAGACGCTCGCGGCGACGGCAACCCTCTTGCCGGAAGACCGTCCGAGGTACTTCATGGGCATCGGGGACCCCGTCGGCATCCTCCAGGTCATCGCCCTCGGCGTCGATATGTTCGACTGCGTGTTGCCGACCCGTCTTGCCCGCCACGGCGCGGCGCTTATCCCGGATGGCCGCCTCAACCTGAAGAACGCCCGCTTTCGCCGGGACTATGGGCCACTCGACCCGGAGTGCTCCTGCGAGACGTGCGTGGGCTACAGGCGCGCCTACCTCTCGCACCTCGTTCGCGAAGACGAGCTGCTCGGCCACCGGTTGCTCACCCTCCACAACGTCCATTTCACGGTCGCCCTGTGCCGCCGCGCCCGCGCCGAGATAAGCGCCGGCCGGTTCGCGGGCTGGTCCGCCGCCTGGATCTCCAGGTACGAAGGGAGGTAGTGGGGCGTATAGGCCTTATGAGTGCGGGCTGAAACCTGGCTCATTTGGGTGATGACGGGTTGTGGGCGGGTTTTGTTAGAATTGATCCCCGATCCTATGGGTAGCACACGAAACAACCTCATCGTCCTCGGGCTCGTCGTCGTCCTGCTCGGGGTTGCTGCGTACCTGATCTTCCTCAGGCAGCCGGTTACGGAGTCCACCCAGCTTGGTCTTGACCTTCAGGGCGGCGTCAGCGCGCAGCTCGAAGGGTCCCAGACCGGCGGCGGCAACGTCTCGCGGGAGGAGATGGAGCAGGCGTCTGACCTGATCCGCCAGCGCATCGACCGCCTCGGCGTCGCCGAGCCCGACGTGCGGGTGCAGGGAACGGACCAGATAGTCGTCCAGATCCCGGGCGTCGAGAACCCCGACGAGGTCATCGACATCATCGGGAGGACCGCCCAGCTCGGCTTCTACCAGGTCCTCGCCACCGACGGGGCCCCGAACACGCCGGCCGAGGAGGTCTCATCGGTCGAGGACGAGCTCCGGGAGGACCTTCAGGACGACCAGGAGTACGAGCCGGGCGAGACGAAGATCCTGTTCGAGAACAGCCCGCCGATCCAGGGCGGCGGCACCGACGTCTTCGGCTACATCGTGCGCCAGCAGCCGGACCTGACCGGCGAGGCGTTGCAGCAGAACGGGGCCAACGTCGAGTTCGACCAGAGCAACCAGCGCGTCGTCTCATTGCAGCTCACGGGAGAGGGCGGAGACCAGATGGCGGAGCTCACCCAGGAGATGATCAACGACGCAACCGTCAGCGGGGAGCCGGCCCTCCTCGCCATCGCGCTCGACGAGGACATCCAGAGCGCCCCGCAGGTACAGGACGTGCTGGCGGACCAGATCTCGATCTCGAACAGCGGCCTCCCGGAAGGGCTCCCCGAGGACGAGGCCCGCCAGCTTGAGACCGTGCTGAACACCGGCGCCCTTCCGGTGAACATGGAGATCATCTCCCAGACCGAGGTCGGGCCGACGCTCGGCCTGAGCTCTTTGAGGAGCGGCCTGCTCGCCGCGCTCGTCGGGTTCGCGCTGGTGCTGGCGCTGCTCGCGATCATCTACCGCGCCCTGGGCCTGGTCGCGGCGCTGGCGCTTCTGGTCTACGCGTTCTTGATGTGGGGGATCGTGGTCGCGGTGCCGGTGACGATGACGCTGCCGGGCATCGCGGGCATAGTTTTGTCCATAGGCGTTGCCGCGGACGCGAACGTGGTCATCTTCGAGAGGATCAAGGAAGAGGTCAGGCGGGGGAGGACTTCGCGGGCGGCGATTCAGGCTGGCTACGACAGGGGCTTCCGCGCCATCCTGGACGGCAACGTTACGACGCTCATTACGGCGTTTATTCTCTTCGCCCTCTCGACGGGCTCGGTGCGGGGCTTCGCGGTCCTGCTGGTCATAGGCGTCGTGCTCTCGATGTTCACCGCCGTCGTGGTGACGCGCGCCCTTCTCGGCCTGCTCTCGGGCCGCGGCGTGCAGCTCTCGCCGGCGATGATGGGCGTCTCCAAGCGCGGAATCTCCGAGCAAGAAACGGCGGGATAGACGGTGTTCCCGAGTGTGGACTTTGTCGGAAACTGGAGGCGCTGGTTCGTCATCTCTGGTGTTCTGCTGGCGCTCGGCATCCTCGCCATGCTCTTCGGTCGCCTGGACCTTGGCATAGACTTCCAGGGTGGCGCCCAGTTTACGGCGACGGGCGCGGAACGCCAGCTCAGCGAAGACGACGTGACGGCCGCCCTCCCGCCGGGGATCGCGGAGGAGTCCGTCGTGACGACGCTCGGGAACAACGGCTACGAGGTCAGGACGCCCGTCCTGAGCGACGCCGAGAGCGAAGAGGTCGCGGACGCGCTTTCTGAGGCGCTCGGGGCGGAGGTGAGCGCCACGAGCGTGAGCCCGGCTTTCGGGGAGCAGCTCAGGAACCAGGCGCTGCAGGCGGTCGCGGCGGCGTTGCTGATCATCGTGGCGTTTATCAGCGTCAGGTTCGAGTTCTCGTTCGCCATCGCCGCGATGGCGGCGCTGGTTCACGACGTATTGCTGACGGTCGGCTTCTACGCCGTCTTCGGACGGGAGGTGAGCCTGGTTACGGTCGTCGCGGTGCTGACCGTCCTCGGGTACTCGCTCTACGACACCATCATCATCTTCGACAGGATCCGGGAGAACGCCCCGACGCTCGGGTACAACCGCAGGCGCTTTGACGAGATGGTCAACGTCTCCATCCGGCAGGTGATCCGGCGCTCCATCTACACCTCGGTCTTCACCCTGATCCCGGTGACAGCACTCCTCATCTTCGGCGAGTCCACCCTGAGCGACTTCGCCTTCGCCCTCCTCGTCGGCATCCTGGCCGGCGCCTACAGCTCCATCTTTATCGCCCCGCAGACGCTCGCGCTCTACAAGGCCTGGCGCGCCGGCAGCGTCCGCCGCGCCCCAAGCTCCGCCTAGCGGCAATTCCGGGCACGCTAGACGGACATCTCGAACGTCGTGCTCCTCGGCAGGAAACCGTGGCGGGCGTAGAAACGCACGGCCCCTTCGTTTGACGCGTGGGCGGTCACCGAGATGAGCTCCGCTCCCTGGCCCGCGGCCCAGTACCGGAACCCGGATACCAGCGCGGAACCTACGCCACGGTTGCAGCGGCCCGCCTCGACGTACATGCTCTGGAGCTCCGCGACCCTTACCGGCCTGACCGTCGTAGGCTCCCTGATGTAACCGGCCAGGTACCCGACGGGCGGCCCACTGCCCTTCGACAGCAGGCAGAGGGCGTCGGGCCGCGAGACGAGGGACAGGAAGTGATCCCGGCCCTCCCTCTCCGGCCAGCCAACGTCCGTGAACGGGTCCCGCATACCCCCATCCTCCCGGAAGAGCGCCGAGCTCAACCGCACCAGCGCCCCGACGTCGCCCTCACCGGCCCGCACTATCCCGTAGTCCACCACCTCCCACCACTCCCACACGACCGTTAGATCTTACGGCATATCATTGTAGTTGTAAATTTTGTTATTTATATAAAATTGACAAGGGCATTCTGGCCCCGCGCACTGGTGGGTTATGATGGGGGAGGTGCAGGCGGAACCGGGAGGTTGAGTTGCGCGGGACGGTTGGAGAGACGTTGGAGAGGTTGGTTCTCTTGCAGGTCGGGGCTGCGGCGGCGACGCGGGACCGGGTGCAGGAGGTCGTGGAGGGTTTGATCGAGCAAGGCCGCATCGAGCGTGAGGAGGGGCGCACGGTCGTCGAGGACGTGATGAGCCGGGCGCGGGAGCGTTCCGCGGGGGCGCGGTCTCTGGTGGACGCGTCGGTGCAGCAGGGGCTCAGGCGGGGCGGGCTGCCGACAAGGGAGGACCACGAGGACCTGGTCTTCCGGGTCGAGCAGTTGGAGCATCGGGTGAGGATGCTCGAGGACAGGCCCGCGGTGGCGCCCGTGCCGCCGCCGGAGGCGGGGGAGCCCGACGTGGCCACCGACACGCCCCGCGACGCCCCAGAGACGCCCCCGGGGCTCTAGGCGGGCGCGGCGCGGCCACCGGCGGGCGGCGGGTTGCTCCAGCCGGTCACGCGGGCGGGGAGCCTGCGGCGGTTCACCCAGATCAGCCGCGTGCTCGTGCGGCACGGCTTCGGCTTCGTGTTCGACGTCAGGCGGGACCGGCGGGCGCACAAGGGCTTGCAGGAGTTTCTCGCCCCGAACTTCGGCGTCCGGATGCGGCGGAGCCTCGACGACCTCGGGCCGACCTTCGTAAAGTTCGGGCAGGTCCTCTCGACCCGCTCGGACGTCTTTCCGGAGGGCATCCTCTCCGAGTTGCAGAAGCTGCAGGATACCGCAAGGCCCATGCCCGCCGGACGGGCGCAGGCGATCATAGAGCGGGAGCTCGGGGCCTCCGTCGGGGAGGTCTTCTCGGATTTCGATCCCGTCCCGCTCGGGTCGGCGAGCATCGGGCAGGTCCACCGGGCGGTCTTGAGGACCGGCGAGATCGTCGCGGTAAAGGTCCAGCGCCCTGAAGCGCCGGGGCGGGTGGCCGCTGACCTCGAGCTCATGCGCGAGTTCGCGGAGTTCGTGGACCGGCGTTTCGCCCAGCGGGTGCTCCTGGACGCGAGGGGGCTCGTGGCCGAGTTCGAGGTCGTCGTCCGGCGCGAGCTTGACTACACCGCAGAGGCCCAGAACGCCCGGCGCTTCGCCGCCAACTTCGCCGGCACCGGGGTCGCCATACCGGCCGTCTACCAGGAGTTCTCGACCTCGAAGGTGCTGACCATGGAGTTCGTCGTGGGTACCAGGTTCAGGGACATCAGGCCGCTCCTCATGGCCCCTTCAGAGCGGCGGCGGGTGGCGTCGATGGGGGCTGATGCGATCTTCAAGATGGCCTTTGAGGACGGGTTCTTCCACGGCGACCCGCACCCGAGCAACCTGCTGCTCACGCCCGAGGGCGACCTAGCACTCCTTGACTTCGGGATGGTCGGCTTTATGAGCCAGGGGGACATAGAGGCGCTCTCGCGGCTGTTCATAGCCGTGATCCAACGCGACGCCTCCGCGGCCCTGCGCGCGCTCGAAGGCTTAGGCGTCCGGTACGCGACGGAGGTGCGCGGCGAGCTCGTGCGGGAGCTCAGGGAGTTCTTGAACAAGTACGCGGGCCTCTCGGTTGGGGAGGTCACCCTGGGGCAGGCTCTCTCAGAGCTAATAGCGCTCGCCCGGCGCTACAGGGTGCGCATGCCGCCGGTCTTTCCGCTGCTGACGAAGGCGCTCGTCACCGCCGAGGGGCTCGCCCGGTCCATAGACCCGACCATAAACGTCTACGAGGTCGCGCGCCCATATGCGAGGAGGCTCCTCTCCCAGAGGTACAGGCCCCAGATGCTCGCCGAGTCGGCAACGGAGCGGTCGCTGGAGTACGCCCGCTACTTCGAGGAGTACCCCGAGCAGATCCGGCAACTCCTCGGCGAGCTCGCCGACGGGGAGCTCGAGGTCCAACTCAAGCACGGCGGCCTCGACGAGCTCATCGGCAGCGTGGACGTGCTCGCCAACCGCCTCGTCTTCGCCGTCGTAACCGCCGCGCTCCTCGTCGGCTCCTCGATGCTCGGCTCCTTCGACGTCGGCGGCCCGAGCGTCCCCATCCTCGGCGTCCCGGTATTCGCCTTTGTAGGCTTCACGCTCGCCCTGATGCTTGCCTCGTTGCTGCTCGTCATCATCTACCGGTCAAAGAGACTCTAAGCCAACCCGTATCGTTGGCCTCAGCACGCTTTAGCCTTCGGTTTCCGCTTTGAGCCGCCCGGTACCTAACGAGGTGGCGCTTCACGTAGCCGTTCAGTTGTCACGAGGCGCAACGTACACAGACGACTGGCTGAAAGGCGCCGGGCTGACGAGCGGGGGCGTCAGCCGGAGCGTGCGGGGAGCCTCCGAGAGCAGGCGTGCGGGCGAGCCGCGTTGCGGCTTGTCGAAGCGATATAATCTCGCCATGGAACCAGCGCGCACAGAGGAGAGACCGAGGGCGATACCGGCGCCGCCGGTAACCATCTCCGCGCTGTTAGAGAGGGTGGCCTCCTACGCGCCGGAGGGTGCTGAGGAGGTGATCGCGGACGCCTACCGCGTCGCGCATGCCGCGCACCGGGGGCAGGTGCGCAAGAGCGGGGAGCCGTTCGTCTACCATCCGCTGGCGACGGGGGCCATCCTGGCCGAGCTCAGGCTCGACGCGACGACCATTGCCGCGGCGCTCTTGCACGACGTGCTGGAGGATACCGGCGTGACGAAGGCCGAGCTTGCCGCGCAGTTCGGCGACGAGGTCGCGGAGATCGTGGACGGGGTTACAAAGCTCGGCAACCTGCCCTCGGGGAACCTGGAGGAGGCGCAGGCCGAGTCCTTGCGCAAGATGATCGTGGCGATGAGCCGTGATGTGCGGGTAATCATCATCAAGCTCGCCGACCGGCTGCACAACATGAGGACGCTCGCCTACCTCAAGCGCGAGACCCAGCTCAGGAAGGCGACCGAGACGCTGGAGATCTACGCCCCCCTGGCCCACAGGCTCGGTATCTACTCGCTCAAATGGGAGCTCGAAGACCTCTCGTTCGCCACCCTGCACCCCCGCAGGTACGAGGAGATAAAGCGCCTCGTGGCGGCCCGCAGGGGTGATCGAGAGGCGTTTATCAACGGGACGGCGGCCGAGCTCTTGCGGCACCTGCGCGAGACGGGGGCCGACGCCGAGGTGCACGGGAGGGTCAAGCACTTCTACTCCATCTACAACAAGATGGTGAGGCGCAACAAGGAGTTCAACGAGATCTACGACCTCACGGGCCTCAGGGTCGTCGTGGACTCGGTGCGCGACTGCTACGGCGCTCTGGGGGTTATCCACTCGATCTGGAAGCCTATCCCGGGTCGGTTCAAGGACTACATCGCCATGCCCAAGTTCAACATGTACCAGTCGCTTCACACGACGGTCATGAGCAACGAGGGGAAGCTGCTCGAGATCCAGATCCGGACCCACGAGATGGACACGACCGCCGAGTACGGCATCGCCGCCCACTGGATGTACAAGCACGGCCTCACCGACCGGCAGGTCGACCGCCTGACCTGGCTCAAGAGCATGATGGAGTGGCAGCAGGAGACCACGGACTCCTCGGAGTTTATGGAGTCCCTCAAGGGCGAGCTCGTCGCGGACGAGGTCTTCGTCTTTACGCCGAAGGGGGACGTCGTCAGCCTGCCTTCAGGGGCGACGCCCATAGACTTCGCCTACCACGTCCACACGGAGATCGGGCACAGGACCATAGGTGCTAAGGTCAACGACCGGATAGTCCCCCTCGACTCTGAGCTCGTGAGCGGGGATAGGGTGCAGGTCATCACGGGCAAGAATTCGGGACCGAGCCGGGACTGGCTGGCGGTCGTCCAGAGCGGGCGGGCTAGGAACAAGATCCGGCAGTTCTTCAACAAGGCCGACCGCGAGGACAACCTGGGGCTCGGGCGGGAGAAGCTCTTGAGCCTGTTGAAGAAGCGGCGCATCGGCAAGGTTCCCTCCGGCATCCTTGAGGACGTGGCCCGCGCCACCAACCACCCATCCCCGGACGACATGATCGCCGCGGTCGGGGCCGGTACGATCTCCGCGGAGAACGTCGCGGGCCGCATCGTAGACCTGATCCAGCCGAAAGAGGAGGCGGAGGAGCGGCCGAAGACGCCTACGCCGGCCCTCGCCCCGCTCCCGCTGCCGGGCGACGTTGGATCCGCGGACGACACGGGCGTGCGCGTGGTCGGCTCCAGCGGAATACTCACCCGCCTCGCCCGCTGCTGCACCCCGATGCCGGGCGACAACATCGTCGGATACGTCTCCCTGGGACGCGGCGTCGTCGTCCACTCCGCCGGGTGCGTGAACGCCCGCGCCCTGAAGTCCAAGGACGCCGAACGGTTCGTCGAGGTCGAGTGGGCCGGCGGCGAGGGCAAGCTGTTCACCGTGGAGCTCCTCGTCGAGGCACTCGACCGGATGCACCTCTTGAAGGACATAACCAGCGGCATCTCCGACGCAGGGGTGAACATCGTCTCCGCGCGGGTGGACACCATCGAGGACCGCACGGCGCTCAGCCGCTTCGCCTTCAAGGCCGGCAGCGTCCAGCACGTCGAGGAGGTCATACGCAAGATCCGGGGCATCCCCGACGTCTACGACGTCTGCCGGGTCTCCCGCGACGGAACGCCCCTCGAACGCTAGCTTGCGCCTGCTAAACGTCAACGTCGGAGGCGAGACGCCCATCGAAGGCGCCGGAAAGTCCGGAAAAACCGGTATCTTCAAGCGTCCGGTGGAGGGCCCCGTTGAGATCACACAGGGCGGCCTTGTGGACGATGCCATAAGCGACAAGAAGAACCACGGAGGCCCCGACCAGGCCGTCTACGTATTCGGCACCCCGGACTACGAATGGTGGTCCTATGAGCTGGGACACGAAGTGTTGCCCGGCACGTTCGGCGAGAACCTGACGGTCTCGGATCTGGAGAGCGCGGCGGCGTGCGTCGGCGACAGGATGGGGATCGGTACGGTCGTTCTAGAGGTGACGGCGCCGCGCATACCCTGCCTGACCCTCGCTGTTCGGATGGGGGAGCCGGCGTTTCTCAAGCGGTTCAGGCGGGTGGAGCGGCCCGGGGTGTACTGCCGCGTGATCCGGGAGGGCGAGGTCCGGGCCGGGGACCCCGTGAATTACGTGCCGTACGCCGGGGAGCGCGTGCCGGTGCTGGAGGTGTTCCGGACGTTCTTCGATCCCCATCCGGGGGAAGACGTCCTGCGGCGCCTGCTCTCGGTTCCCGTCGCGGTACGGGCGCGGGAGGGCTACGAGGAGCAGTTGGCGAAGCTGTCGGCAGAACATACGAGGGTGGGGAGCGCAAGTTGACCGAGATCGAGCAGGTAACCGTGTCCATGGACGGCTTCGAGGTGAACGTCTACGTGGTCCACGCGCCCGGGGGGGACGTCATCGTGGACGCGGGGGCAGAGCCGGAAAGGATCCTGGGCGCCGTCAGGGGGCCCGTGGCCGCCGTCCTTCTCACCCACGCCCACGCCGACCACGTCGGCGCGCTGGAGGAGGTGCTAAGCGGGACCAACGCGCCCCTCTACGTGCACCCCGACGCGGCGGAGGCGGCGGGCGCCACCGTCTATGAGCCGCTCGACGGGGGGCAGGAGCTCGAGCTCGCCGGCGAGACGTTTCGGGTACTCAACACGCCGGGGCACGCGCCGGGTTCGGTCACGTTCGTGGTGGGACGGGACCAGATAGTGGGCGACCTGATCCTGCCGGGCAGCGTCGGCCGCACGGACATCGACGGCGCCTCGTGGGAGGACCTTGAGGTCTCCCTGCGCAAGGTGATGTCGCTCTGGGAGGACGAGACGCGCCTGTACGCGGGCCACGGCCCGGTGATGCTCGCCCGCGAGCAGCTTGAGACGAACCCGTACCTGCCGCCGGTGCTTCCGTGAGCTACAAGGGGCCGAGGGGCACCTACGACGTCTTCCCCGGGGGGCGGGAGCCGCACGAGAGGGCGGATCTGTGGGCGTACGTCGAGGGGCGGGCGCGTGAGATCCTCGGCCTCCACAACTACCGGGAGGTCCGGACACCCGTCTTCGAGGAGGTCGAGCTCTTCGCCCGCACGGCGGGGGAGGCCTCGGACATCGTGGTGCAGAAGGAGATGTTCACCTTCAGGGACAAGGGCGAGCGGGAGATGGCCCTGCGGCCCGAGGGGACGCCGGGGGCCGTGCGGGCCTATATCGAGCACAACCTGTTCAAGCTCGCGCAGCCGATCAAGCTCTTCTACGTCGGGCCGATGTTCCGCCAGGAGCGCCAGCAGAGGGGACGCTACCGGCAGCACACCCAGATCGGGGTGGAGGCGCTGGGCACCTCGGACCCGCTGGTGGACGTCGAGGTGATCTCGCTCCTCTACGCCATCCACCAGTCTATCGGCGTGAGGGATGAGGTCGTCCACCTGAACAACATCGGCGACATGCCAACCCGCCGCGCCTACGTCCCCGAGCTTCGCGCCTTTCTCCGGAAGAACGCCGCCCACCTCGACCCCGACTCCGTGGCCCGCATGGACACGAACCCCTTGCGCACCTTCGACTCCAAGCACGAGGCGACGCAGGCGGTCCTCGCCGAAGCCCCGAAGATCGGCGCGTTCCTGAGTCCCGAAGCCGCGGACCACCTCGCCGTCGTGCGCTCGGGCCTCGACGCGCTCGGCGTGCCGTACGAGTTGGACGAGCAACTCGTGCGCGGGCTCGACTACTACACGATGACCGTCTTCGAGGCGAAGAGCGGCGCCCTGGGCGCCCAGGACACGGTCGGGGCCGGGGGGCGGTACAACGCCCTGATCTCCGACCTCGGCGGCCCCGACCTCGGCGGCATAGGCTTCGGCTCCGGCGTCGAGCGGATGCTGCTCGCCGCCGCCGCCAGGGAGACCGAATCCGCGCTCAACCTCTTCTTCGTTACCCTGGCCCCCGAGGCGCGGGTTCCAGCGATGCGTCTGGCCGGCGCCCTGCGAGCGGAAGGCGTCTCGTGCGACCTGGACTTCGGCGGACGGGGGGCCAAGGGCCAGTTCAAGCAGGCGGACCGATCCGGTGCGCGGTACGCCGCGATCCTGGGCGAAGACGAGCTCTCCCGCGCCACGATCAAGGTTCGCGACATGGCCTCGGGCGAGGAGCGGGAAGTGGACGTCTCGGGAGGCTCTGTAGAGCTTCTGCGGGCGATAGGGGCCTGACCGGGCCTGTGGCGGATCTCCCGCCGGAGCTGATCGAGGCCCTGCGCGACGCCCGTCGCGTGGTGGCGTTGACGGGGTCCGGGATCTCCGCCGAGAGCGGCGTCCCCACCTTCCGGGACGCGCAGACCGGCCTCTGGGCGAACTACGACCCGCAAGAACTCGCGACCCCAGAAGCCTTCGCGCGCGACCCGGAACTCGTCCGGCAATGGTACGCCTGGCGGCGCGAGCTGGTCGAGCGGGCGCGTCCCAACGCCGGACACGCGGCCCTCGCGGAGCTCGAACGGTCCGTACCGGAGTTCTCCCTCGTCACCCAGAACGTGGACGGCCTGCACCAGCAGGCCGGCAGCGCGGATGTCGTGGAACTCCACGGCAACATCCTTCGCAGCCGCTGCCCGGTCGAGAACGTGACCGTAGAGCCTGGCGAGGCGGAAGATCTCCCACCCCTTTGCCCCAACTGCGGCTCGCCCCTTCGTCCCGACGTGGTCTGGTTCGGCGAGGCGCTGCCGGCCGCGGGGCTCGAAGCGGCGTCGGGGGCGGCGCGCTCGTGCGACCTCTTCCTAAGCGTCGGGACGTCGGGCCTCGTCTACCCGGCCGCGTCCTTGCCCTACGAGGCGCTGGAGAACGGGGCGATCGTGGCCGAGGTCAACCCGGAACGCACGCCGCTCTCGCCGAGCGCGCGCTTCTCGCTGCGGGGGAGGGCGGGCGAGGTCTTGCCGCGGCTCGTCAGCGCGGCATTCGGTTAGGGGATCTCCGGAGAAAGTCCTGCGGGTTGTATCGTCTTTCACCGGGATTTCGGGCGAGGGGCATACTCTGACCTCTCAAGCTCTCAGAGAGGAGAACGATTATGGCTGTGGAGGATCTACGACAGAGCCCGATGATGGGGCACATGCTCGATGCTTTGGAGAACGGGGAGGACATCGGCCACTACGGGCGGCTGGTCTTCGCCATGATCGGGCGCCACTTCGTTGAGAACGAGGAGCTGGTCGGGCTGCTCTCCCAGGACCACGACGCCGACGAGGGGGAGATAAGGGCGCTCGTGCAGCAGGTCCAAGAGAAGGGCTACAGCCCGCCCAGGCGGGAGAAGATCCTCGAGTACCAGAGCCAGCAGGACTTCCCCATCTGCCCGAATCCCGATGACCCCGACGCCTGCAACCCGTACCAGGAACTCCAGTTCCCCGACGAGGTCTACGAGTCGATCCAGGAGTATCAGGAAAAAAGACAAAGCTCCTGAGCCCGGGCTCCAGGGCCACGCTGGTATCGGACGCGGCCCAGAGACACGAAAAGAGGCCTAGCGCTGGTCGATCCGCCAGAGCACTGGCCGCGCGACCGGCCGGCCTGAGGCCCCCGACTGTGCCGCCGCGGCTGTAAAGTTCTCGGCCTGCGCCGAGCCTCCCACTACCCTATCGCCATGTCCTCCTCGGACATCTTGTAGAGCGGCGGCCTCTCGCGGGCCGCGGGGATGGTGATCGGCCCGACGCCCCGAAGAACATCACAGCCGTGACGAATGTCTTGCCGAAGGGGGAGAGCTCGGGCATGACGCCCAACGAGAGCCCGCCCTCACCGGCCTCCGACGTGGACGGCCGGGCGCCGCTCGGGGTTGGGCTCGGCCTCGCGCAGCACCTCGTGGGTCACGGGCGCGGTGTCCCCCTCGCCGAACAAGAGGAAGCGGAACAGGTACACGATGGGGTTGCCCTCCGTCCAGCCGAAGTAGCAGTGGGGCGTCTTGTCGGTCGTGTCCCTGAGGTGCAGGAGGAGGGCCGCGATCGCGTTCGGCACCACCGAGCTCTCGGCCCGCAGCACCTTGTGTGGTCCCACCTCCACGCCCCTGACCTCGAGCACGTCCTCAAACTCCGAGGCGTCCTCGACCTGGACCTCCAGGAACAGGATCGGCTCGTCTGGGGGGATGTGGTTGTCCTCGCGCTGCTGCCTCTCCTTGCGGGCGTACTCCTCCTCCGTGCCCTGGCGTCGTCGGTGGGCGACCAGGTGGATGTGCTCGCCCGCCCCTTCTACGAACTTCCAGGCCGCCTCGTCCACCTCTATGCGCTCCTGGCGAAGCTCCGTGGAGCGCGACACCCGGGAGACAAGCGAGACGGCGACGATGGCGACGCCGAAGAAAAAGGCGATCAGGAGGCCGTCGGGGCGCTGCGCGGCGTTGGCTACGAAGGCGTAGGCGAAGACGAGGAGGACGAGCCCGAAGCCGAAGGCCCCGCGCCGCGATCCCCCGCGCCAGGCGGCGAGCGTCACGGCGAAGGCCGCCGAGGTCATCATGGCGAGCACCCCGGTCGCGTAGGCGCCGGCCTGGGCGTCCACGCCGGCCCCGAAGGCGATGGTGACGACAATGGAGATGGCGGTGTAGACGAGCACCAGCGGCCGCACCGCGCGCCCCCAATCGGGGGCCATGCCGTAGCGGGGCAGGTAGCGGGGGACGATGTTCAGGAGCCCGGCCATGGCGGAGGCCCCCGCGAACCAGAGGATGGCTATGGTCGAGAGGTCGTAGGCCGTGCCGAAGACGTCGCCGAGTAGGTTGTGGGCGAGGTAGGCGAGCGCCCGCCCGCTGGCGGCGCCGCCCTCCTCGAACTCTCTGGCCGGGATGAGCAGCGTCGTCACGATGCTGGTGGTGACGAGGTAGAAGCTCATGATGATCGCGGCGACGGCGAGCATCTTGCGGGTGTTGCGGACGCGCCCCTCGGGCCGGCGCGGGTCGTCTCCCGGCTCGCCGCGCACGAGCGGCATCATGCTCACGCCCGTCTCGAAGCCGGAGAGCCCCAGGGCGAGCCGGGGGAACACGAGCAGGGAGACGCCGATGATGGCGAGGGGGTTTCCGTAGTCGGCGAACAGGGAGTCCCGCCAGTCGGCGAGGTGCTGTGGCTCGGCGAGGATGCCGTAGAAGCCGACGGCCACCACCACGAGGTTCAGCAGCAAGAAGGCGACGACTATAAAGACCGCTATGCCGATCGCTTCCCGGAAGCCCTTGAGAAAGACGGCGCCGAGGACACCTAGCAGCAGGAGGGTGAGGATGAGCTCCTGCCCGTGCAGGAACTCCGGCACCAGGGGGTTCTCGACGATGTGCACCGCGGCGTCCGCCGCAGAGAGCGTGATCGTCACTATCCAGGCGGTGGCGACGAACCCCAGCAGGACGAGCACGAGGATCTTACCCCTCCAGAACGAGAGCAGGTTCTCGAGCATCGCGATCGAGCCCTGGCCGTGGGGGCTCTCCCGGGAGACGACGCGATACATCGGCAGCATCCCGAACAGGGTCAGGAGCACGATAAGCAGCGTGGCGATCGGCGAGAGCGCGCCGGCCGCGGCGACCGCTATGGCCGGTATGTAGCCTAAAGTGGAGAAGTAGTCGACCCCGGTCAGGCACACGACCTGCCACCAGGGGTGCTCCTCCTCGCCCTCCCTGGCCTCCGGGCCCTGCACCTCCTCGACGCGCTTCTCGAGCAGCCAGCGCTTGAAACCGCCCGCCGGGCGGTTCGAAAGGGAAGGCTTCGCGGGCACCACATATCCTCCTTCTTCGGCGCCTGCGAGGTTAGCTGTCGGGTTCGGGCCGAAAGAGATAAGCCCTACGCCAGCTAGCGTTAGCCGGAGATTCACCCCGAGGACCTTATGGGTCCGAAGTGGTTCCCCCGCCCCCCGGCGCCACCCGGGGGCTCGGCGTCTTGGTGGCATCCTGTTGTCGATCCTCGGTATACGCCCGGCGACGGCCGTTGTCAACGGCCGCCCCGGACGTGTATGAGGACAGGGAAGAGAAGTTCCAGGGTATCCGCTTCTGGATTCGTCCTCCTCCCAGGCCGTCCCATCGTGGAGCAGCGATACAAACGACACCCCTAACGCCCATCTCTTCACCCCGCCGGCAGAGGAGCCGCCGATGGTGGTCTAGGGCGCCGCTCGTGCACGGCTCCCCGGGTTGCCTGGAGGCGAGAGACAAGCGACCGGGCCTCCCAGGGTCACGGAAACTTGCATAGAAAATCACAAATCTAGTCCACCTGGGGGATGCGCCCGGCTCCTCGCCGCATCGATACTTACCGCGCCATAGCAGGCGGGGGCGGGGAGGGTACGGGTACTCGCCTCCGGGTTTACGTCGGCACTGGTCGTCCTGGGGTGGGCCTTCCTGATCATGGAGCCCGTCCAGGCGGCCTTTCCCGGCAAGAACGGCAAAGTGGTGTTTGTCAGCAACCGCCTCACGCCGGACAATCCCATACCCGAGGGCAGGACGGTCCCGGATTTCGAGATATTCGTCTCGAGCGCCTCCGGCGCGGGGGTCGTCCAACTCACCCACAACAACTGGAACGATTTCGAGCCCGCCTTCTCGCATGACGGCAGAAAGATCGTGTTCACGCACGAGCGAGAAGGGGACGCAGATATCTTCGTGATGAGCGCCTCGGGCGCGGGGGAGAAGGACCTCACCCCGGACGGCCTGACGGTCGCGCCCGCGCTGGACGAGGACCCCGCCTTCTCCCCCAGCGGCAAGAAGATCGTGTTTGTGAGCGTCCGCGAAACCGGCGAGGGCGTGAACAACCCCGAGAAGGACAGGGAAATCTTCACCATGAACATCGATGGGACGGGGCTGCGTCAGCTCACCAACAACGCCCCGAGGGAGGACAACTTCGGCGCCAACGACCAGGACCCCGTCTTCTCCCCCAGCGGCAAGAAGATCGCGTTCACCACCGACAGGGATCAGATGGTTGGGGACGAGAACACGGAGATCTACACGATGGATGCCAGCGGCGCCAACGAGGTGAACCTCTCCCGAAACCCCGCGCGCGATATACGCCCGGACTGGTCGCCTGACGGCAGGAGGATCGTGTTCGGCAGTTTCCGGGACTCCGTGTCGACGGCCGAGATCTACGCCATAAACGCCGACGGCTCCAACCCGAGGCGGCTGACCGCCAACAACGTCGCCGACGGGTCCCCGGTCTTCTCGCCGGACGGCAGGCAGATGGCCTTTCACAGCTTCCGGGATGGGAACTTGGAGATCCACAGGATGAAGACCGACGGTTCGCAGCAGACCATGGTCACGAACATCCTTACGGGCGAGAACGCCCAGCCGGACTGGCAGCCCCTGCAGCCGAGGCGCTAGGACCACGAAGGGTCGCGGCTACTCACAGACTGGGTTCGGCGCCCGGTTCTTACCGAAGGACCACCACCCGAGGGTGGCGGGCTCTTCCCGGGGGGATCAATCCTGTTGCCTGCGCAGCACCGTCGACCCCTGGTGCAGGACGGTCATGCACGAGAGGTCGTGGGAGAGGCCGCGGCTGGCGCGTCCTTCGAGGCGGGGCGAGGTCGTGACCCGGACGGAGAGGAGGCGTTCGATCGGGACGCCGCTCTGGCGCAGCGCCTCTTCCAGGTGCTCGTCTTCCAGGGACTCCAGGGGCCGCAGGCCGCCGACCTCCCTGTAGGTCTCCGCGGTCAGGGCGAGGGAGGCGCCGGAGAACTGCCAGTGCTCGGCCCTACCCGAACGGGCCGGGTCCGCCAGGAGCCTCTCGTGGCGCCTCCGGCCCTCCTCGGCGTGCAGCCGCAGGACACCGGGGGGCAGGCTACCGGTGTCGGCCAGGCCGATGCGCCCTCCGATAGCCTTCGCCCCCGACGCGACGGCCCGAAGCTGGCTCGCCAGCCAGTCGGGCGCCACGACCGTATCGGCGTCGGTTGAGCAGATCAGGCCATCAGAGCCCCGGACGGCCATTAGCCGTTTGCAGGCGGCCTCCATGCCGACCCGGCGGGCCAGGCCGGAGCCGGCCCCGGGGCCTTCGAGCGCGTAGAGGCGGAGGCCCGGATGGTCTGCGGCGACCTCGGCCGCCCGCGCCCCGGTTCCATCGGTGCAGCGGTCGAGCACCAGGAGTACCTCGTACTCTTCGGGGGCCACGCCCCTCTGGCCGGCGAGCGCCTGCAGGCAGGCGCTGATGAGGTCCTCCTCGTCGCGGGCGGGCACGACGACGCTGGCCCGGAGGGATACGCTTGGCGCCGCGGGCCTCACCCGGGGAAGGGGTCTCCCCGCTCGATGGGTTCGCGCCCGTTCTCGTAGTCCTCGTCTGCGCCGTGGGCGAGGACGCCAACGAGCGCCCCGTCGCGGCCGTACCGGACGACGAACGACTCGCCCCGGTCTTCGAAGGCGTGCTGATCCCACCCGCCGTCCCAGGCCCAGTACTTGAGCGTCCTGTCCCCGATCGTCGACCAGAAGCCGGGGGCCATGCTCCACGCCGCCTCGCCGCCGGCGATAACGGTACCGGCGATGCGGCCGTGCTCCAGGGCGTCCCCCCAGTGCTCGACGCTCACGTGCCGGCCCGCCGACTCGTTGAACGCGCTGGCGATATCCCCGACGGCGAAGACGCCGGGCCCGCTCGTGCGCATCGAAGAGTCCGTGACGACACCCCCGTCCAGCTCCAGCCCGGCCGCCTCCGCCAGCCCGAGCCGCGGCGCGACACCCGTCCCGAAGAGGACGGTGCCCGCCGGGATGCTCTCGCCGCCCTCCACGGCGACGGAGTAGCCGCCGTCGCGGCGCTCTATACCCTCGAGCGCCGTGCCGAGGCGCAGGTCCACGCCGTAGTCCTCCAGCCAGCCCCGGATACGCCCGCCTACCTCTTCGCCGAGACGCTGTCCCTGCGGGACCTCCTCCAGGCTTACGAGCGTCACGTCGGCCCCCCGCAGCGAGAGCGAGGCCGCCGCCTCGCACCCGATAAACCCGCTCCCGACGACCACGGCCCGGTCACCCCCGCCGACCCGCTCCCTGAGCCGGGCGGAGTTCTCCAGCGTCCGCATGACCAGTATCTCCGGGTCTTCGGCCCCTGGCACCGGGATCCGGACGGGCTCCGAGCCCGTGGCGAGTACGCAGGCGTCGTAGGAGAATCGCTCGCCCGCGTCGGTCTCGACCACGGCCCTCTCGCGGTCCACGGCTTCGACCACGGTGGAGAGCCGCAGCTCGACGTCGTTCTCCTGGTACCAGCCTTCGGCTTCGATGGGTAGGTCTTCCCGGGTTGACTCGCCGCGCAGAAAGTCCTTGGTGAGCGGCGGGCGGTTGTACGGGGGGTAGGGTTCGGTGGAGAGGATCTCGACGCGCGCCAGGCCGCCGGCGTCCCGGTAGGCCCTGGCGGTGGCGAGCCCCGCCGGGCCGCCGCCGACGATGACGAGCCGCTCGTCCCGGTTCAAGCCTGGTCCTCGAAGAGGTCCAGACGGTAGTCCGGCTCGGCCACGGATTCCGTCAGGGTCAGGCTGGTGTGGGCGGCGAGCAGCCCGTGTACCTCATCCCCTTGCAGCGGGTAGGTCCGCGTCTCGCGGCGCCAGTGGACCGCGATCAGGGCGCCCCCCGGCGCGAGGACGGTCTCGAACCCGTCTAGCATCGCGAGCATCTCTTCCCGCGGGAAGTAGTACAGAACCTCGGAGGCGACGATCAGGTCGAACGGACCCGCGGGCATCTCCTCCGGCAGGGTGCGGCGCTCCACCCTGACGTGTTCGAACCCCTTGAGCCTCTCCCTGGCCGCCTCCACCGCCTTCTCCGAGACGTCAACGGCGAGTAGCTCCTCGCACAGCCCGGCGAGCATCCGGGTGAAGACCCCGATGGAGGACCCGGCCTCGAGCGCGCGACGAAAGCGCCGGTCGCCGAGGACGGAGAGGGTGTGGCGGTACTTCTCCCGCTCGTAGTCGCTGGTCTCGAAGTTCCAGGGGTCCGGGGAAGCGGCGTAGAGCTCCTCGAAGTACTCCCGGTCGAGGCGTTCGCTCACGGGCGGCGTTCCCCGATGGCCGCCCTGCCCCGGCGCGCGAGGGCGGGCTCCAGCCGGTGCTGCAGCAGGTAGAGCTCGAGGTCCCGTCGCGCCCGGTCGAGGGGACCCGCGGTGGCGAACGGGTGCGAACCGACGGCCCGTGTGGCCTCATCCAGAATGTCCCGGCAGGCGGACGCTACCGCCTCCCTGAGCTGGGTCGAGAAGCCGGAGAGCGAGGCCCCGCGGTCGGCGGTGGCGGCGGCGAACTCCAGCCAGCGGTCCATAGTACCTTGGGCGGTCAGCAGTTTGCCGGCGGCGAGCGAGACCAGGTCGTCCGGGTCCCTGCCGGCGGACTTGGTGGCGAGCAGGTCGAGGGCCGAGCCCACGGCGAGGTCCGCGATGCCGGCCCAGGTTACGGCTGTCCGGACGGCGTCCCTCGAGAAGTACGGCTCTCGCAGGAGCTCGCCCGGCCGGCCGAGCACCGCCAGCACCCGCGCCCCGTCAAAGACGACCCTGTGGCTCTCAGAGGAGCGCATCCCGTATCCACGAAACCACGTCGTATCCACCGCAGCCCCCTCCGAGAGATCCACGTAGGCGACCAGCGGCGGACCCGGCGCGCCGTCCTCCCCGCGCACGAGGACCACCGCGCGGTCGAGACCCGTCGAGCCCGAGCAGAACGTCTTGACGCCAGAGACGCGCGCGCCGCCCTCCAAGAGGCGGGCCGGCTCGCCCTCGCCCGGTATCGGGTCAGCGCCCCAGACGCCCAGGCGCAGCTCGCCCGCCGTGATGGCCTCCAACTCGGCCGACCGCAGCGGTTCCGGCGCGAGGACGGAGACCCGCTCGACGGCGTTGAAATGTCCGTCCAGGATGCGCCCGACAGAGCCGTCAGCGCGGGCCACGGCGCGCAGCACGCACCACTCCCGCTCGAAGGAGACCGCCCGGTCGTCACCGCGCCCCGGCGCGGTCATGCCGAGAACGCCGGAGGCCGCGAGGTTGCGGAACGGCCCTTCAGGAAACGCCGGCTCGGCGTCCCTCGCGGCGGCGCCGGCCGAGATCCCGGACAAAACCTCGTCCAGAACCTCGTTCAGTTCTCGGGGCCTGGACTTCTCGCGCGGGCCGTGGCCGGGGGTTCTAGTCCTCATAGCGGCCTGACTTTATCCGAGGGCGGCCCGGTGCAACGGGAACGCTCATACACCCGCGACGTTCCCCGGGTTGCGTACCGGGAGCCGCCCCGGCATCCCGCCCAGCGGCACGGGGGTGAGGTCGCGGGAACGGGCCATCGAGACGAGCGGCGCGACGAGATCCACCGTCCTACCGCAGCCGTCTCTCAACGCTCCCGGGCCGACCGCATCGTGCATCAGCACAACCGCCCCGGCCTCCATAACCTGCGCCAGGCCACCGACCATCTCGTCCACCGGGCCGCCGCGCCAGTCCTCGCTGTCGGCGGTCCAGCCGACCAGTCGCAGGCCGAGTCCCTCCGCGACACGGGCCGTGTCGCCGGTGACGACGCCCCAGGGCGCGCGCCAATCGTGGACCCTGTGGCCGAGCGTGTCCAGGATCTCTAACCCTTCCCTGGCGTCGGCCTGGATCTCCGCCGCCGTCATCCGGTCGTGGCGCGCGTGCCGGTTGCAGTGGAAGGCGACCTCGTGCCCCTCCCCGACCATCCGACGCAAAAGCCCCGGGTACCGCCCCGCCAGCGGGGCTACGACAAAGAAGGTCGCCCGCGCGCCCGCATCCGCCAGCGCATCCATAACCCGCGGCGTCCAGACCGGGTCAGGACCGTCATCGAACGTCAGCGCGACCCTCCCGCTCAACCTCACCACTCCGCCCTTTCAGCGGACCGTTCTCTCCGCGCCGGACCCTCGACCACGGTTTTAGGGAAGAACCCGGTCCGACACAAGATCGGCCGGCCTAAGGAAAAACAGCCCTCAGCCAGCAACACCTGAAGCCTGACACCTCCCGTCAGTTGTTGCCTTCCGAGGGGCGGGCCGCGGGGTCGGTGCCCTGGGGGGCGTCCGGGCGGCGGCGCAGCGCGATGTGGAGCTCCTTGAGCTGGTCCTCGGAGACGGGGCCGGGGGCGTCCATCATCTCGTCGCGGGCGGCCTGGGTCTTCGGGAAGGCCATGACCTCGCGGATGTTCGGCTGGTCTCTGAGGACCATGATCAGGCGGTCTATCCCCGGCGCTATGCCCCCGTGCGGCGGGGCGCCGTAGCGGAAGGCCGTCAGCATGGCGCCGAAACGCCGCTCGGCCTCCTCAGCCCCTATGCCGATCACGTCAAAGACCCGCTGCTGGATGTCGGGGCGGTGGATCCTGATGCTCCCGGAAGCGAGCTCCGTCCCGTTCGCCACGAGGTCGTAGAGCTGGCCTATGACCTTTAACGGTTCTGTTTCGAGGAGTGCTAAGTCCTCTTCCCGCGGCATGGTAAACATGTGGTGCATGGGCTCGACGCGCCCCTCGTCCTCGTTCCACTCGAAGAGCGGGAAGTCCGTCACCCAGCAGAGGCCGAGGACGCCGTCGTCGGCGAGGCCGAGCGCGTCCCTGAAGTGGAGCCGGAGGCGTCCTAAGCTCTCGAAGACCACGGGGTCTTTGTCCGCGACGAAGAACAGGTAGTCGCCCTCCTCCGCCCCGAGTGATTCGCGCAGCGCGGCCTGCTCCTCGTCGGAGAAGAACTTGGCGATGGGGCCCTTGAGGGACCCTTCCTCGGCCTTCATGTAGGCGAGGCCGCGGGCGCCGGCGGTTTTGGCGACGTCGGTGATCTCACCCTCGATCCGGCCGCGTGACAGGTCCCCTAGCCCCCCGACGGCGATGCCCCGCACCGAGCCTCCCGAGGCGACGGCCCCGCTGAAGACCTTGAACTCCGAGTCGGCCACGACGTCCGAGACGTCCTTTATCTCGAGCCCGAACCGGATGTCCGGCTTGTCCGAGCCGTAGCTGTCCATCGCCTCCGCGTACGTGAGACGGGGAAACGGTTTCTCGAGGATGGTCTTCTCCGTCATGTCCTCGACGATCCCGGTGAACAGCTCCTCGACGAGTCCCAGGACCTCATCCTGGGTGGTGTAGCTCATCTCCAGGTCGAGCTGGGTGTGCTCGGGCTGGCGGTCGCCGCGCTGGTCCTCGTCGCGTAGAGCGCGGGCGATCTGGAAGTACCGCTCGAAGCCCGCGACCATCAGGAGCTGCTTGAACTGCTGGGGGGACTGGGGCAGCGCGTAGAACTGCCCCGGGTAGAGGCGGGCGGGTACCAGGTAATCGCGGGCGCCCTCGGGGGTTGAGGCCGTGAGGAGCGGGGTCTCTATCTCGACGAACTCGCGGGCGTCGAGAAAATCCCTCATGTGCTTGACGACCCTGTGGCGGAAGAGGATGTTGTCGCGCATCTTCTCACGGCGCAGGTCCAGGTAGCGGTACCTCAGGCGCAGCGTCTCGTCGACGGGTCGGTCGCGTTCGATCTCGAAGGGCGGGGTCTCCGAGGTGTTGAGGATCGCGAGGCTCGCCGCCTGGACCTCGATCTCGCCCGTCGGAAGCTCGGAGTTCTCGTTGCCGGGGGGACGGGCGGTCACCTCTCCCGTAACGGAGATCGACCACTCCGGCCTGAGCGATTCGGCCGCGGCGAAGACCTCGGCGTTGTCGGGGTGGAAGGTGATCTGGGTGATACCCCACCTGTCGCGCAGGTCGATAAAGACGAGGCCGCCGTGGTCGCGCCGGCGGTGGACCCAGCCCGCGAGCCTGGTCGTCTCGCCGACGTTCGCTTTGCGTAGGCCGCCGGCGTCCTGCGTCCTGTAAGGGTTCTTGGGATCCATCTTCTGCCTCCTGGTCATCGCTTGCCCGCCCGGGCTCCGGTGGGCGTGGGATCTCTGAATGTTAGCCGAAAAAGGCCGCTCCGACGGGCGTGCGGGCCGCCCCCCGCGTTCGTTGCGTGCATTTGGCCCCCGTGCTAAGTTAGCGCAGGTCCGGCCGGGAGCCCGTCGGCGGGCCACGATCATCGGTGGGCGGCCGGGGGAGAACCTTATCGCAGGCATCGGCGCCAAGAGAGTGTCCGCGCGGCTCGCCGTGCTCGTGAGCCTCCTCTGCCCGCTTCTCCTGCTCGCCGCCTGCGGTGGCGGCGGGGATGAGGCCAGCGTCCCTGAGGTGCCGCCCCCGGTTCAGACTCCCGCGCCGGTTCTGCCGGGGGGGACCGTCGGGGTGGGGCAGGCCGAGACGACCGCGGACCCGCCCTTCACGCTAAACACGGCGCAGCCCGTCCCGCCGAACTTCAGCGAGGCTTACGGGCGGCGGGCCAGGATCGCCGTCCAGTTCTACAAGCTGGACGAGGACGCCCTCGACTACCCGCAG
>CADCUT010000067.1 GCA_902805975.1 uncultured Rubrobacteraceae bacterium | reverse complement strand
CACGGACACCGACGGCATAGACGTTACCTCCGCAGGCCTCGGGCCCGCATTTCCTGGCGGGCTATTCGTCGCGCAGGATGGAACCAACACCACCCCCGAGGGCACCGTCGCGAATCAGAACTACAAGCTGGTCTCGCTCGAGAACATCCTCAAGCCCTAGGCGCGATGACCCGCGGGGCGGACGCCCCCGCGTCCGCCTGCGACCGCGCGCCGACCAGCGCCTACGACGACACCCGCGCCGGTGGCGGCGCGGGTGTCCGTACGATCCCGTCGACCGGGGATCCTCGCTTTGCCGGGTAGGTCGTCCGACGAGCCGTCGGAAGAGGCAGCGTTTTCGGGGTCGGTCACGGGTCGCCGGGAATAGCTTGTGAGTAAGGCCGAAAACACGTCACCTGGCACATGTGGAGGACTCCCGACGCGGCTACGCTACATAGGTCCAAGAAGCAATGGGCTGGGGTGACAGCTTCCCCGCCTCTCGACCCAAGGAGCAGGAATATGTTTGGGGGGGGTTACATCACGAGCGGTTACCGGGCGACCTTAGTGGTGCTTGCTGCGTTGGTCTTCTCGACGTCACTGGCGGTCGGCTCGGCCTCGGGGGCGACCAGAGACCGCACGCCCCCGACGATCAAGGGCGTCTCGCCTGCCGGGAACGCTACCGGCGTGGCGGTCACCGCCAACGTCCAGGTCAACTTCTCCGAGGCCATGCTCCGCAAGTCGGTCAACACGAATACCGTGCAGCTCTTCAGGTCGGACGTCAGGGTGGCGACGGCCGTCCGCTGCGGAAGTCCCTGCCGCACGGCCATAATCGACCCGCAGCAGAACCTGGAGCCCGGTACCGTCTACCGGGCCGTCGTGCTGGGCGGCCGCAAAGGCCCCAAGGACCTCGCAGGCAACGGCCTGTCCAGTGGCAAGAGCTGGTCGTTCTCGACGGCCCTGGATGCCGCCACCGGAGCGGACTCGACGAAGCCGACCGTCACGCTCACCAGGCCCGCCCGGGGCGCCACCTACGCCCTCAACCAGGACGTGAGGGCCGACTATTCCTGCGGCGACGAGGCGAGCGGCTCGGGCATCAAGAGCTGCGTGGGCACGGTCGCCGACGACTCCCCCATAGACACCGCCTCCGCCGGCCAGAAAACCTTCACCGTCGTGGCCACCGACAACGCCGGCAACGAGACCAGCGTCACCCACGCCTACACCGTGAGCGAGTGCACCGTGCTTGGCACCGCCGAGAGGGACGTCCTCGCGGGCACGAACGGCGCCGACATCATCTGCGGTTTCGGAGGTAACGACACCATAAAGGCATTGGGCGGCGAGGACATCCTGAGGGGCGGGGAAGGTTACGATACCGCCTCCTTCGAAACATCCCCGCAAAGAGTCGAGGCGTCGCTCGTTACCGGCGTCGCCGACGGCGAAGGCCACGACGAGTTGGTCGAGATTGAGCGCCTGATGGGCTCCCTCCACAATGACACGTTGATCGGCTCCGACAAGTACAGTTCCCTGATGGGCAACGCCGGAAACGATACCCTCCGGGGCCAAGGCGGGGGGGACGTCATCTCTGGGTGGACGGGGGATGACGTGATCTACGGCGGACCGGGCAAGGACAGCGTCAGGGGAGGCTCGGGGGCGGACACGCTCCTCGGAGAGGACGGCGACGACGATCTTCACTCCCAAGACGGCGTCGATCGCAACGACTCCCTGGACGGGGGCGCGGGCGCCGACACTAAGGTGACGGACGCCGCAGAAGCGTCGGTGGTCAACTTCCCCTAACGCGGGGGGAGGCCGAGGGTGGGCGGAGGCTGTCACCCTTGCGGGAGGGCGGGCCAGAGGCCGCGGGGCCTCTGGCTCGCCCCGTTACGGGGAAACGCTGGCGGGAGCGTCGCCGTCTTCCGCGGCTAGTAGCCCTTCGAGGTCCAGTAGGCGTCGTCCTCGCCGTAGGAGTAGTAGTAGTGCCCCCCACCGTGACGGCTGAAGTACTGGTGCGCCTCGTAGCGGTGGTTGTTCGCGGGGTCGCTTATCCACTTGAGCGGGTGCGTCAGCGCCCAGTGCCGGGCGCCCGCGTAGCCCGGGATCATGACGAGTTTGTTGTCGCCGCGTTCGCGGATGGCCTGCAGGGCCTTTTGGGTGTACGCCTCCCAAGCCCTCTGCGGGCTGTCGTACCCCGCCGTGGGGATCCCCCCGTGCACGTAGGGCTCGTTCATCAGGTCGTAGGCGAAGACGTTCGGGTCGTCCCTGAAGTTGTTCGAGAGCCTGCGCCACAGATCGACGAAATGCGGGACGGGGAGCCTGGGGGAGCCGATCTTGTGCTCCTTTATGCCGCTGCGCCCCTTCAGGTAGTAGCCCGCGTTGTTGTGGACGTCGATAACCACCTTGAGACCGGCCGCCCCGGCCCGCGCGCAGCAGCTCTTCAGGCGTGCCAGTTCCGTGCGATCCAAGGGTTCGGAGAGCGAGCGCTGGATGCGTTCCCACCTGAACGGGATGCGCACGAGCGTCGCGCCTTCTTGCGCCAGGTACTCGAAGGTGTTCAGCCCGGTCTCCGGGTCCCTTGTTTCACCCGAGTACCAGTAGTCCTTGCCGTAGACCCCGGGATTCCGGTTCGAGAAGCCCTCCTCGAAGTCCTCGGCGCTGGAGACGTTGAGGCCGCGCTCGTAGACGCCCGGCACCGTGGGGTGCGCCTTCAGCACGGCCGCCTGCGACTTCGGCACGCTTATGGCTCGTTTGGTCTCGCCCTCGTTGACGAACGCGGTAAGCCAGAAGCCGCCCCACATCTGCGTCTCGTCCACGCACCAGGCGGTGGCCCACAGGTTCGTCGCATCGAGCCAGCCCATGAAACGCTCCCCAAAGGCGTTCCATTGCGCCACATCACCCTCGTTGCGCTGAAGGTCGTTGGGCCAATTGAACTCCCCCAGGTACCCGCGCGCGTCTTGGGAGGCGAGCCAGTCTGTGAAGGGGGTGATCGACTCGTGCATACGGTGGGTCAAGGCATCCGGGTAACCGCCGTGATCCCCCGCCCCCGTATGGGCCTTGGCGGCGGACCCGCCGGCGAGGGCAATCCCCAAGGCCCCCGTAAGCGCCAGAAACCTCCGTCGGCTTATACTTCGAGAACCTACCCTATCGGGTGTAAAGCGAGAGAGAGTCGGCATCTCTCGTTCCTTTCTGTTCGGTAGCCCGGCTACCTCGACCAAGCGAGGCCCGCGGCTTTGCGTCCCCTTCTCACGAAGGGTTTACCTTTTCGCAGACGCCTTATTTGTACCGCACGAGCACGGATTCTATGCGTGTTTACGGGCCCCCTCGTACGACCGGCCGAACCGACGGTTGCTCCCTACAAACTCCCGACGCCACCGTCTTTCACCCAGAACCACAGGCGCCGCTGGCGAGCACCGGTGGCCCCGGGAAGATGGGTAGGCTACAGTGAGGATCTTGAAGCTGCCCCGGGGCCCGTCGCGGTTGAGTATGGCCTCCACGAACGGTCAGCCAAATGTGCCACCTGCCCTATACGTCCGTCCCCCTTGGCTGTTAGCATTTTTCCCTCAGGAGACCACACAAGCACCAAACGTTCGGAAGGATGAGAGTGACGGAAGCTAGGGATTGGGAACAACTCGTACACCCGGATGAGGCGGTGGTGGTACTGGGTTCGCTCCACGCCTTTGTGCAAGATGTCAGATTGGATCGCTCCAAGGTCAGGTCCGTGCAGGTCGTTCTCGACGGCAAGGCGCATCACGCGCCGTTTTTCGATCCCTGGGGGGAACGCGGGCTGATCTCGCTCGCCCACCACCCGATGAAACCCAACGTCGTGTACGCCGCCACGTCTACCGGGCTCTTGAAGGTCGACCTGCAACAGCAGGGAGCCGTGGACTTCATGATCCCGAACCTGCGGGATGTCCACGAGCTGACCATGATAGGCGACACCTTGTGGATAGCCAGCACCCAGGGCGACGAGGCGGTGGCGTTCGATATCCACCAAGAACGGGTCTCGGAACGCGTGAACCTGGCGATGTACGGTTCCACGGCGAAGGTCACCGCCACCCCCGAAGACGACGAAGACGCCCGCCAGCAGGACGAAGGCCGGGAGCTGGTGGTGGACGAGCGGGACGTGGTGGACAAGTTCCATTGCAACCAGGTGTTCGAGGGCTTCGAGGGCGATCGCTACGCGTTGGTCCACTACGTGATGGGTAACCAGCTTAGGGTCACGCAGCTGGCCCGGCGCGTGGCCCGGAAGGTGCTCAGGCGCCAGGCAAACGGGGGCGTCATCAACCTGACTACCGGCCGGACGATCCCCCTGAACCTCAAGGGGCCGCATACCGTGCGGAAGGTTCGGGGGGAGTATTGGATCTGCGACAGCGCCAACTCCCAGGTAAACATCTACGACCCGGAGTGGAACCTGAAGGAGAGGATTCCATCGAAGGGCTGGGTAAGGGGGGCGGACGTCTCGGAGCGGCTGGGGCTGTATTACTTGGGCATCTCCGAGTTCCGCCGGCGTTATCTGGCCGTCAACCCGACCATCCAACAGACACCGAACATGGTGCAGGCCGTCTCCATGGAGACCAAGACCCCGGTGGGAGAGCTGGCTCTCTCCGGTATCGAACAGGTCACGGCCGTCTACGTGGTGCCAAGAGAAGTAGGGCTCGCTATGGTCGAGTTGCGGTAGGGTGGGTGCTTACAGGCGGGCTCTCAGGGTAGCTTCGGGCCGTTGAAACGAAGGCACGCAACCGATAACCTGGACGTGGCCATGGTGGAACCCGTGGGCGGGCACGGCGGTATGGACTACTACGACTTTGGCCTCTGTGGAGGCCTCTCCGAGGCCGAGACCCGGGTCGCCCTGTACACGTGCGATGAGACGCCCGGGAAGCCTGCGGCCACGTATGAAGTGCGCCTGCCCTACAAGAGGATCTACGGGGACGATCCCGCCTGGCTGCGGGGCGTCCGCTACCTGCGGGGCACCGTGCGGGCCCTTTCGGGGGCGCGGCTCCGGCGCGCCCGCATCGCCCACTTCCACCTCTTTCACGTGGGCCCCCTTGAGTTGTTCAACGTCCTTGCGGCCAAACTGCTCGGGATGAAGGTGGTCATCACGGCGCACGACGTGCAATCCTTCGTGGAGAGCCTCTCCGTGCCCTGGATGGTGAGGGCGGCCTACAGGCTCGCCGATCTCGTGATCGCGCAGAGCGCGATCAGCGAGAAGGAGCTGGTGAAGGTCCTCGGGGTGCCCGAGAAGAAGATAGCCAAGATCCCGCACGGAAACTACATCAGCCTCGTCGCCGGTATGCCGGCGCAAGACGAGGCGAGGGCCAGGCTCGGCCTGTCAAACACGGCAAGGGTGCTCCTCTTCTTCGGTCAGATAAAGGAGGTTAAGGGGCTCGACGTTCTTCTCCAGGCCATGCCCCAGCTTGTCCGCGAAGACCCGGGCACGATCCTCCTCGTCGCCGGCAAGGTATGGAAGGACGACTTTCGGCGCTACACGGCACAGATCGAGGCCCTGGGTATATCCGAGAACTGCGAGTTGCACCTACGCTTTATCCCGGATTCCGAGGTCGCGAATTATTACGCGGCGGCCGACGTTGTCGTGCTGCCTTACCGCCGGATCTACCAGAGCGGCGTTCTCCTCATGGCGATGAGCTACGGGAAGCCGGTCTTGGTCTCCGACATCGAAGGCATGACCGAGGTAGTCGAAGATGGCGTGAACGGGTACGTGTTCGCCGCCGGCGACGGCGAGGCCCTCGCCCGGAGGCTCGGCGAGTCGATGGCCGACCCCGAGGGGCTGCGAGGGGTCGGGGAGAGGGCCCTGGCGCACATGCGAGAGCACCACGACTGGCACGAGATCGGCCGGATGACGGCGGCGTGCTACCGCTCCGTCTCGGGAAGCAGGTAGCGGGCGTGGAGGGGAGGAGCAGGACCGAAGCCAGGGCGACGGTGGCCTTTTGCGGCACGCGGGGCCTACCGGCCAACTACGGCGGGTTCGAGACTGCGGTAGACGAGATCAGCAAGCGCTTTGTGGAGGGCGGTTACGAGTGCGTGGTCTTCTGTCGGGAATCATCGGGCGGCGACGCGCTCAAGTATCATGAGGGTCGAAAGCTGGCCTACGTGAGGGGCAGCTCCCGGCGTTCGCTTGACACCTTCATCTCCGCCTTCCAGACGGGTTGGCAACTCCTTCGCCACAGGAAGACCTACGACCACGTCTTCTGGTTCAACAACGCCAACTTTCCCGGCATCCTGCTGACGCTTCTGGCCCGCATCCCCGTCTCGGTTAACACCGACGGTATGGAGTGGCGCAGGGCCAAATGGAAGTGGCCCTTCAAGGCCTACTACGTCCTGGCCTCCCTGCTGATCTCGCTGCTGTGCACGAGCGTCATCTCCGACTCCAAGGCTATGCAAGGTTTCTACAGGAAGACCTTCAAGAAGAAGACCCATTTCATCCCATACGGGATCCCGCGGACGCCGGAGGTCCCCCCGGACCGGGCACCGACCATCCTGGATCGTTACGGGGTCGAGGCCGGCCGCTACTTCTTGCAGATCACCCGCTTCGAGCCGGACAACCTGCCGCTCGAGATTATCGGGGCGTTCGAGGAGGCCGCCCTGGGGGCCGAGGGCTTTGGCTTCCTGCTGATTGGCTACCAGCGCCCTACGCCCTACGCGCAGCGGATCAAGGCGATGGACGGCAAGGGCGGCATCGTGGTGGCCGACGCCGTCTACGACGCCGAAGTCTTGCAGGTCCTGCGCGAGAACTGCTTCTGTTACGTACACGGCAACTCCGTCGGCGGCACTAACCCGGCGCTGCTGGAGGCCATGGCGAACTGCCCGAGGGTTCTCGCCATTGAAGGCCGTTTCAGCCGCGAAGTCCTGGGGGACGAAGGGTACTTCTTTGAGCCAGACGGCGTGGCGTCTTCCCTGCGCGGGGTACTGAAGAGCCCGGATCAATCGGCGGACATGCGGTCTCGGGCAAGCTCCCGTTACGACTGGGATTCCGTGGCAGAGGCTTACATGCGGGTGGCCGAGGGGCGGCCGGCAGGCTACCTGACCGCCGTGTGGCAAGAACGAACGGGGCGTCGCGGGACGTAGAGGGCCGAGCCGGACGGGCCCCGAGGTCCAAGAACCGGTCCGGGATCGCACGGGCGCACCGGGGCACGAAGGGTCTTTTGACAGATTGCGCGAAGGCAGAGGGAGCTATTAGATGAGCCAACCGACCAAGCAAGAGAACGGTAGAGCAGACGCGGCCAAGGGCGAGCTCTTCCGGGACGCCGTCGTCGCCCTCAAACGGGCGGGCGAGAGGCTATGCGTGCTGCACGGCTACAAGGGATACCCGGAAAAGATCGCCTCGGACGTGGATGCCGTCTCCGCCGAGGCGGCCCGAATCCCTCGCCTCCTCTCCGAGAGCGGGGCGGCCACCGTGGTGCAGGCGATCCATACCCAGCCGACGGCCGCGTTCTGGTACGCGCTGTGCAGGTGGCGGGAGGGGAGACCCGTCTTCCTGCGGCTGCACGTCTTCTACGACGACTACCGTATCGACGGCCGCGTGTTCTTTGAAGGCGAGGAGTTCTTGGAGAAGGCGCGCCCGTTCGCGTTCTTCGAGGTGCCCCCTCCGGACCTGGAGTTCGCCGCCTACTTGGTCAAGAGGGCGGCTAAGGGCTCCATGGACGCCACCCAGGCCGAGCGGCTGAGCGAACTGTACGGCGCGGATCCCGCCGGATGCAGGCTTCGGTTGGCCCGCCTCCTGCCGGAAGCAGAGGCCGAACTGGTCGCGGAGTCCGCCCGGAGCGGAGACTGGGAGATCGTGCGCCGCCGGCTCGGGCATCTTTACGGGGAGATGTCCGGGAGGGTCGGCCGCGAGCAGCCGCTCAAGGTGCTGCGCAACCGGCTGGACGACCTTGGTAAGAGGCTCGGGCGCGCGCTCAGGCCCTCCGGGCTCATGGTCGCCGTCCTGGGCGTAGATGGTGCCGGCAAGAGCACCGTGATGGCCCGGGTTCGGGAGGACCTGGCCCCGGCTTTCTGGTCGACGAAGCTCTACCACGGGCGGGCCCTGGAGTCGCCCCTGCGTTGGACGAAGCGGGTCCGTCAGGAGCGTCAGGAGAGGGATCTGCTCAAGCTCGAGCTCGAGAGCGCGGCCACGGCCAGCCCGCACGCCGTGCCGCTCGGCCCGGGGCGCGACCCGCACGACAAGCCATCCCGGGGCCTGGCGCTCTCGTTGGTCAAGCTCGTTTTGTGGTGGGCCGACTACACCCTCCTGGGGTACGTGGCCGACGTGCAACCGCAGCTGAGGCGCTCCGCGCTCGTGATCTTCGACCGCTACTACCACGATCTGCTGATAGACCCCACGCGCCACCGCTACGGCGGCCCGATGTGGTTGGCCAAGGCGGTCGGTCGGATCTTCCCCCAGCCCCACCTGGTCTTGCTCCTCGACGCCCCGGCGGAGGTCCTCCACGCCCGCAAGCAGGAGGTCTCGCTGGAGGAGACCTCCCGGCAGCGAGAGGCCTATCTGGATCTGGTCCGGAAGCTGCCCAACGGCCACGTGGTGGACGCCTCGAGGCCCGTGACCGAGGTGGTGACGGAGGCCGAGCGGATCATCCTCGACCACCTCACCGCGCGCACGGCCCGAAGGCTCAAGTCCCAAGGCCGGTAGACCTTCCGCCCGCTGGCGTGGAGAGGGGAACGCGGTTCGAGGGGTCGGTAGGGACGCGTTGAAGCTGGCCGTGCCGGCCCTGGTGATCTCCGTCGCGGTCGCGGCGGCCGTGCTCGCGTTCGCCTGGCCCTTCGACAGCCCGGCCCGGGCTAACGAAGTGGGATATCTGACGGAAGTCGACCTCCGCGTCGAGGAGTCGAACCCCGGTGAAAACTTCGCCGGCAGGGGTCTCTGGACCGGCGGCAGTGCCTCGAACCGTAAGGAGAGCTACCTGCGCTTTAGGCTGGGCGCCGTCGGAGAAGGGGTCCGGAGCGCCAAGCTGAGGGTGTACGCTTACGATGGCACGGCGGACGCGCCGGCCGTGTTCGAGACGGCCGATGGCTGGTCGGAGTACGGGACGACGTGGTCCAACAGGCCCCGCGTCGTCGGCCCGGAGATCGACGACGCGGGTGCGGTCGCCTCGGGCTCATGGGTGGAGTACGATGTGAGCGCCGTCGTGGACGGCGGCGGGACCTACAGCTTCTCTCTGCGCTCTGGCTCGGCGAACCTCGCCAAGTTCGACGCCTGGGAGGGTCACCACCAGCCCGAGCTGGTTGTAGCCCTGGGAGACGATCCGGTTCTCGTCGGGGCCGGCGATATGGCGAGCGGCGAGAACGATAGCGTAGAGGGGACGGCCGATCTTCTCGACAACATCGCGGGCACGGTCTTTACCGTCGGCGATAACGTCTACGAGTCCGGAAGCACCGAGGATTTCGCGAACTACTACGAACCGACCTGGGGCCGTCACAGGGCGCGCACCAAGCCCTCGCCCGGCAACCACGAGTACGTGGGCGGCGACCCCCAGCAGTTCGGTGCCGGCTACTTCGAGTACTTCGGGGCGGTAGCGGCCGAGGACGCCGGCGGCTACTACTCGTACGACCTCGGAGGGTGGCACGTCATCTCCCTGAACACTGGGCACTGCTACGGCGATCCCGAGGCCGACGGGAGCCTGCCCCGCTGCGGGCCCGGGGACCCGATGATCGATTGGCTCGAGCGGGACCTCGCCGCGAACGAAGCGCGGTGCACGCTGGCCTACTTTCACCACCCCCGCTGGTCTTCGGGGGTCGAGCACGGGAACGACCCCGCCAGCGCCGGGGCGATCTGGGATGCGCTCTACGCCGGCGGCGTCGAGGTGGCGGTCTCGGGCCACGACCACTCCTATGAGCGTTTCGCCCCCCAGGACGCGGAGGGCAACCGGGACGAAGGGGGCGGGGTCAGGCAGTTCGTGGTGGGAACCGGTGGCAGGAGCCTCAGGGGGTTCGGCGAGATCGAGGAGAACAGTGAGGTTCGCAGCTCCGCCGTCTACGGGGTCATAAAGTTCACCCTGAAGCCCCGGGGCTACGAGTGGGAGTTCGTGCCGGTTGAGGACGAGGGGTTCACGGACGCGGGAAGCGACAGCTGTCACTGACGCGTCGGTGACAAAAATCAGGGGAGGCTGGAGGCCCGCGTTGAAAGCGGTCCGGGTTCGGCGCCGGTGGTGGCACCCCTTCGGAGCGCGGGCGGGTAGATCTAGCCGCCAAGATGCGTCCGGCCAAGCCGGACGTTCGCCGTGGGGCAGAGCGCGAAGCAAAGATTGCAAGATGTGCCATCCGGCCGATGTGCCGGGGTTTGGGGTTCTTTAACGTCCGCCCCACAAAGGAAAAGCACTCGCCGGCGGGAGGTGACGGTCGTACGCGGGGAGCGCCGCAGTTGTCGCGGCCTCGCGTCTGCACGGCGTTCTCTCCGCGCCGGTCGCGTGGCGCTTGATAGGGGTCAGATTGAACAAGCTTGCAAAGACATCCGGGCGGCGCGTGTTCTGGGCCGTAGCCGCCCTCATCGTCACGGTGTTCGCCGGTTGCTTCGTCCTGCCGGGAGGAACCACCCCCGCCGAGGCGCAGACCGCCGTGGAGGCAGGATACCGGGACCACTCCTACGCGGGCACGGGCTCCCCGACCGGCGAGAAGCCGCAGAGCAAGCTCTGGTTCAACGACGGCTCGTGGTGGGGGGTCCTTTGGGACCCCGTCTCCGACGACTACCACGTCTACCGCTTTAACTGGCAGACGAACTCCTGGTCCGACACCGGCACCCTGATCGATGGACGCTACAACGCGAAGGCCGACGTCCTCTGGGACGGTACCAAGCTCTACGTGGCGACCGCGCCGGATACCACCTCGACCTCGGACCAGAACGCCTACGTCCGGCGCTACAGCTACGACACGACTACCAGGAGTTACTCCCTGGATTCGAATTTCCCGGTCAAGGTAGCGAGCGGTCGCGTCGAGGCCATAGTGCTGGACAAGGACAGTACGGGCAGGCTGTGGGTCACCTACGCCCAGGGCGGCAAGGTCTACGTGAACGCCTCGCAGGGGGGCGACGCCAGCTGGGGCACCCCGTTCGTCCCGCAGGTCAACGGTGCCTCCAACCTCACCTCAGACGACATCTCCTCGGTGGTCGCCTTCGACCGCAAGACCGCCGCCCCGCAGGTGGGCCTGATGTGGTCCAACCAGAACAACGACGCGATGTACTGGGCCACCCACAAGGACGGCGACCCCGCGGGCGCCTGGCAGGCGAGCCGCACCGCCGTCGCCGGGCCCGACCTCGCAGACGACCACATCAATCTCAGGTCGGTGCAGGTCGACGACGCCACGGGAAGGGTCTTCGCCGCGGTGAAGACATCGGCGTCCGGCGCGAACCAGCCGCTGATCTTTTTGTCGGTGCTGGGCGGGGACGGCAACTGGACCAACCACATCTTCGGACGGGTGCAGGACGACCACACCCGCCCGATCGTGGCCATAGACGAGGAGAACCGCGTCCTGCACATGTTCGCCACGGCCCCCGTCTCCCCGGGCGGGACGATCTACCACAAGCAGACCCCCCTGGGCAACATCTCCTTCTCGGAGGGGAGGGGAACTCCCTTCATCAAGAGCTCGACGGACACCACCATAAACGATACGACCTCGACCAAGCAGGCCGTCAACAGCAGGACCGACCTGCTCGTGCTCGCCGGCGACGACACTACCAACTACTACCTGCACAACACCCTCGACATCCCGGCCGGTGTTAGCTCACCCCAGGCGCCGGAGACCACGGTGGACTCGGGGCCATCGGGCACCGTCAGCAGCTCCTCGGCGAGCTTCGCGTTCTCCTCCTCTGAGGCGGGCTCAGCCTTCGAGTGCTCGCTGGACGATGGCCCCTATGGCGCCTGCGCCTCACCCGCCGATTACACGAACCTGAGCGATGGGAGGCACGACTTCTCCGTGCGGGCCATCGACGCCGACGGTAACGCGGACGCCTCCCCCGCCACCCGGAGTTGGTACGTCGATTCTCTCAAGCCTACGGTGGCCGGCATTGCGCCCACGGACGGGGCACGCGATATGCTTCCCTCGGTAAACGTCGAGGCGACCTTCTCCGAGGCGATGGACGCCTCCACGATAAACGGCTCGACGTTCACGCTCTCCGAGCGGAACGCGGACGGTAACACCACCCCCGTTGCCGCCGCGGTTGGCTACGATCCGCAGACGAACAAGGCCACGCTCGACCCGGAGGCCGACCTGAACGCAGGTGCCACGTACACCGTCGCCATCGCGGGGGGAACCGGCGGCGCGAAGGACGCCGCGGGCAACCCGCTCGAAGCCACCAGAACGTGGTCCTACTCGGTAGCCAAGGGTCCCGACGAGTGCACCGTGCTTGGCACCGCCGATAAGGACGTCCTCAAGGGCACGGAGGCGGCCGATGTCATCTGCGGCCTCGGAGGCAACGACACCATCGAGGGCTTAGGGGGCGACGACATTCTGAGGGGCGGAGAAGGCTACGACACCGCCTCCTTCGAGACCGCCCCGCAAGGAATCGACGCATCGCTCGTCACCGGCGTCGCTGACGGCGAAGGCCACGACGAACTGCTGGGGATCGAGCGCCTGATGGGCTCCGTGCACAACGACGCGTTGACCGGCTCCGATAGATACAGCGCCCTCACGGGCAACGCCGGCAACGACACCCTCAGGGGCCAAGGTGGCGGGGACATCATCTCGGGGTGGACGGGGGACGACGTGATCTACGCCGGACCGGGCAAGGACAGCGTCCGGGGGGGCTCGGGCGCGGACACGCTCCACGGTGAGGACGGCGACGACGAGCTTCACTCTCAAGACGGCGTCGAGGGCAACGACTCCCTAGACGGGGGCGCGGGCGCTGACACTAAGGTGACGGACGCCGCAGAAGCGTCGGTGGTCAACTTCCCCTAACGCGGGGAGGCCGAGGGTGGGCGGAGGCTGCCACCCTTGCGTGACGGGGCGGGCCAGAGGCCCCGCGGCCTCTGGCCCGCCCCGTCACGGGGAAACGCTGGCGGGAGCGTCGCCGTCGTCCGCGGCTAGTAGCCCTTCGAGGTCCAGTAGGCGTCGTCCTCGCCGTAGGAGTAGTAGTAGTGCCCCCCACCGTGACGGCTGAAGTACTGGTGCGCCTCGTAGCGGTGGTTGTTCGGCGGG
>CADCUT010000066.1 GCA_902805975.1 uncultured Rubrobacteraceae bacterium | reverse complement strand
GCGGCGATGGCCGGTGGCGGTGCGACGGTCACGTTCGAGCGCAGCCACTCCTCCGTCCAGCCCTTGCGCCTGGTGGGCCCGACGAACTCGCAGGCGACCTCGCCGACGACGCCGATCTCCCCGAGCGCCAGCAGCGCGCGGCGGAAACTGTCCAGGCTCCTTTTCGGCTTGGGCGCGCCGTCGACCTCTAGGCCTACGACGCAGAGCAGCGTCGCCACGCACCACGGCCCGCTCATGGAGCCGGCCCTGGCTTCGTCCGCCCTTATGCGCCAGAGGTCGGAGAGGTACCGGGCAAGCCTCTTGGCGATCTCGTCCTGGCGCGGGCGAAGGGAGAGCACCCGGCGGTCGAGCATCTCCAGCTGGTCGCTCCCGGCGCCGCCCCCGAGGAAGTGCAGTATCGCCCGGCCCATCCTGACCTCGTAGCGCCCGCCGCCGATCTCCCGGAACTCGAAAGCGCGCGAAAACGTATCGGAAAGCGCGTCGGGCATCTCCTTGCCGGTGTGGTCGCGCCCCTGCGCCCGCAGGCTGAAGCTGGCCACCTGAGCGAGCGCGCGCCGGGCGCGCGAGACCTGGCCCTTCTCCCACCCGCCCCGCCTGCCGCCCCATTCTTTGCCCGCCTTCTTCTCGACGATCCCTCGCGCCCGCAGGACGTCCGCGTAGGAAACCTCGACGGGCGCGCCCCGGCGGCCCGACGCTAGGCACTTGGACGCCACGACGTCTAGGGCGTCGGCCGTCCAGCCGTCGAGGGCGGCGCGCAAGACCTCTATCTCCCCGTCGTCGAGGATGCCCTTGAGGGGTTCCATCCTCGCGCGCACGGTGAGCCTCGCCTGAGGCACGACGGCGACCGGGTAGGGATCGCCCCCCCGGAGGGAAAACATGTCCGGCATGGAGGCGGCGCGCCTCAGAAGGGCGTACGGCGCGCAGCTTGGCACCCACGTGTACTCGCCGCGGCGCTGGTCGGCTCCGCCAGCGGAGCCCCTGGGGTGCTCGGGCGGCCCCGTCTCCAGTCCCTTCGCCGCCATCCCCACCACGAAGGCGGCTTTCGGGAGGAGCTCCGGTATCACGCCAGCCTCGCGCCCGCGTCCGACCCCTCTTCGATGCGCCCCTTGCAATCGCCTCTGTGCGTGGGGCACGGCCCCCGGAGGGTTTTGCCGGAGACGCGCAGGTCGGTACAGCGCCCGGCGTAAACGGCAACGTCCACCGCCTCTTTGACGCGCCCGAAGTTCGAGCGTTCGGGGTAGGCGCGTCCGGCCTCGTTCGGGGTAGCCACCCAGACGACCGCCGTTCGGTGGCAGCGTGGCGCTACACAGCCCTCTGCTGTATCGTGCCCTCGCGGGTTGCCGGCTGCGGTTCCGAGCAACCCTGTGGCAGGGGTGTCGCCCATTCGTGCTCCTGTCCAGGTCGGTTTCACCGGGGCGTGGATGCGTCGCCGCCGCCGGGGGGCCGACCTCTTACTTTCCGGTTTCTGCGTCCTCCGTCAGTGCACGCTCGACGGCGTGCTGGACAAACTCCCGGACCGTGATCTCTTTTTGCGCGACGCGGATCTTCACGGCGCGGCGGAGGGCTACCGGCACCTCCACCCGTAGCTGCACCAGCGCCTGGCGAGTTTGTGTTGCCGACACGTCTGCTCCTCTCGGATCGTCTTGCCTACATAGGTAAGTATGGGCGAATGCGCCGTCGTAGAAGGCTCAGCGCGTCGCTTTTCTCGCCCAAATTGCGGGGTTTTTCCCACGTGGCCGTCGATCCCGCTCGTCCCCTAAAGAGAGGTGATGGTCTTTAGCAAAGAGGGTTCGTTCACCCACCCTCCTCCTCGGCATCCAAGGTGTCGTCCATCTCGCCCGCCGCCGTACCTCCCGGACCCGAGATCGCGCGGAAGTCGTCGTCGAGGACGGTCTGCCTACTCCACGTCGGAGCGGCAGCGCCGCAGGTAGTCCTCGACGTCCGTCCGCGCCAGCCGAACTATCCTGTCCCCGAAACGCAGGTAGGGAATCTCCCCCTTCTCCATGACGAGGCTCCAGGCGGAGCCCCGGCTGATACGCAACCAGGCCGCCAGCTCCTGGATGGTTATGTATTCGGTCATCGGTGGCTCGGCGGGCTTCCGCGCTGCCTGTTCCGAAATGTCCACGTTGGGCCCCTTTCGCGTGCCTTAAACGCGACGTCGGTTCGTGTCCAACCGCCGCCTGCCATTCGTCCCTACGGGAAGGATATGCTGCCCCGTCCCGGTTTTGGCTTTTGGAGGGTGCATTTCTCGAACCGGGCGGGCGCGGCTACGTCTCGTCGATCCCGTCGACAAAGATTTCGGGCGTCCTGGGGCCGAAATAATTCGGAACGGCCGTATGCTCCTTGGGGAGGGCAAGAACGACCCACGAGGAGGACGAGCACGTGGCGAAGAGGGGCAACGGCGAGGGCAGCATCTACCAGGCCAAGAATCGCAAGACCGGAAAGAAGGATCGTTGGATCGGCGTCTACACGGTCCGTACGGCCACCGGCACGAAGCGCCGCGAGGTGTCGGGCAAGACGCGCACCGAGGTGGCGGGGAAGCTCGCCAGGGCCATCGCCGACAGGGACGGCGGCCTGGTGTTCGACGCGGGCAAGCTGACCGTGGGCAGGTACCTGGACCGCTGGCTCGCGGACTCCGTGCGGGACACCGTGAGGCTCACCACCTACCAGGGCTACGAGCGGATCGTCAGACGTCATCTCAAGCCGACCCTCGGTTCCATCAAGCTGAAGAGCCTCGCCCCGACCCACGTCCGCGGGCTGTACCGGGAGCTGCTGGACTCCGGGCTCGCGCCGCGCATGGTGCAACTCGTCCACACGACGCTGCACAAGGCGCTCAAGCAGGCGGTGATGGACGGCCTGATACCGCGCAACGCGACCGAGGCCGTGAAGGCCCCGAAGGTCGTGCGCAAGGAGATCACCCCGCTCTCCGCCGAGCAGACAAAAGAGCTGCTGCGGGCCGCGGGTGAGGCCAGAGACAGGTTCGAGGCCCTGTACGCGGTGGCCGTCGGAACGGGGATGCGCCAGGGCGAGATGCTCGGCCTCAAATGGGAAGACGTCGACATCGAGCGCGGCGTGGTGCAGGTCAGGCGGACCCTCTCGACGGCAAACGGGAAGGGGTTCGCCTTCGGCGAGCCCAAGACCGCCCGAAGCCGCCGTTCCATCAAGCTGCCCGCCCTGACCCTGGCCGCGCTCGAGCGCCACCGCAGGGCTCAGCTGGAAGAGAGGAGACGGCTCGCGGGGCTGTGGCAGGACAACGACCTCGTCTTCGCCAACCGCAGGGGCAACCCCGTGTCGCGCCAGGATGTCATCACCCGCAGCTTCAAACCGCTCCTGCGGCGCGCCGGGCTGCCCGACGTGCGTTTCCACGACCTCCGCCATACCTGCGCGACCATCCTCCTGCGGGCCGGAAAGCACCCCAAGTACGTCCAGGAGCTTCTAGGCCACGCCACCATCTCTATAACGCTGGACACCTACTCCCACGTCATCGAGGGCATGGAGGGCGGCCTCGGCGACGCCATAGACGAGGCCCTCGAGTAGCCTTTTCGGGCAGGTTTTTGGCCGGGTTGCTGGTCGGTTGCCGGTTCGCCGCCGCAACCCGCGCCCCGGCGCGGCGTTCGACCGCGCGAATCGCGCGATCGCCACGCCACGTTTTTGCTGCAAAAGGGAGGAAAAAGCGGAGAGGGAGGGATTCGAACCCTCGAGACGGCTTAACACCGCCTACGCGATTTCCAATCGCGCTCCTTCGGCCAACTCGGACACCTCTCCAAGGCGACGCGGCCCCGAGTGTACCAAATCGTCCGTCGAGTATAGAACTTACCCCGCCTCACGCTTCCCGCCCCGCCGCAGGCGCGCCACGAGCAGCGCCAGCATCGTGACCAGGATGAGACCGTGGTTGGCCAGAAAGAACTCGCGGCCGTAGTAGTCGCTGTTGTAGTAGGAGACGGGGCTCGCCCAGGTCCAGTCTGATAAGGGCCAGAAGAGCGGGCGCACGTCGTCCACGTGGGTCACGAAGTCCGCCAGGGTGTGCCCGAACCAGCCAAGGAGGAACCACAGGAGTATCTTTCTGCGGTCCCGGCTCCCCAGCTTGAGGACCCGGTACAGGACGAGCAGCGCCAGGACGGGCACGGCCGAGTGAAGGGCGCTGCCCGTTCCGCCGAACGGGCCGGTGAAGTAGATGGCCTGCAGCACTTCCTCGGTGTCCATCGAGGACCACCCTTCCCGCAGGTAGGCCGGTCCTATGTAGTAGGCGGTGCCGGCGAAGGAGGGCAGGTCAGGGAAGGACGCCCCCACGGCGCCCGCGATGCCGGCGGCTCGGCCGGCCTTTACGCCGTGCTTGGCGAGCGCCCAGGTAAAGAAGGCGTGGGAGTAGGTCTCCAAGCTAGCGGGTCTCGCCCGTCCCGCGCGCGGCGGGCGGGAACGCCTGTTTAACCGTGTTGGGAGGTCTTCGGGTGCGCGGGCGGGTTTGGAACCCGCCCCTACAGGCGTTGTGGGACGATGGTTCGGGGGTTCGGTGTGGGGTCTTTTGCACGAAGCTGCCTCTCGGGTGTCTGGACGTCGCCGGGCGGTGTCGACCCTCCGGCGCGAGAGCCTGATCTTACTCCCTGCGTAAAGCTTCGACAGGTTGGAGGCGGGCGGAGCGGTAGGCGGGCAAGACGCCGAAGACGACGCCTATCAGGGCGGAGACCCCGAAGGCGAGGGCGACCTCGTTGCCCGTCACCACGGCCGGGGGGAGGTCCGTCAGGATCTCGGGCAGAACCGCCGATCCTGCTATGCCCAACGCCACGCCCACCACACCCCCGATCAGGGAGAGCAGGATCGCCTCCAGTAGAAATTGGAAGAGCACGTCCGCGTTCGTGGCGCCCAGAGCCTTGCGCACGCCGATCTCGCGGGTCCTCTCGGCCACCGAGACGAGCATGATGTTCATGACACCTATACCGCCGACGAGCAGCGAGATCCCCGCAATACCCGCGAGGAAGATCTTGAGCTGGTCCGTGATCTCCGTGAAGGTCGAGAGCAACTCCCTCTGCGTGATGACGGAGAAATCTTTGGCCCCGTCGTGGGCCTCCCGCAACTCCTTGCTGATCCCATCCACCGCCCGGTCCACGTCCCCAGCGCCCTCTGCCTGCACCACTATCTGCCCCACGGTCTTCACGCCGGAGACCTCGAGCGCGTCCCCGGTCGCCATGTAGGAGGACTCGGGGATCGGCGGGCCGAACTCCACGTCGGACGCCTCGGCCACCCCGACCACCTCGTATTTCCTGACAGGCTCGGGTGCGGGCTCTTGCGTGGGCTCCCGCGTGGGCTCTTGCCGCGGTTCCTGCTCGGGTGCGGCGTCCTGGGGGAACCCTTCGGGGATCTGTTCGCGGAGCCGTTCGGGGAGCCGTTCGGGGAGCCGGTTAGGACCCTGGGCGGGGCCTTCCTGCTCGGGGTCCCGTTCCGGCGCGTCCTCGGGCGGGGTCCCGACGGAGAGGGTCTCTCCGACGGCCTCGTCGGGTCCCGAATTGAGGAGCCTCCTCGCGTCGGCCTGGGAGAGCACGACCTCGCCGCGTCCCTCCACGAAACGGCCGGCGGCGAGCTCGACGGCCCGGATCTCGTCGTACGAGGGGTCCACGCCGCTGAACGAGACGCTCTCCTGGCCCACCGGTGCCACGGTCGAGACGTTGGAGGAGGCCGCCGCGACGCCGGGAAGGCCATCGACCAGTTGCGTGTCGTCGGGGGTGAGGGTGCTTGCGGCTGCGGCGCCGAACGGGCCATTGTCTCCCCCGTCCTGCTCGCCGCTCGTGCCGGGGCTGACCGTGATCAGGTTCGGGCCGAGGTCGTTTATCTGGCCGGAGATGCTCTTCTGTATGCCGTTTCCTAAAGAGGCGAGCAGCACGACGGCGGCCACCCCGATGACGATGCCGAGCATCGTGAGGATCGTGCGCCCCCAGTTGACGAGCAGCCCGGAGAGGCCCATGCCGGCGATCCGGAACGCCCGCATCACTCCCTCACCCCGCCCGACCGCTCGTCGGCAAACACCAAACCGTCCCTGATGTCCACGATCCTGTCCCCCCTGTCGGCGACCTCCGGGTCGTGCGTGACCACGATGAGCGTCACCCCGGCCGCGTTGAGATCCCCGAAGAGGTCCAGGATCCCCACCCCGGACTTCGTGTCGAGGTTCCCCGTCGGCTCGTCGGCGAGCAGCATCGCCGGACGGCCCACCAGCGCCCGCGCTATCGCGACCCGCTGCTTCTGCCCGCCCGAGAGCTCCGGCGGCTTGTGGGCGGCCCGGTCCGAGAGCTCGACCTGCTCCAGCGCCTCGAGCGCCCGCTTTTTGCGCTCCGACCCGCGCACTCCCGCGTAGACCAGGGGAAGCTCCACGTTCCGGCGGGCGCTCTGGCGGGGCAGGAGGTTGTAGGACTGAAAGACGAACCCGATCAACTCCCGCCGCGCCCTTGCCAAGTCCCCGCCCCTGAGACCGGACACCTCGCGCCCGTCAAGCACGTAACGCCCCGAGGTCGGCCGGTCCAAGAGCCCGAGCAGGTTCATCAGCGTGCTCTTCCCGCTCCCGGAAGGGCCCACCACAGAGACCCACTCGCCGGGCGCAACGTCCAGGCTCACACCCGCCAGGGCCTCGACCCGTCCCTCTCCCTTGCCGTAGACTTTGGTCAGCCCCTTCGCCTCTATGACCCGTGCTGCGCGGCCGTTTCCGCTCACCTCAAGACACCGGCCACGCGACCTACCCACACGTCTCTAGGACCGTATCCAGGGAGAGATCGTGCAGAAGAGAGAGCGGGATCGGACCACTAACCGGTCTCCGTTGGGAGGCCGGCCTCGATCCAGTCCTGCTTGCCGCCCTCGTAGTCGGAGGCGTTCTCGTAACCCTCGGCCGTCAGCTCCCGGACGACCCGCGTCGAGGAGTGTCAGGTAAAGCTCGAGCAGTAGGCGACGATCTCTGCGCTCTTATCCCGGACCAGGCCCTCGACCTGTTCCCGCCCCTCGTAGCGCACCGCGCCGGGCAGATGCCCCCGGTTGTACGACGCCTCTCCGAGCACCTCGAGCAGGAGGAAGTCGTCCCCCCGGTCTATCTTCGCTCTGAGCTCCTCGCGGTCGATGGTCTTCAAGATAGAGCCTCTCTCTATGGGTTTCAGGCTACGGGTGTCGGGTTACTTCATCCGACGGGTTCGAGGAGGACGACCGGGATCTCGCGGTCCGTCCTCTTCCGGTAGCTCTCGTAAGGTCCGTACATCTGGACCAGCCTTTTCCAGAGGCGCGCCTTCTCCGCGCCCCGCGCCTGCGTGGCGCGGACGTGGGTCTTGCGGCCCCCGATCTCGACGGTCGCCTCCGGGTTGGCCTGGAGGTTGAGCCACCAGACGGGGTGCTTCGGGGCGCCGCCGTTGGAGGCGACGATGACGCGGCGGTCCCCGTCTTCGAGGTAGAGCAGGGGCGTGGTCCTCCTCTGGCCGCTCTTGCGGCCGGTGGTGACGAGCAGGAGGACGGGGCTGCCGAGCATCCGGCCGCCGACCCTGCCGTTCGTGGCGCGGAACAGGGAGGCGTGGAGCTTAGTGGCCAACTTCTGGCCCGCGGCGATGGCGGCGTTGTAGGGACGGCCCCGGGCCAACTTATCCTGCCTTCTCGGCCTGGCGGAGGCCGAAGACGGCCCAGAAGGAGAGGATGAGGATCAGGGCCGCGCTTATCGCGAAGGCCTGAGGTACGTTCTGCGGGTCGCCGGCCAGAAAGCCGCGCGAGGCGTCGAGGATGGCGGTGAACGGGTTGAGGCGGGCGACCGTCTCGATCCAGCCCGTGAGCAGGTTCAGCGGGACGAAGACGGGGGCCAGGAACAGCACGAGGAAGATCGGCGTCCGTATGACCGGCCCGGCCTGCTGGGTGCGCAAGAGCATCGCGATGCCGGCCCCGAAGAGCGTGGCCGCGATGTTCGCCAGGACGGCGAGGGCTATGAGGCCGAAGAAGTCGAAGCCGCCGGTTATGGGCATGCCGGTTACGAGCGCGAGCACGGTGACGAGCGCCCCCGTCATGAACGCCCGCACGATGGAGGCCAGCGTGTAGCCCAGGATGATCCCGTACCGGTTGGAAGCTGCGAGCATAAGCCGCCTCGCGAAGCCGTTCTCGAAGTCGCTGGCTATGGAGAAGCCCGTGAAGGCCCCGCCCATCGTGACGGCCTGCAAGAGCGCCCAGACGTACTGGAACGCGATGTAGCCGGCCGCGTAGTTGAAGCCGGGTATGTCCCCGACCCTCGTCAGCCCGCCCGCGAACGCGACGAAGAAGAACAAAGGGAAGAGCGCCGGCGCTAGAAACGCCGGGTTGGTGAAGTACTTGTACGTCTGCCTGCCGGCGACCGCCCAGGCAACCTGAAAGAAGCTGCCCATTACTAGGCCACCCTCGTCCGCATCGAGGCCGCCGCCCCACTGATGGCGAGCACCACGATCGCCGCCGCGCACCCGAAGCCTAGTAGAAGAGCCTGCGCATCCCAGCCGGTGATAACCAGGCTACGGATGCCTTCAACTAGATAGCTGATCGGGTTGACCGTGGCTATAAACCGGAACCAGTCCTGCTCGATCAAATTCCTCGGCAGGTTAATCGAGGACATAAAGATCGCCACGAAGAAGAGCGGGAACGCGCTCTCGACCGCCTCGACGGAGCCGGTTCGTATCGCCAGCATCGCGCCGAGGCCGCCAAAGGCCAGGGCTACCAGCACCGTGAGCGCCACGATCACGAGCATCCCGGGAATGCCGCTGCTGATGGTCACGCCCATCAAGAGCCCGAAGGCGAGAAAGACGACGCCCTGGATGAGGCCGAGTGCCACGACGCCCGTGAGCATCCCGCTCAGGAGGGCGGCGGGTCGCATCGGGGTCAGGGAGAGGCGGTCGAAGAAGCCGTTCTCGATGTCGCGGGCGAGGTCGCTGCCGGCCGTGATCGCCCCGAAGAGCGAGGCCTGCACGAGCGGAAAGGCGAACGCGAAGTCCAGGTACGGGGCGTCCGGGAACCCCGGCAGCCGCGAGGCCGCGTCCAACCCGCTGGCGTTTATGGAGAAGAACATCATCGGGAAGAGCAGCGCCGAGATAAGGACCGCCGGCTGGCGCAGCGTCCGCACCGTCGAGCGGCGCGCGAGCGCCACGACCTGCACGAGAAACGAGGAGCCCGTCACGCCTGAGCCTCCTCGGCCTGGTTCTTGTCCCTGTCCCCCGCCCCTTCGAGCGAACGCCCGGTCTTGGCGAGAAACACGTCGTCGAGGCTCGGTTCTTCAAGGCGGAGGTTCGAGACTTTGAGGTTCTCGGCGTCCAGGGCGCGCACAACGTCGGCCAGGCCCGAGGCGCCGCCGGAGAGGCGGACGGCCACCGTGCCGGGCTGGGACGGGAGCTCCTCCCCGAACCGGCCGAGCACGGCGACCACAGCGCCCCGCTCGTCGGGGCCGGCGGGCGTCGCCTCGACGCTGGGGCGTCCGATCTCGGCCTTGAGCGCTTCCGGCGTGTCCTCGGCCACGATCCTGCCCCGGTCGATGATCCCGACCCGGTCGGCCAGAACGTCGGCCTCTTCGAGGTACTGCGTTGTCAGGAAAACCGTGACGCCCTCGTCCCTGGCGAGCCGGCTGACCTCGCTCCACAGCGCGCTGCGGCTCTGCGGGTCGAGCCCGGTCGTCGGCTCGTCGAGAAAGAGTATCTGCGGCTCGTGAACGAGCGCGAGCGCGAGGTCGAGCCTGCGCTTCATCCCGCCGGAGTAGCCGCGCACCCGCCTATCTGCCGCCTCCTGCAAGCCGACCCGCTCCAGCAGCGCGTTCCCCCGCTTCCGGCGCTCCGAACGCGAGATGCCGTGGAGCGCCGCCTGCAGGTTCAGATGCTCCCGGCCGGTCAGGAAGGGGTCCAGCGCCGCCTCCTGCAGCGCCGCCCCGATAGAGCCCCGCACCTGCGGCCCCTCCTTGACGATGTCGTAGCCGGCGACCCTCGCCGTGCCGCCGGTGGGCGGCAGGAGCGTCGTGAGCATCAGGACCGTGGTCGACTTGCCGGCCCCGTTCGGACCGAGAAAGCCGTAGACCTCACCAGGCTCGACGCGCAGGTCGATACCGTCTACGGCCCGAGGCCCTTTCTTGAACTCCCGGACGAGCCCCTCGACGATGATCCCGCGGTCCCGCCCCACTACGCCCTCACCCCGAGGCCCGTCAGCCTCTCGCTCTCCTCCCACAGCCTGCGGCGGGCGGCGGGGTCGTTGGCGATCTTCTTCGGCTCGATGGCCTTGCGGTCTCCGTAGTACCGGCCGCTGATACCCTCCACATCGGGCGAGGAGGCGAGCCAGACTACGGTGTCAGCCCCCTGCTCCGGACTCCTCATAAACGGCTTGAAGAGCCGGAACAAAGTCGTCATCGGCCCCACGTTGTTCGTGCCGAACCTGGTATTGACCGCCCCGGGGTGCATGCAGGTGGCCGTGACGCCGGTTCCCTCCAGCCGCTCCGCGAGCTCGTAGGTGAACATGATGTTGGCGAGCTTGGTCATCCCGTAGACGGGAAATCCCCTGTACCTCTTTTTGGATTGCAGGTCATCAAAGTCGATGTTCCCCCACCGCTCCGCTTCCGAAGAGACGGTGACGACCCTGCTCGGCGCGCTCTTCTCCAGGAGATCTTGGAGCAGGTTCGTGAGCAGGAACGGCGCCAGGTGGTTTATGGCGAAGGTAAATTCGAGGCCGTCCTCGGTCTCGATCCTCTTGCTCTGCACGAGCCCGGCGTTGTTGACGAGCACGTCGAGCCTGTCGTAGCGACGGCGGAACTCCTCGGCGAGCTCGCGCACCTCCGCCTGCGAGGCGAGGTCCGTGAGCGCCAAATCCACGTGTCCGCCGGTCTGGGCCCGTATCTCGGCCGCCGTGCTCTCGCCCCGCTCCGGGTCGCGCCCGATGATGACGACGTCGGCCCCCATAGCGGCCAGCGCCGTCGCCGTCGCCTTCCCTATGCCGGAGGTCCCACCCGTAACCAGCGCGACCTTCCCATCCATGCCGGGATCAGCCAAACCTGCTCCTCTTCGTATCGAAAGCCTGCGGACGCCCAGAGTCTATACCCTGGCTGCCGGAACAGAGTCTCGATCCCACAGCACCGGAAGTCCGTAAGCGGGACCACCTTCGGCCCTTCAAGCGGCGCCGTCCAACCGAACCCGGATGCCGACCCTGCCCCTGCGCACGGCGCCGATGACGGTCTCCTCGTCGGGCCGCCCATCCCCGTCCACCGTTACGCCGACGAACCGGCGGTACTCCGGGTAATGACGCAAAATGGTCTTCAAGACCTCTGCGGCGCCGTCCTCGTCCGCGACCGCCTCGGCGACGCCGGTGCGGACCTCTCCGCGCAGCCGCATCTCCACCGGCACACCGCCCATAAGGTTCTTCCACCACGGCGCCTCGGTGGACATAACGACCTCGTCCCCGACGCGCACGTAGCTCATGGGCGTGACGTAGCGCCTGCCGCTCCTGCGCCCGGTAAAACCGAGGAGAAGGGTCTTCCCGCTCATCAAACCGTGCAGCGGCGAGCGCAGCAGCACCCGCAGCACCGCGTTCATCGCGCGCATTAGTGCCAGCGGCGGCTCTCTCTGTTGCACGGCGGCTTCAGCCACGGCGTTCCGCCCCATCCTCACCGGCGAGCGTCGTGAGCACCCCGACGGCGATGGCCCAGGAGGCGACGTGCTCGACCATCAACGTTCCGACGCCGGCGACCGTGGTACCCGGCATCGAGCCCGAGAACAACATCAGGACGTTAGGGACCAGTGAGATCAGGAGCACCACCACAGCGACCCTCCGAAACAACCGCACCGGACGCCGCGCGAAACGCGAGATCAGGCCGAACACGACAACAGCACCGACCATCCCGACAGCGGTAAAGAGCACCGTCGGCCCCACGCCGAGCGGCAGGAAGCCCTCCCCGATCCCAAAGACCGACACCGCGGCCGTCCGGATCACCACGTTCACCACCACAGCCAACGCGACCGCGAGCGCCCCGACCCGCGCCAGCCGACCCAACGAGACCCCACCACCCGCTACCCCGCCACCCGACAAAGCCGCCACCCGCGCCTCCTCTCACCGAACCGGCTGCCCGGTGCACCCGGTTATAATGTATTTATTCACAATAACATTGACAACAGTGAACGTCAACGGCTAAGATGCTATCTAAAGGAGTTGGTCTTATGGGTTTCGTGTGGGGTGCGGCGTGGAGACGGTAAGCGGGGGGGCTGTGGGGGATCTCTCCCTGCGGCTGGTGGACGAGTTCGCCGCTTTCGGTCCGGCGTACATGAAGTGGGTCCGTTCGCGGATGCAGGAGCCGGGCGTGAGTTACGCGCGGATGCGGTTGCTCGGGGCCTTGCATTGCGGGGGGCCCAAGATCATGAGCAGCATCAGCGACGAGCTCGGGGTTACGCGGCGCAACGTCACCGCGCTGGTGGACGCGCTTGAGGAAGAGGACCTCGTCAGGCGTCTCCCACACCCGACCGACCGGCGGGCGATCGTCATAGAGCTGACCGACGAGGGCGGGAGGACGATGGACACCCTCTACGACAAGCACCGCAGGGCCGTGGCCGAGCTCTTCGTCGGGCTCTCCGAGGACGACCGGCGCGAGCTCGTGCGGCTGCTCGGGCTCCTGCGCGAGGGCCTGCGGGGCGAGGGCGGGGTCTGCGGGACCTGACGGCCCCGCGGCGCGAGGCGGCGGGTCCCGGCGGTGCGTGGGGGCCAGGTAGAGTAACCTACGCGGTATGGCTTCCTCCGAGCGGCAACTAGACGTCCTCACCATCGGGGAGATGGTGGTCGACTTTATCTCGGCGGAGAAGACCGACACCTTAAGCAACGCGACAACGTTCAAGCGGTACCTCGGGGGGTCGCCGGCCAACATCGCGGTGTACGTCTCCAAGCTCGGGGGGCGGTCGGCCGTGATCTCCAAGACCGGCATCGGGGCCTTCGGGAAGTTCCTCAAGAGCGAGCTACAGCGCCACGGGGTCGTCACCGATTATCTTCAGATGGACCACAGGACCAACACCACCGTGATCTTCGTCTCCTCCACCGCTACCACCCCGGACTTCGAGGAGTTCCGCATCGGCGACTTCCTGCTCGAGTCGAGGGAGATCCCCGACGAGGCCATCGAACGGGCCAAGGTCGTCCACTCCTCCACCTTCGCCCTCTCGCGCGAGCCCTGCCGCTCGGCCGTCATAGGTGCCTTCAGCAGGGCGCGGGAGATGGGCAAGATCGTCTCACTCGACCCGAACTACAGCCGGCGCGTGTGGCCCGACTACAAGGAGGCGCAGGGCGTGATCCGCGAGGCCTACAAGCACGTCAACGTCACCAAGCCCTCCGCCGACGACGCCCGCAGGGTCTTCGGCCCGGATTACGAGCCCGAGCAGTACATCGAGATGTTCCACGACTTAGGGCCCGAGACCGTCGTCTTCACGATGGGCGCAGAGGGGAACCTCGTCTCCGAAGGTGGCAAGATCACGGCCCACGTCCCCGCCCGCCCGGTGGACGTCGTGGACGCGACCGGCGCCGGGGACTCGTTCTGGGCCGGCTTCCTGACGGCGCTTCTAGACGGCAACGAGGCCGAGCGATCCGTCCTCTTCGCCCGCGAGATCGTCGAGCGCAAGCTCACGACCAAGGGCCCCCTCCCGGCGGACATCGACCGCGAGGAGATCTACGCCAGCCTGGCGAACGCCGGGGAGACGGCCGGATCCCGGGAGGGCTGAGGAAGGTCTTATGCGCGTCGCCTTCGTAAACCCGCAGGGTAACTTCGACCCGCACAACAGCTACCTCGCCTCCCACCCGGACTTCGGCGGCCAGCTCGTCTACGTCAGGGAGGTAGCCCGCGTGCTCGGCGAAATGGGCCACCACGCGGACATCGTCACGCGCCAGGTCATCGACCCGGACTGGCCGGAGTTCGCCGGTAAGACCGACGCCTACCCTGGGCAAGACAACGTCCGAGTACTCCGCGTCCCGTGCGGCCCCGACCGCTTCCTTCCCAAAGAGGAGCTGTGGCCCTACCTTGGGGAGTGGGCGGAGAGGGTGGCCGCGCTCTACGAGCAGGAGGGCTCGTGGCCCGAGCTCTGGACCGGTCATTACGCCGACGGGGGCCTCGCGGCGGCGCTGCTCTCGGAGGCCTCGGGCGCCCCCTTCACCTTCACCGGACACTCTTTGGGCGCCTGGAAGCTCGACGGGCTTCTGCGAGAAACCGACGACCTCCCGGCGGCGGACGCCCGGTACAACTTCGGGGCGAGGATCGCCGCCGAGCGCGCGTCCATGGCCCGCTCGGTGGCGAACGTGGCGAACAGCGACGCCGAGCGCCGGGAGCAGTACGACCACCCGGCCTACCGGGGCGCCGTGGACCCGACGGACGACGGGCGCTTCGCCGTGGTACCGCCGGGCGTGGACTTCGGCATCTTCGACCCCGAGGCGCGTAGCGAGCAGGAGGAAGAGACCCGCGAGTCCATCCGGGCCGCCCACGAGCGGGACATAGATCCGGGCCGCCGGGGACTTCCGGCGGTCATCGCCTGGAGCCGGCTCGACCCGAAAAAGAACCACCTCTCGCTCGTCGAGGCCTTCGCCGGCAGCGACGCGCTCAGGGAGCGGGCGAACCTGGTAATGATCACCCGCGGCCTCGACGACCCGCTGCGCGACCCCGATGAGGCCTCCGGGGAAGAGCGGTCGGTCCTCGACGCCCTGATACCAACCGTAGACCGCGAAGACCTGTGGGGCGGCGTCTCGGCCTTCGGCCTCTCGGGCCAGACGGCGCTCGCCGCCCTCTACCGCTGGGGTGCCCAGACGGGCGGCGTCTTCTGCCTCCCGGCCGAGTACGAGCCCTTCGGTATGACGGTCGTCGAGGCCATGGCGTCCGGCCTCCCCGTGGTCGCCACCCAGAACGGCGGCACGCGCGAGACCACCGACGAGGGCCGGGCCGGCCTCCTCGCCGACCCCCACGACCCCGAGGACATCGCCGCGAAGCTGCTCAGCCTTCTCTCCGACGGGGAGGTCTGGAAGGCCTACGCCGGCCGGGCCCTCGAGAGGGCCCGCAACCTGTACAACTGGCACCGCACCGCGGAGGGCTACCTGCGGCTGGCCGACGAAGCCGCGCGGGGGGAGCGGTCCGGGGACCCCTCCTTTCCAATCCCGGACTTCGCCCGGGGGCCGGCCCCGGCGTCACTGCCGCGCCTGCGGGGCTGGCCCGACCGTCCCGGGCACCCGTGAACGTTTCTAGAGAGAGGATAGGCGGATGCACGTAGCGTTTATCAACCCGCAGGGGAACTTCGATCCTGAGGACTCCTACTGGACCGCCCACCCGGACTTCGGCGGCCAGCTCGTCTACGTCAAGGAGCTGGCGCTCGCGATGGGAAACCTCGGACACCACGTGGACATCGTGACCCGCCGGGTCATCGATCCGAACTGGCCCGAGTTCGAGGCCCCAACAGACGCCTACCCCGACGCCCCCAACGTGCGCATACTCCGCATCCCCTGCGGCCCGGACCACTTCCTGCCTAAAGAAGAGCTCTGGCCCTACCTCGGCACGGAGTTCGTGCCGAACCTGCTCTCCTTCTACGAGCGCGAGGGCTCTCTGCCGGACGCCGTCACGGCGCACTACGGGGACGGCGGGCTGTGCGCCGCGCTTATCGAGGAGAGGACCGGCATACCGTTCAGCTTCACGGCCCACTCCCTGGGCGCCCAGAAGATGGACAAGATGGGCGTGCGCCGCCGCGACGTCGCGAATACGGACCAGAAGTACCACTTCTCCCGGCGCATCGTGGCCGAGCGGCTGGCGATGAACCGCTCGCGGGTCAACGTCACCAGCACGGGCCAGGAGCGTTTCGTCCAGTACACCCACAACGCCTACCGCGGGGCCGTGGACCCGACCGACGGCGACCGCTTCGCCGCCGTGCCCCCGGGCGTGGCCATGCACATCTTCGACAAGGAGTCCCGCACAGACGACGAGGACGCCGTCCGCGAGCACGTCAGCACGTGCCTGGCCCGCGACCTCACCGCCGACCGGCGGGACCTGCCGTGCGTCGTCGCCTCCAGCCGGCTCGACCCGAAAAAGAACCACCTCTCGCTCGTCGAGGCCTTCGCCAGCAGCCCGACCTTGCGCGAGGCGGCGAACCTGGTGATCCTCACGGGCAACATGGAGAACCCGCTCGTGGACTACAGGGACGCCGACGAGGGCGAGCGGGCCGTGCTCGACGGCATCACGGGAACGATAGACCGGGCGGGGATGCGCGGCATGGTCTCCATGTTCGCCGTCAGGGGCCAGCGACGATTGGCCGCCGCCTACCGCTTCCTCTCCGAGCGGCGCTCGGTCTTCGCGCTCACGGCCAACTACGAGCCATTCGGGCTCGCCCCGCTGGAGGCGATGGCGGCGGGCCTGCCCGCGGTCGTCACCAAGAACGGAGGGCCGAGCGAGTCGCTGCGCGAGGGAGACGAGGAGTACGGGGTGCTTGTGGACCCGGGAGATCCCGAGGAGGTCGCGGCGGGCCTGTACTCCGTGGCGGGCAACGCCGGCCGCTGGCGCCGCTACGCCGAGGCCGGCTACGGGCGCGTGCTCGCCAAGTACACCTGGGAGCGGACCGCCGAGGGGTACCTGGAGGCCATCGCCGGAAACGGGCGGGACGCGACAGCCTCCCCGAACGGGTTTCCGACGCCCTCGGCGAGGCTGGAGATCCCAAGGTACTTCACCGACCCCGGCTCGGACGACGGGGCCTCGCTCGAGACGTTGGACGGGCTGTACTTCGGGCTCGACGTGCTCGCGGTCGGGGAGTCGCTCGTGGACTTTATCTCGCACGAGTTCAGGATCTCACTCAGGACGGCGAACAGGTTCTCGCGCTACCTGGGCGGCCAGCCGGCCAACGTGGCCGTCTACGTCGCCAAGCTGGGCGGTCGCTCGGCGGTCGTCACGAAGGTAGGCGCGGACTACTTCGGCGAGTTCGTCGAGGACCAGCTGGGGCGCCACGGCGTCTCCACGGAGGGCCTCCACCGCGCGCCGGGGGAGCCGACCACGAGCGCCTTCGTCACCAGGACCGTGAACGTGCCGGACTTCCAGGTCAACCGGGGCGCCGACGCGCACCTGAGCATCAGGGAGGTCCCCGACGAGCTCGTCGAGCGGGCGCGGGCCGTCCACACCTCGGCCTTCGCCCTCTCCCGCGACCCGCAGCGGCTCGCCGTGAGAAGGGCGATGCGCCTGGGGTCCAGGCTCGGGAAGGTCGTCTCCCTCGATCCCAACTACGACCCGCGCGTCTGGCCGGACCGGGAGGAGGCCTGGGAGGTGCTCGCTGAGGTCCTCCCCTACGTCACCGTCGTCAAGCCCTCCCTCGAAGACGCCCGCCGCCTCTTCGACCCGAACATGGACGACGACGCGCTCGAGGAGGCCTGCCTCGACGCCTTCCACGACCTCGGGGCAGGCGTCGTCGTCATGACCCGTAGCGGCGGCGCGGTCGTCGTCTCTGACGGGACCTCCGTGGAGCGGGTGGGTCCCCTGCCGAAGGTCGAGGTGCACAGCGTCACCGGCGCCCGCGACGCGTTCTGGTCGGCGCTGCTCGTCGCTCACCTCGACGGCAAGGGCTGGCCCGCGTGCGTGCGCTTCGCCCACGAAGTCGCCGCGCTCAAGCTCGGTGTCGAAGGCCACGTCGAGCGCATGATCGACCGCGAAGCCATCTACCGCCGGCTGGAAGAGGGCGCCGGCCAGCGGACGTAGCCCGTGGAAGAGGAGAAGGGCTTCCTCCTCCGGCAGAAGGAAGAGTGGAGAGCCCTTATCTTCCACGCACCCTCGCGCCGCTGGTGGGGCCCGGTGGGCCTTGTCGCCTCGCTCGGTATGATCTACTTCGGCCTCTCCGCCGCGGCCCCCACGGCAGGCTCCGTGTCTGTGCCGCCCCTCGGCGTCCTCGAAGGGATGGGCGCCCTCTTCGGCTCCCTGGCGGAACTCATGCCAAAAGAGCAGACGACCCTCGCCGGTATCCTGCGCGCCTGGGCCGGCCTCTTCGTGGTCTGCGGCTTCGCGCTGATGGTGATCGGGGGCCTCCCGGGCCCGTGACCGCCGGAAGACCCGTGGGGCACACGTGGGCACACGAGCCGCCGCGCCCAAGCTCGGGGTGTAGGGTCGCGTAGAACGCATGATCGACCGCGAAGACCCGGGGCTAGACACCCCGGGTCAAGGTTCCGCGGTTTTGCGGCTTCGCCTTGCGGTTAGCGCCTGGCCGTCTCGCGCAGGGCTTCGTTGTACTCGTCGACGAGCCCCTGGTAGGCAGCGACCGTCTCTCTCGCCCCGCCGTCGAGCTTTTTCTGCAGCGCGACCGCGGTGAAGTGGGCGCCCAGGTAGTAGGGACGTAGCGCGTCGAGGGTCATGGCGGGCTTCTCCGGGCGCACCGTCGCGTCCTCAGCCTCCTCGGCTGAGATGCGGATCGCGGGTTCGCCGTTCCCGGGCTCGCCCCCGGGGTCTATCCCATCGAGAATGTCCATAAGGTCCCCGTTCGCGGGGCGGTCCGAGAAGTCCGAGCCGCCGGAGTAGAGGTGGCGCACCGCGCCTGATCTGTCGAGGACCAGGATCGCCGGCTCAGAGACCCCCTCCTCCTCGTTCCAGAGATCGAGGCTCTTGATCAGATCCCCCCGCGGGTCGCTGAGCAGCGGGAACGGCAGGCCGAGCTTCTCGACCATCGCCGCGTTGCTGCCCGGCGGGTCGATGCTTACACCCGCGACCCCGAAACCGCGTCGTTTGAACTCTTCGTACGTCCTGGCATAGCTGACCAGCTGCCCGTTGCAGTACGGTCACCAGTCGCCCCGGTAGAATACGAGGACGAGCGGCTCCCGCCTCAACCTCTCGTAGAGGTCGAAGGGCCTCCCCTCCTCGTCGGGCAACTCGAAGTTTTGTATCGGCTGACCCGTGGTCAGGCCGGCGCTCATCGCGTCCATCACGCGTCCTTCCATCGCTTGCTGTCCCAGAACGTACCCGAATTGGCGTATGCGTACTCATCCGGGCGATGGGGCCCGTCGCCCTGCCATAATGTGGCGCGTCGCCCGTCGAGGATCGTAGGAGAGAGATGCCAGAGCACAAGATCACCGACCTTCCGGCCCTGATCGGGGGCCTCCCCCCAGAGGACCGCGCCCTCGCCGAACGCATCCTCGGCGTCTCAGCCACCACGGGCCGCCTCGACCCGCCGGAGGGCATGCGGGCCTGGATCGAGAAGTCCTTCGGCTCCGTCGACGCCGTGACCGAGCAGCGCATCGTCAAGGTGACGGACAGGATCACGCTCGAAGGCACCCTCTTTAATGAGCTCCGCGCCTCCCGACCGCTCGACACCGGCGTCAGCGTCGACCTCGACCGCGAGATAGCCGCCACCGAGGGCGACCCGTTCTGCCGCCCGGAAGGAGGGACCCCAGCCGACGTCTTCGGCCGCGTGAAGGGCGCCTACGCCACGACCGCCTCGAACATCGCCAAGTACGACGGCTTCCACGGCGTCGTCGTCTTCGACGACCACAACCCCCTCCGCCTGACCCCGGAGAAGGTCTCCGACTACGTCTCCACGGGCCTTGCGTGGTGCGCCAAGGCGCTCGAAGCGGACCCGGAAGCCAAGTACCCGTTCCTGATGTGGAACTGCCTATGGCGGGCCGGCGGCTCCATCATCCACGGCCACGCCCAGGTGACCGCCACCCGCGACGCCCACTACCCGAAGGTGGAACGCCTCCGCCGCGCCGCCGCCGGGTACCGCTCCGAACACGGCTCGGACTACTTCGGGGACCTCCACCGGGTGCACGACGCCTTAGGTCTCGGGGTCCCGGCGGAGGAGGGCGTCCGGGCGTTCGCCAGCCTCACCCCGGTCAAGGAGAAGGAGCTCGTCGTGATCGGGGCCGGCCCGGAGGATGATGCGCTCCACAGGACGGTGGGCGCCCTGCTTCAGGGCTTCGTTCGCGACCTCGGCGCCAGGGCCTTCAACGTCGCCTTCTACATGCCTCCCCTTGCGCCCGCCAGCGAGGACTGGACGGGCTTCCCAGCGGTCGTCCGCATCGTGGACCGCGGAGACCCGGCCAACCGCACCTCGGACATCGGCGCGATGGAGCTGTACGCCGCCCCGGTGGTCGCCTCGGACCCTTTCCGCGTGGCAGAAGTCCTGCGGAGCAAGATGGCGGACGATAGATGATACGACTCAGGCCAGAGCCGGGATAGAAGGGTCCGCGCCGTCGGCGCCGAGACGAACGCGGCGCCCGGTCTCTCTACCCCGGCAGACGGGCCATATCCCCCACCTCGACGCCGCGCTCCGCGAAGAAGCCCTCGTTCACCTCGAGGGCGTAACGCGCGGGCTCGGCCGAGGTGTAGTGGGGCGGTTCGTCGTCCATAGCCTTCATGTCCTGGATGTCCACGATGCGCCCCTCGGCGTCCATAAAGGCTATGGAGAGCGGTATCAGGGTGTCCCTCATCCAGAACGACAGCTCCCGCTCGTTCGGGTACACAAAGAGCATCCCCGCATCCTCGGCCAGGGCGGTGCGGCCCATGAGCCCCCGGGTCATCTCGTCGGTGTCGTCGGCGACCTCCACCTCGACCTCGACGCTCCCATCCCCGGAGGCGATGCGTACCGTGCCGGTGGCCGGGGAAGAAGCTTGGGAGGCCGCCCCTGTCGTCGCGCCGGCATCCGCTCCGCCGCCACCACCGGCCTCCGCCGGCTCTTCGGCGCCCCCTTCCGTCCCGCCGCAGCCGGCGATCCAGAAGACTAGCAACAACAGGACAATCGTCCGCTTCATCGCAGCACGAACTCTATACGCTTGTTCTGGCGGCCCTTGCTCTTGTGGGCGGTTAGCTCGATCTCCCCCACCTCTCTCGTGTTGGCGACGTGGGTGCCGCCGTCGGCCTGGGTGTCCAGGGCCTCTATCTCGACTATGCGGATGGTCCTCACGCGTTCGGGTACGAGGTTGACCTGGGTTCGGATCAGGTCGGGGTTCCCGAGCGCCTCCTCGCGGGGTAGCTCGTAGACCTTTACCGGGCGATTCTCGGCGAGCGCCGCGTTGGTCAGGCGCTCTATCTCGCCGACGACCTCGGCCGTCCACTCGCCGGGGAAGGAGAAGTCCATCCTGGCCCGGTCGGGGCGCATCTGGCCGCCGGTCACCCTGGCGTCGAACGACTTCCAGATCACACCGGAGAGGACGTGCAGCGCCGTGTGGTAGCGCATGTGGGTGTACCGGCGGTCCCAGTCGAGCGCGCCCTTAAGCTCCTTGACGGTATCGGGTATCGCCCGGTCGAGGACGTGGACGATACCGCCCCCCTCCCTGCGGGCGTCGACAACGGTCGCGTTCACGGGGCCTATGCCCAAAGAGCCCTTGTCCGCCGGCTGTCCGCCGCCGCCGGGGTAGAAGGCGGTCGCCTCCAGGACGACCTCCCGGCCGTCGATCTTCGTAACACCGGCCCGGAACTCCTTGAGGTAGGCATCCTGTAGGAAGAGCTCTTTGGTCACAGCGGGAGGGAGCCGCGTTCGTGGTTCTCGAAGGTGGCGACCTCGCGGTAGCCGACGTCGTGGACGAGCTTCAAGCTCTGGTCGTAGCCGGCGGCGACCTCGCCGGGGGCGTGGGCGTCGGAGGAGAGGATGATGGGGACGCCGCGGCGATGAAACATCTCCAGGAACTTCCGGGAGGGGTAGATCTCACCGACCGGCTTGCGCAACCCCGCCGCGTTCACGTCCACCACCACGCCGCCTTCGGCGACGGCGTCCGCGGTCTCTTCGAGCAGTGGGGTGATGTCCCGGTCCGGGTAGTGGCGGAAGATCTTGATGAGGTCCGGGTGCCCGATGACCTCGAACCGGCCAGAGAGGGCGGCCTCACGGACGTTGCGGTAGTAGGCGGCGTAGAGCTCGTAAGTCTCGTAGCGCTCGTAGACGCTCTGGTCGGTGGCCCGGTCCACCTCGTCGCCGTCCACCCGGTGGACGGAGCCTATGACGTAGTCGTAGGGGAGCGCCGTTGCGTCGGCGTCCATCCGCTCCTCTTGGCCGGGGACGAAGTCTATCTCTATGCCGAGGCGGAGACCGACGCCCTCGCTCTTCTCCCTCGCCTCCTGGAAGGCGGCGACGTCTATCTTGTCCAGGTAACGATCGTGCTCCGTTATTCCTATCTGGCGGATGCCCCTGGCCCTCGCCACCTCGCAGTAGCTCAAGATGTTCCCGACCGTCATCGGGCGGTCGTCGTGGGCTATGACGTGGAGGTGGTAGTCGATCAAGGGTGTCTCACTCCGGAGGTTTGCGGGTATAAGAGCGTTCGATCCTATCTTATATGATGGGCGGGGCGTTTTGCGGGCGGCTGAGAGGGGCGGACGTTGAGGAACATCGCTTACGGCGTGACGGCGGCGTTGGCCGCGGCGGTCGTGGTCGTGGAGTTGTTGCACGCGCCCACGCTCGTCATCTTCGCGCTCACGGCGCTCGCCCTGATCGGGCTCGCGTGGGTCCTCGGCCAGGCCACGGAGAGCCTCGGCGCCCACGCCGGCCCCCGCATCGGCGGCATCCTGAACGCCACCTTCGGCAACGCCGCAGAGCTCATCATCACCATCTTCGCCCTCTCGGCCGGCCTTACGACCGTGGTCAAGGCGTCGATCATCGGCTCGATCATCGGCAACGTGCTCTTCGTGCTGGGCGCGAGCCTGCTCCTCGGCGGCCTCAAGAACGGCACCCAGACCTTCTCCTCGACCATCGCCGGCATCAACGCCTCGATGCTCGCCATCGTCGCCGTCGCCCTCGCCCTGCCCACGATCTTCGCGGCCACCACCCCGGGGACGCCCCCGACCTTCCTGAGCGTCGAGGTGGCCGTGGTGATGTTCGTGATCTACATCCTGTACCTGATCTTTATCTTCCGCTCCCCCGAGGGTCAGGCGGGCGGACCCGAGCACGAGCCCCAGTTCGGGAGGATAGCCTCCTTCGTGGTGCTCTTCGGCGCCACGGCCGCGGTCGCCTACGTCTCGGAGGCGTTCGTGGGAGCGCTGGAGCCGCTGACGGAAGAGGTCGGCCTCTCCGAGTTGTTCGTCGGCATTATCATCGTGCCGGTAGTGGGCAACATCGCCGAGCACATCGTGGGGGTCCAGATCGCCTACAAGAACCAGATGGACTTCTCCATGAGCATCTCGCTCGGCTCCTCGATCCAGGTCGCCCTGCTGGTCACCCCGATCCTGGTCTTCCTGGGCCCCCTCCTCGGTCATGACCTCAGGCTGACCTTCACCCCGCTGGAGCTTGGGGCCCTGGCGGCCTCCGTGATCATCACGGGCTTTATCGCCCTCGACGGCAAGTCGAACTGGCTGGAAGGGGCGATGCTCCTCGGCGTCTACATAATCTCGGCCCTGGCGTTCTTCTACACGCCTTGATTCACCGGCGGCCGATAGGCGCGTACGTGGACCTGCCGGCCGCCTGCCGGCCCTACGACCCCAGGACGCCGGAGGTGGCGCGACGGGTCTCGGGGATGGTCCGGGAACGCGTGCCCGGCGTAAGCGTGGAGCACATCGGGAGCACGGCGGTACCCGGGTGCGCGGGCAAGGGCGTGGTGGACCTCGCGATCCCCTACCGCGAAGGCGAACTTCCCCCGGTGATAGAGGCGCTCGAAGACCTCGGTTTCGGGCGCCAGGGCTCCCGCGACCCCTTCCCGGAGGACCGCCCGATGCGGGTCGGCTCCCTGCAGCACGACGGCGACCTCTTCAGACTGCACGTCCACATCGTGCCCGCCGGCTCCGGCGAACCCGAAGAGCTGCGCGCCTTCCGCGACCGCCTGCGCTCCGACCCCGGGCTGCTGCAGGCGTACGTGGCCCGCAAGCGACGCGTCATCGAGGGCGGCACGAAGGATTCGGTCGAGTACGCGCAGAGAAAAGGGGACTTCGTGCGGCGGGCGCTGGGCGAGGCGCCGGGCAGATAACGTGCCCGTGAAGGCGTCTCCGTCTACCGAGAGCCTTCGACCTTCTCCGCCCTGATACCGTACATCAGGGGTACGGCGGGCACGCTCTCCGGCGGGGCCATCCGGCGTCCGGGCAACTCGCGCATGCGGGAGAAGTGGCGCTCGCCGTTGGAGTACGGGTACTCCTCCAGGGCCGTTATCTTCAGGCCCGCCCCGGCCAGGGCCGTGACGACCTCCCCGAGGCCCCACCGGAACAGGTGGCACGGCTCGGGGTTCCTGAAACCGTCGACGCCCTCCGCGAACCCGGCCGGTGTGAGCCCGCCTCCAGAATCCGCCACGTAGTCGCCGACGCCCTCTTCGAGCAGCAGCGGCTCCCCGCCGGAAGGGTAGTCGCTCGCGACGTTCCAGAGGGCGTCGAAGACGTCGGCGGCGGGGTGGAAGTCCACGAGCACGAAGCGCCCGCCGGGCGCCATTATGGCCTCTATCCCGCGGGCCCACGAGACGAGGTCCGCCAACCAGCACACGACGCCGTAGGAGGCGAAGACGGCGTCGAAGCGCGCGCCGCCCTCCGCGCTCTCCGCGAGCCAGTCGTACACGTCGGCCCGCACGAAGCGGGCCGGAAGGCCGCTCTCCCCGGAGAGCCGACGTGCCGAGCTTATCGCCTCGTCGCTGAGGTCGACGCCGGTCACCTCTGCCCCGAGGCCGGCGAGGCTCAACGTGTCGCCCCCCGAGTTGCACTGCAGGTGCGCCACCGTCCGTCCCGACAGGTCTCCGAGCAGCCGGGTTTCTTCGGGGAAGAGCGTGGAGCCCCCGGCCTTGAGGAACCCGGCGAGGTCTCCGCGGTGGCTGTCGTGGGCCCCCACGACGGCGTTCCACGAGCGGCGATTCTGGGCGCGCGGCCCTGCCGGGTCCGGCACGCTCATCCCCCCCCGCTCCTCGACGACGTCCCGCAACACGCCCAGAAACCCCTCGACCGTCTCCCTCCAGCGCGGGAGGCCGGCGGCCCGCCGCCGCGCGGCGGCGGACAGCTTCTCCCTGAGCCCGGCATCCGAGAGCAGCCGGCCCAGCGCCCCGGAGAGCGCGTCGATATCCCCCGGCGGGACGAGCAGGGCTGCCTCGTCTCCCAAGACCTCGGGTACCGGCCCGACGGCGCAGGCGATGACGGGCAGCCCGAAAGAGAGGGCCTCGGCGTAGACGATGCCGTAGCCCTCGTAGCGGGAAGGGAGCGCGAAGAGGTCGGCGGAGGCGTAGAGGCCGGCCACGGTGGCGTCGTCGACCGGACCGTGGACGAGGATGGAAGGATCGACTGACGCGGCCTCCCGGACCCTCGCCGCGTATCCCGCATCGGCGTCCGTCTCGCCGACGAGGTCTAGCACGGCCCCGGACCTGTCTCCCGTCCTCCAGGCCCGGACGAGGTCCAGGATGCCCTTGCGTGGGATCCACTGCGCCACACACACGACGCGCAGAACCCCTCCGGCACGGGGCTGCTCCGGATGCCTCTCCAGCCCGTCGAAACCGGGCGGGACCACGGCCACCCGGCCCGCCGGGACGCCCCTGTCCAGCAATACTTCCTTTCCGTGCCTGCTCACGGCGACGAGCCGGCCCGACCGGAGAAGGGGAAACTCGAACGGGCGCTCCCGGTCCGCGAGGGAAGGGTCGGCAGCGCCGGGAAGCTCGTGGACGAGCGTCACGACGGGCCTCACGGACCTCCAGGCGTCCATATGCGGGGCGACGACGATGCGGGCGAGCGCGTCCACGACCACGACGTCGAATGGGGCCGGGTCGAAGGCGCGGCCGAAGCCCGGCGCGGCCGTGGCCTGCTCAGCCGGGTCCGCGCCGCTGGGCACCATGACCTCCACCTCCACGCCGCTCTCCTCCAACCCTTCCAGGAGACGCCGGTTGTACAGGTAGCCGCCAGTAAGCCTTTTCGTGTCCCCGGCCGTGACGAAGGCGGCGCGCAAGGTCAGTCGAGGGACTCTTGGCGGGCGGCGTAGACCTGCGGCGATTCCCAGACCCGCACCGTGAGGGAGTCCAGGCCGCGCCCTTGCAGGGAAGGTGAGATCCCATCCCAACAGAACCCCGCCACGACCTCGGCCGTGGTGTTCTTGCCCGCGAGGCCCGAAACCTCGTCGAGGTCGCGGTAGTTCAGGGAGGCGGCGATACCGTCCACCGTATCGCGGAGCTTTCCTATGTCCACAAGCGTGCCGTCCTCCGCGAGCTCCTCGCCGCGCACGAGCACCTCAAGCCTGTACGTGTGGCCGTGGGTCCGGGAGGCCGGCCCGAAGTTCCCCTTGAGGCGGTGGGCCGCCTCGAAGGCCGCCGCAACGTATACCTCGTACATCACCCCTCCCCGTAGTCGAAGACGACCTGCACGGCGGCGTCCGGCGTCTTATCGAGCATCCGGTACGCCCCCGGTGCCTCCCCGAACGGTATCCGGTGGGAGACGAGGGAGTCGAGCGGAATTCGGGGGTCTTGCAGGTGTGAGATCACGGCCCCCATCCTCCTCTTCCCGTCCCACCGCGCCGATAGCTCCGGCGCCACCCGGCCGACCTGCGATGACTTTATCCTCACCCTCCCCCGGTGGAAGTGGCCGCCCAGAGGGAGCGAGACGGGCTCCTTCCCGTACCAGGACGCCGCGACTACCGTCCCCTCGGCCGCCACGCACTCCACGGCCTCCGCCAGGGCCGCGCCGGACCCGCTCGCCTCGACCGCGACGTCCACCCCGCGACCGTCCGTCGCCCCGCCGATGCGTTCCCTCAGGCCGTCGCCCGGCTCGAACGCGGCGCCAGCACCCATCTTCAGGGCGAGCTTCCGGCGATCGGGGACGGGCTCGACGGCGAGGACGGAGACGCCGGACATCGCGAGGAGGCGCGTCACCAGGAGCCCCACCACGCCCTGCCCGAAGACCAGGGCCGTCTCCCCGAGGCGCGCGTGGGCGTCGTGGACGACGTTCAGGGCCGTCTCCATGTTCGCGAAGAAGACGGCGCGCAGGGGGTCGAGGTCGCGCGGCAGGCGGACGGGAAAGTCCGCCGGGACGGTAAAGACGTCCTGGTGCGGGTGATGGACGAAGACGGGGTCACCGGGCGAGAGGCCCTTAGGGCCTGGTCCCGTATCCAGGACGCGGCCGGCGGAGGCGTAGCCGTGCTTGATGGGGAACCCGAAGCCCCCGGCCAAGGTCGGGAGGTCGAGCGGGAGGTCTTCCGGAACCTCGCCCCTGTAGACGAGCATCTCCGTGCCGTGGCTGACGGCGGAGTAGACCGCCCGCACGCGCACCTCGCCGGGGCCGGGGGCCGGGGCCTCGTCGGGCCGGAGTTCGGCGCGACGCCGCCCGGCGAACCACAGGGCCCGCGCGCTAACCGGCGCGGCTGACGGCATCGCGGCCCGCCGGGTACTCGACGCGCGCGGTCAGGAGCAGGTCGCCGCCGCGCGGCGTGAACGCGGCCTCCGCGAGGGCAATGGACTCAGCGAGGTCGCGGATGCCGAGGTCGCCCACGGCCTCTATGCCGGAGCCCAGGATCTTGGGCGCTATGCAGACCGCCAGGCGGTCCACCAGCCTCCCGCGCAGGAGCGAGGTGATGAGGGCGGCCCCTCCCTCGACCATCACGGAGCCAACCCCGCGGTCGCCCAGGCTCAAGAGCAGCGACCGGAGGTCCACGCCACCCCGTGGCTCAGGGGGGAGCCTGAGGACCGTGGCGCCGAGCGACTCGGCCTCCCGGCAGCGGTCCTCGGGGGCCCGGCCGTTGACGGCGAGCACGGTGCCGCCGGCGGCGCCCCGGGCCAGGACGGCGGCGTCCATGGGGATGCGCAGGGAGCTGTCCACGACCACGCGCAGGGGGCTCTCGCCCGGCGCGAGGCGGACGGTAAGGCGCGGGTCGTCCCTGGCGACCGTCCCGGCGCCGACCATGATGGCGTCGTGGGTGGCGCGCAGCTCGTGGGAGAAGCAGAGGGAGTCGGGGGCGCTGATCCACTGCGAACCCCCGTCCAGCGTCGCCAGGCGCCCGTCGAGCGTCTGGGCGTAGCTTACGGTGACCGTCGGCCGCACGATGCGTCTCTCCTCTCGCTCCACCGCCCCGAAGGTTAGCACGGCCCGCCGGAACCCGGCTGGCACGGGGACGACGCCCGGCCCTATACTGGGGCGGATGGACGGGGACACACACGACCGCATCATCCTCGAAGGCATGGTCTTCCACGGCCGCCACGGCGTCCTGCCGGCAGAGCGCGAGCTCGGCCAACCCTTCGTCGTGGACGTGGAGCTCCGCCTGGACCTCAGGCCCGCGGGCCTCTCAGACGAACTGGCGAAGACCGTTGACTACGGCGAGGTCCACCGCCTCGCCAAACAGGTCGTCGAGGGGGAGCCGGCCGGCCTCACGGAGACCGTGGCAGAGCGCATAGCCAACGCGACCCTCGAAGAGCATCCCATCGTGGAGATCGTGCGCGTGAAGGTGAAAAAGCCCAACGTCAGGCTCGGCGACACCGTGCTCGAAGGCTCGGCGGTCGAGATCCTACGCCGCAGGCCGTAGGTTCTAGGTTCTAGGTTCTAGGTGAGGATTTTGGCCGGCTTGCGGGGCGGATCTCCCTTCGGAGCGCGCCGTGAGCCTTGAACCGGCTGGTCTGACTTTGCGTATTTACCTCTAGAAGCGTCCCGTCAAAGATAGCCCGTTTGCGTGATGATTCCGGGCCCCGGGGCGTACATACTTCCGTTGCCGGCGAGCGCCACGAGGAGAATCACCCTGGAGAACACGCACACGCTTCCGGTCGCGGCCCCGGTCCGCGGGCTTCTCCCCGGGAGAGAGGAACGGGTCGAGGTCCTCGCGCGGGCCTGCGCGGAGGACCTGATCTCCGCTTTCGGCCTCGGGGGCCTCGGACCCGGCGCGGCGCGAGCCCTCCTGCGGCTCCTCTCGTCCCTTCCGGCGCGGCGCCTCGCGCGGCAGATAGCGACCTACGACGAGATCGTGGGCGAGGCCGGGCTCCCCGCGGGCGGGTCCTGGGCGATGGAACAGATGGCCCGCCGGGTCGCGGTCGAGGGTGCTGAGGGGGTGCCGCGCGGGGGCCCGCTGCTCGTCGTATCAAATCACCCGGGGCTCGCCGACGCCGTCGCCCTCTTCTCCGCCATGCCGCGCGAGGACCTGAAAGTCATCGCCGCGGAGCGGCCCTTCCTCTCTGCGCTCCCGAATACCTCAAAGGCCCTGATCCCGGTCCCCGAGAGGCCCGGCGGACGGTCGAAGGCGGCCAGGGCGGCGGCCCGGCACCTCCGCGCCGGCGGCGCGGTTATCACTTTCCCGGGCGGCAGGATAGAGCCCGACCCGGCGGTGCTGCCGGGCGCCGTCGAGGCGCTTGGCGAGTGGTCCGGGAGCGTGGACCTCTTCGTCCGGCTCGTCCCGGGGCTTACGGTCGTGCCGGCGGTCGTGAGCGGCGTGATCTCACCCTCCGCCCTCCGTAACCCGCTCGCCCTCGTCCGCAGCGACCCGCGGGACCGCCGGTGGCTCTCGGCGACCCTCCAGATGCTCGTGCCGGCCCTGAGGGACGTGACGACCCGCGTCGAGTTCGGCCCACCCCTCCGCGCCGGCGGCGGGGACCCGGTGAGCCGCCGGACCGTCGATGAGGCGCGGCGGATGATCCTGCACGCCGGAGCGCGGTGAGCCGGCCGTCCGCGACCGCCTTCCTCTTCGTGACGGTCTTCGTGGACATGCTCGGCTACGGCCTCGTCGTCCCCCTCCTCCCCTTCTACGCAGGCGGCCTCGCGAACGGGGCGCTCCTCGTCGGCACCTTGGGCTCCCTCTACGCCGCGATGCAGTTCTTTGGCGGCCCCTTCCTCGCCGGCCTCTCTGACCGCACGGGACGCCGCCCGGTGCTCGTGGCCTGCCTGCTCGGCGCCTCGCTCGCCTACGCGCTCCTCGGCCTCGCCGAGACCCTCGCCCTAGTCGTCGTGGCCATAGCACTCGCGGGCGCGGCGGGCGGCACCCAGGCCACGGCCCAGGCCTTTATCGCCGACAGCACCCCGCCGGAAGACCGGGCGAGGGGCCTCGGCATCATCGGCGCCGCCTTCGGGCTCGGGCTGATGGCCGGTCCGCTGCTCGGCGGCCTCCTCAGCCTCTACTCCCTCCAGGCCCCGGCCCTCGCCGCCTCTGGTCTGGCGCTCGCGAACGCCGCCTTCGGCCTCCTCGTCCTACCGGAGTCGCTGCCGGAACGTCGCCGCTCCCGCACGCCGCTCCTGCGCATGGACCCCGTCTCCGGGCTCGTCAGGACGATCCGGATGGGTGGCACCGGCACCCTCCTTCTGGCCGTCCTGCTCCTCAACCTCGCCTTCGCGGGCCTCCTGACCAACTTCCCGCTCTTCTCCGGCGCCCGGTTCGGCTGGGGGCCCTCCGAGAACGCCTTCTTCTTCGCCTTCGTGGGCGCGGGAGCCGTGCTAACCCAGGGCCTGCTCGTCGGGAGGATGCAGAGGCGTTTCGGCGAGCCCGCCCTGGCCCTCGGCGGGCTGGCCGCGACGGCGCTGTGCCTCGCGCTCGTCGGGGCCTCACCCTCGGGGTGGATGCTCTACCCGGTCGTGGGGGCGCTTGCGGTCGGGGCCGGGCTCGCCATTCCGGCTCTGACGGCGCTCCTCTCGCGGCGGGCCCCGGCGGGGGAGCAGGGCAGGCTCATGGGTGGCGTCCAGGCCGTGCTCAGCCTCGCCCTCATCTCAGGCCCGCTCGTGGCCGGCGCCGCCTTCGACGAGCTCGGCGTCCCGGCGCCATACTTTATCGGGGCGATCCTCGCGGCCCTAGCCCTGCCGGCCGTCGCGTTGGCCTCGCCGGGAAGGCGCATCATGCCGGGGAGGGAGACGGACATCGGGGTGCCCGCGGGGGCTCCAGAGAAGACGTGAGCGAGAAAGGAGTTCCATCATGACGACCGCGACCTCAAGGGCCGTCCCGATCCGGCTTGGCATCATCTTCCTGACGGTGGCGACGGCGATCGTCCACCTTTACCTGGGCTTTGGGGGCCTCCCACTCTTCGTCCTCAACGGCCTCGGCTACCTAGCACTCCTCGCCGCCCTCTACCTTCCCATCCCCCGGCTCGCCCCCTACCAGAGAACCATAAGATGGGTGCTCATCGGCTATACGGTCCTGACCATCGTCCTCTGGCTCCTTATAACCGGCGGCGCCAGCAACGCCACCGGCTACATAGACAAGGTCGTCGAGTTACTGCTGATCATCCTGCTCGTCGCGGAGGCCCGCGCTGACAGGTAGGTACGCGCCAACGGGAGGCTGACCGTCCAAAGCCACTACGCCACCCACCGCCAGGTGACGAACAACGCCGTCAGCGCCACCCCGAGACCACCCGACGCCGCGAGCCAGGCCGTGCGCGTCCACCTGGACCGCGACAGGAAGTATCCCAGCACGAGAAAGACCGGGAACGCCCCGAGCACGAAGCGCGGCAGGCTCATCAGCGGGAACCGGGGCGAGGGCGTTAGCACCGGCAGCAGCACCAGCACGGCGGCGTAGACCGAGAGCCCCGGCGGCAACACGAAGAGCCCCGCGAACGCCACCACGAGAAAGAACACCAGAAACCCCAGGTTGAGCACGTTCGAAGCCTCTAAAGCCGGCGTCGCGTCAGCCCCGAGAAAGAGCGTCGCCGGGTCGAGGACGTACTCCATCCCCACCCCGGCGGCCCGCCAGGCGTCGCCGAGCGTCGCCAGAGGCCCGGACACCTCGCGGTTCCAGTAGTCCCCCTGCTGCCGCGCGAAGAGAAGCGGGTCCCCGAACCTCGCCCACAGGTAGGCCGCGTAAGCCGCGAGCCCCACCGGCACGAGCGCCATGCCGACCACGCCGCGCAACCCCAACTCCCGCCGGTGCCGCGCCCACTCCCAGAAGAGCGGCACCAGAAGCAGGACGCCCACGTTGCGCGTCGCCGCCGCCAGCGCCCCGAGCAGCCCCGCGATCAGGAAGTCCCGCCGCACGAGAGCCGCCCAGACACTTCCCGCCGTCAGCGCGAGGAAAGGTGCCTCGGTGTAGGCGGCGTTCAGGAAAAAGGCCGTCGGGAAGAACGCCAGGCAGAGCGTGGCGGCGCGGGCGGCCCTGGCGTCGAAGAGGTGCTCGCCTATTCCGTAAAGGAAGAAGAGCGCAAGAGCCGTTGCCGAGAGCGAGACCAGAACCCCCCAGAGCGCCGGGCCACCCCAGAAGAAGACCCCCAGCTTGACGAGCACCGGGTAAAGCGGAAAGAAAGCCGTTGAGGCCGGGGCTCGTTCCCCGTAGCCCTCCGTCGCTATCTCCGCGTACCACGCCCCGTCCCAGCGCGCCCAGTAGCCCAGGAAGCCGGTCGGTCCCAGGGGGTCCCCCGCCGGGTCCGCCTGCGGAAGAAAGGTCGCGGCCACGGCGCCGGTTCCCATGAACAGCAGCCTCGACAGCGCGAAAACCACGAGGACAAAGGCCCAGGCGGACCCGGCGGAGGCGCCCTTAGTAGCGGAGGTTCGGACCACGGCTGATGGCCCACCAGGCGCCGCAGAAGGCGAGGACGGAGATCAGGAACACCATCCCGAGCGTCGGGTAGGGGTTGAGGTCGGAGATGCCCAACGTGGCGAAGCGGGCGGCGTCCACGGTGTAGAAGATCGGGTTGAAGAACGTCGCCACCCTCAGGGAATCCGGCAGCATCCCGACGGAGTAGAAGACCCCGCCCAAGAACGTGAGCGGCTGGATGACGATGCTCGTCAGAAACGAGATGTGCTCTATCCTCGTCGCCAAAGCGCCGACCATCGTGCCTATGGCGGAGAAGGCGAAGGCGCCGAGGACCCCGATCACCGCCAGCAGCAACGGGTGCTGGACGGAGATCCCGACGAACGGGACGCCGACGAGCAGGGTGCATGCGCCCATCACGACCCCGCGCAGGGTTCCGCCTAAAGAGTACGCCAGCGCTATCTGCAGATCGCTCATGGGGCTTATGAGGACCTCGTCTATGTAGCGCTCGCGCTTGGCGTCGAAGACGGACCACGATGAGTTCATCTGCGAGTTGGTGACGAGGCTCATGAGCGCTATACCGGGCAGGATGTACTCGAGATAAGGAACGCCCTCTATCTCGCGAATCCTCGAGCCCAGCGCTATGCCGAAGACGACGAGGTAGAGCAGGGAGGTAAGTATCTGGGGTAGTATCGTCTGCATCCAGACCCTCGTGAAGCGCAAGACCTCGCGCGAGAGCAGCGTCCTGAAGGTCCGGTCAGTTAGAAGCATCGCCTATGACCTTCATGTAGACCTCCTCGACGTTGGCCGCGTCGTACCGCTCCTTCAACCCGGCGTTCGTCCCCTGCGCGACGATCTCGCCGCCGTCTATGAGCGCTATCTCCTCGCAGAGCGCCTCGGCCTCCTCGAGGTAGTGCGTCGTGAGCAGGATGGTCATACCGCCGCGGTTCAGCTCCCTTACATAGCCCCACAGGCTGTAGCGGAGCTCGACGTCCACGCCCGCGGTCGGCTCGTCCAGGAACAGCACCTTCGGGTCGTGCATGAGGGCGCGGGCGAACATCACGCGCCGCTTCATCCCGCCCGAGAGCGTGTTCGTCCGCTGGTCCCGCTTCTCGACGAGGCCGAAGCGTTCGAGGAGCTCGGCGGCCTTATCCTTGGCCTTCTTCTTCGGGACGCCGTAGTAGCCGGCGTGGAAGACGAGGACCTCCTCGACGGTCAGGAACTTGTCGAGGTTGATCTCCTGGGGCGAGACCCCGATCATGCGCCGCGCCTCCCGAAACTCTGTGAAGGCGTCTTTCCCGTAGACCTCGACCGTACCGGAGTCCGGCCGCGCGAGGCTGACCACGCTGTTGATGAGCGTCGTCTTCCCCGCCCCATTGGGACCCAGCAGCCCGAAGAACTTCCCGCCTCCGACCTCTAAAGAGACCCCGCCGAGCGCCTGGAACCCGTTCTTGTAGGTCTTCGTGAGACCCTCGATCTTCAGCGCCGGCACGCCGCTGTGGTAGACGCCGCTCACCCGAGCACCTCAAGCGCGGCCTTCTCTCCCGAGAGCATCGAGCCGTTGATGGAGGAGTCCTCCGTGTACTCGCCCGCCAGCAAGAGCCCCGGCGTCCCCGTCCGGTTGTCCGGCAGACCCTCGTGGATGCCAGGCGGCTGGGCGAACTGGCCGTAAGGGATGCGGCGGAGCCCGAGCGGCCGGAACTCGGCGTCCGGGTACCACCGGCTGATGTCCTCCACACCCCGGCGCAGGAGCTCGTCGTCCGGCAGGTCCAACCCCGCAAGGGTCACGGCGTAGAGGATGTGGCAGCCTTCGGGGGCGTACTTCTCGGAGACGTTGCTCATCTCTGAGGCGTTGTTCACGAAGGGCGCGTCATCGGCGTTGAGCAGGATCTTCCTCCCGTCGTCCAGCCCGCTCGTCTCGTAGTACAGGCAGACCTCCCCCACCGAGTCCTTCGGGGTCTCTTCCCCCGTGAGGTCGCCCGCCGTCGGGGCGTCCGTGGCGACGACCACGGCGTCCGCCTCGTGCTCCCGCCCTGCGGCCACAACACCGCGCACCCGTCCATCCTCGCGCAAGAGTGCCTGCACGGCAGTGTTCAGGTGGACGTCGCCCTCCGGCAGGTGGGAGGCGAGCTGGTTGGAGATCTCCCCCATCCCGAGCGCCGGCACCACGGTCCTCCCCGTGGCGAGCATCCTGAACGTGAACCGCAGGACGCGGGAGCTCGTCGTGAGCGCCCGGTTGAGGGTGATCCCACCATAAAAAGGCCTGTAGAACGAGTCGATGTACCGCTCCGAGAGCCCGGAAGACCTCAGGTACTCGAGTATCGAGACGTCGGCCCCGCCGTTCTCCCGGCCCGCGCTCGTCGCGCTCCCGGGTAGCGTCCTCGCCCCGAGGCCCACCGTGCGGAGCTTGTCCGCGAAGGTGGCGTCCCCGGAGAGCAGGGTCGGCACCAGCGCCTTCGGGTCCCTGACCGGGTCGGAGAGCACGCTCCGCTCGGGCCCGCGGTGCACGATGGCTCCCGGGTCAAAGACGCGGAAGTCGAGCGCGTCGTGGTCCAGGTGCCGCCTGGAGACCGGGTACGAGGTGAAGTAGACCTGGAAGCCCCGGTCGAGCAGGAAACCTTCCTTCTCGTCCGTGCGCACGCGACCGCCGACGCCGTCGGACGCCTCGAAGACGGAGACCTCGGCACCACGTTCTCTTAACACCTTTGCGCACGTGAGGCCGGCGAGACCGGCCCCGACAACGATAACTCTCATACCCGCAAGAGTGTAGCGCAACTGGCCAAGACGACCGTTAAGGCTTCTACACCCCGATCTCCGCAGAACGTCCCGCCGGGCGACCGAGCAGCCAAAGAGGACCACCGCGTTTGCCCGGCGCGCAGGACAACGCTCGCCCCCAACTCCTCTTGACAGCCCGCTCGATACACGTATACTGTGTGCAGCACACGTCAGGAAGGGGATCTCCCGTATGGAGCTTCGCGCGCAGGTAGACCAGCTGGACCGGGACCAGTTGACGGAACTCAAGATGTACATAGATGACAAGCTGAACCCGGCCAGCAAGGTTGAGCAGCGCATCAACTACCGTAGCGGCTGGCTCCAGTCGGAGTACCGTTACACGGAGAAGGGTACGCGCCGCGGGCCGTACTGGTACTTCAAGTTCGTCAAGAATGGCAAGAACCACAGCATCTACATCGGAACGACCGACAACCCGAGGAGCGCGGTCGACCAGATGTTGTTGAGCAAGGCAGGGTGAGCACGAAGGAAGGCCTGTTGGGTCTCTGACGCGAACCCCACGGTTGTAGGGGCGGTTCGCGAACCGCCCCTATCCCGAAACGTTCCCTCGAACCGGCCCGGCTAGCAGCGATCCACGAAAGAGCCGACGGAGGTCCTTACCCCCGTTCCTTCCTTGTTGCCCACGTCGCTGTTGTAGATGTACTGCCGGGTGAGGGTGTTGCTGTTCGCGTCGTAGCCCGTCTCGAAAGCTATCGTCTTGCCCGCGGCGAGCCTTCGGTCCACCCGAAACGGCTCGTTGCTGCGCGGCTTGTAGACGGAGCCGACGTTCTTGATCTTGACCGCGCTCGACCGGTTGTTCGTCACCCGCGTGACCTCGGGGTTGCCGTCACACTGCACCTTCACCGCCACACCGGAGGCCGCGGCCGCGGATCTCAACGAGCCCGAGGGCGCGATGCCAACAAGACCGGACAACACCAGCATCAGGGAAAACACCAGCACCGCCGTCAACCTGTACAAAGTCATGCCCCCTCCACTCTCGTCTCCGACACACGGATAATGGAGCCAGCCGAGAGGGGGCGCATACCGAGTATTCACGAACTTTATCTAGCCCGTTTGGGCTAGTCGCGTCTCTGGGAGGCCCGGAGAGCCGGGATCAGCGGTCCTCGAAGTCGAGCCTGACCTTGTGCTCCTCGTCGAGCTTGAGCGCGGCCGAGTACGGCTTGCCGGCCCTGCTCCTGAAGCCTTTTAGCTGGGGGGTGCGACGCTGCGTCAGGAGTTGTTTTGCCTGGGACTGGCTCAAGCGCTTGCCTGAGACCTGCTTCCAGATCGCGAAATCGCAGCGGTTCGTCTTCCAGGCCGAGCAGCCGTAGGACTTCTTCGTCTCGACCACGGGTGAGCCGCACTTCGGGCACGTTCCGAGCGGCTCCCGGTCGCCGCGGGAGGGCGCCGCCACCTTCTCGCCCTGCATCTCACGCACTTCGTCCACGAGCGAGGTCGCAAAGCGGGTTATGTCGGACATGAAGTCCGGTCGTCTCTCGGCGCCCTGCTCCATCCTCGCCAGCCGCTCCTCCCACCGGGCGGTGAGCTCCGGCGATCCGAGCGGGCTGTCGCCCAGGAGCGCGATGAGCGACCGCCCCTTCTGCGTGGGTACCAGGGACTTCTTCTCGCGCTCGACGTAGCCGACCCTTATGAGCCGCTCGATGGTCGAGGCCCGCGTGGCGGGGGTGCCCAGCCCTGAGTCCTTCATCTGCTGGCGCAGCTCCTCGTCCTCGACGAGCTTGCCGGCCGTCTCCATAGCACCCAGCAGGGCGGACTCCGAGTAGCGCGGCGGCGGCTTGGTCTCCCCCTCCTTGACGCCGGTCTTGACGACGGGCCACTCCTGCCCGGCCTCTATCGGGGGGAGGATGGGCGGCTCCTGCTCCTTCTTCCCACCAACGCCGCCGGGGTAGAGCGCGCGCCAGCCGGCCTCGAGCACGACCCGGCCCTTGCTCAGGAACGTCTCCTTGGAGACCTCCGTGACGACGGTCGTGTTCTCGAAGCGGGCCGCGGGGAAGAACACGGCCAGAAAGCGCCGCGCCACCAGGTCGTAGACCTTCGCCTCATCCGGGGAGAGGTCCCCCGAGGGCCTCTTGTTCGTGGGTACGATGGCGTGGTGGTCCGTCACCTTCGAGTCGTCCACGATGCGGCGTGTGATCGGCAGCTTCGGAAGCTCCAGCAACTCCCTGGCGAAGGGCGCGAGCTCCGGCAGGCCCCCGGCTGCCTCGACGCGCTTCTTGAGGCCCCCGACCATGTCCGCCGAGAGGTAGCGGCTCGAGGTGCGCGGGTAGGTGATGAGCTTCTTGCCCTCGTAGAGCGACTGGGCAGCCTTCAACGTCCGCTCGGCGGTAAAGCCGAAGCGGGAGTTGGCGTGGCGCTGGAGCTCCGTCAGGTCGTAGAGGAGCGGCGGCTTCTCGGTGGCGGTCTTCTTATCCGCCTTCTTCACGACGCCCGTCCCGCCCCGGACCTTCTCCGCTATCTCCTCGGCGGCCTCCCGGTTGTCCAGGCGGTTCTGCTTGCCCCTGAACCAGACGCCGTCGTAGGAGCTCCCGTCGCGGCGGAAGCGGGCGTGGACGGTCCAGAACTTCTCCGGCTTGAAGTCCTCTATCTGCCTCTCGCGCTCCACGAGAAGCTTGAGGGTAGGGGTCTGGACGCGGCCGACGGAGAGGACGTTGCCGGGACGCCCGAAGCGGACGGAGTAGGCGCGGGTGGCGTTCATGCCGACGACCCAGTCCGCCTCGCCGCGGCTGCGGGCGGCGTCTTCCAGGGGCTTCATGCGGCTCCCGTCGCGCAAAGCGTTAAAGCCCGACCTTATCGCTTCGTGGGTGAGGGAGGAGATCCAGAGCCGGAGGACAGGCTTGCGGCACCCCGAGAGCCCGTAGAGGTACGCGAAGATGAGCTCCCCCTCCCGCCCCGCGTCGCACGCGTTGACGACCTCGGTCACCGAAGGGTCCTTCATGAGCCCCTTGACGACGTTGAACTGCTCGCGGGTCTTGGGCGTCACCCTCACCTTGAACCTCTCCGGCAGGATGGGCAGCGTCTCGAGCCGCCACCGCTTGTACTGCTCACCGTAGGCATCGGGCGGCGCGAGCTCCGCGAGGTGACCGAGCGCCCACGTGACCGTCCAACCGTCGCCCGTGACGGAGCCCTTCCCCTTGCGTCCCCCGCCCAAGGCGCCCGCTATGTCCCGCCCGACCGACGGCTTCTCCGCGACTATGAGCCTCATGCAGTGGAGTATACGGAAGAGCGCCGCCGAAACAGCGGCGGAAGGAGGTTGGAGGTTTCAGGTTCTAGGTTCTAGGCCCTAGGGGTGCGTGGTCGCGGCCGGGTCACGTGCGGCACCCCTCGAACCTCGTGCCTAGAACCTCAAGACTCCCTACGGGCTAGCTCCCTGTCGATACGGTCCCTGTCGAAGCCGACGATCCAGGCGCCCCCGATCTTGATGACCGGCACCCCACTCTGCCCGGTCTTTCTGACGATGTCGCGGGCGGCGGCGGGATCCCTCTCGATGTTGATCTCTTTGAACGAGACCCCCTTCTCGCGGAAGTACCGCTTCACATACTTGCACTTCCGCTAACCGGCTGGCCTTCACCGCCGTGCTCGGGGAGGCGCGGCCGGAGCCTCGTGTGGAGGTGGCGCTGGCGTAGGCGCCCAGAACCGCCCCCACCAGACGTTGTGGTCGCCGCTGTAGCGTGGCCCGGCTTGGCCTCCCAGTCGTTACGTGGTCTTACGAAGGCGACGGGCTGCCAGACTCCGCGCCCTCGTCATCTTCGGGGGTGATCTCGACCCTACCTTCTCCTGGGCCTCCCTCCAAGGCCCGCACCCATGTGCCCAGCGGGTGGCTTGAGGCGTCGGCCTGCGTGTCGGCCTCTTCGGCGCCTCCCCGGCCCTCGGCTTCGCTCCTCTCGGCCTCCTCAGCGCGGCTCTCGGCCTCCTCGGCGCGGCTCTGGGCTTCTTGGAGGCTCCTACGCGTTTCCTGAGATTCTCCCTGGGCCTCCTCGGCGCGGCTCTCCGCCTCCTGAAGTCTCCTCTCCGTTTCCTGAGCTTGTTCCTGGGCCTGCTCGGCCTGTTTCTCGGCCTCCTCGGCCCGGCTTTCGGCTTCGCTGGCCGTTTTTTCGGCTTCCGTGGCCCGCCTCTTGGCCACGCTGGTGCTCCTCTTCGCCTCCTCGGCCTGGCTCTCGGCCTCGCTCCTGGCCCGTTCTGCCTGCTCGGCCCGTGCCTCGGCTTGCTCTGCCCGCGTTTCGGCCTCCTCGATCCGCCTCTGGGCCTCCTCGGCGCGCCTCTGGGTCCTCGAGGCTCTCCCCTGGTAGAAGGCGAACACGGAGTCGAGCAGGTCCATGTAGTTGTCCGTGGACACCCGCGCGAGGTCCCGGGTGGTCTGCTGCGCGAGCCGCTGCTGGCCGGCCAACTGCCGCGCCATCTGCGAGGCGCCCCCGGCCTGGGCGCGGAGGTTTCCCATCACGGCATCGAAGAAGTACTCGAGCTGTTGAGCACCCAGCTGCTGGGCCACCGCGGTGTTGTCGGACGCCGTCCTGTACGCCGCCACCAGGGCTTCGGTGAACTCCTGGGCCGCCCTGTTTATCTGCCGCTGTTGGTCGTCCACTTGGCTTTGCCTCCCGTGCTTTGTGCCTTTACGGGCCTTCGGTACCCTTCTCGGCGCCCGGTTACGCGGGCCGGGGTCGCGAGGTTTGACACCGGACATATGTGTGATAAGAATATAGTAGCAAGCACTTACAAACTATCACGGAGGTACACCGTGGAAGCCACCGCCAAGAACATCGATAAGACGGCCCGCACGGCCCGCGAGATGGCCGAGGCCCAGCGCGCCTCCTTCGAGGCCCTTGCCGAGAACTTTGCAAGCGCCCAGCGTCGGAGCATGGGGCTCGCCGAGGGCGGCCTCGAGTTCGTGAAGCTCCAGGAGGACAACGCCAGGGCCGCACAGGAGTTCTTCGCTACCGGCGTCAAGCTTCTCCAGCGCCAGCAGAAGAACGCCGAGTTCGTCCAGTCCTGGACGGGGGACGCCGTGGATGTCGTGCGCGAGCAGGCCGAGCACAACGCCCGCACCGCAGAGGCCTTCGCGCGGGCTATGAACAAGCAGCAGGAGAGCTTCCGTTCGCTCACCCGCGGCTGGGTGGGGGCCTACACGGACTTCTTCTCGCCCCTCGCCTACGCCCGGCAGGCCACGAGGGCCTTCCAGGAGGCCACCAAGCAGGGTCTGGAGGTTACCGAGCAGGTAACTCGCCAGGGCCTGAGGGTCGCCGAGGAAACCACCCGGCAGGGTCTTAGGGTCGCCGAGGAGACCACCAACCAGGGCCTCAAGGTAGTCGAGGAGGCCACCGAGCGGACCGAGGACGTTCTCCGCGAGACCGAGAGGGCCACCCGCGAGGCCGAGAAGGCCGCCCACGAGGCCGAGCTGAGGACCGCAGTCTTCGGTGCCCTTGGGACCACCGACTACGACGCGCTGAGCGTGGACGAGATCTCAAAGAGGATAGACGGTCTTTCCGACGACCAGCTCAAGAAGGTGCGCGAGTTCGAGAAGAGCAACAAGAACCGCCAGACCCTCGTGGGGCAGATCGACCGCAAGATAAGGGCCAACTCCTAAGGCGCTAGCCCTTCAGAACGAAACGTCGAGGGCCGGGATTACCCCCCCGGCCCTCTTCTCGTGCCGCGTCGCGGCATCCCCCGTACCGGCACACGCTGTTCTCTGAGATAACGCTTCGCCCGGCGGCACCACGAGCACGTTGACGTGCTGAAGATTACCGGCCTCGCCATCCCTCTACCTCCTGATGTCGTCCTGCAGGCTCTCCCGCGAGTCTACCCGGCGGGCGTCGTCTCTCCGTCACGACCCGCGCAGTTCGCCGCCCATCATCATCACGCCGCTCGGGCGCGGGTCTTTGTCCCTCTCCATGGTGACACCTATACGCTGGTAGGAGGTGGCGAACTGGGGGGCGGTCAGGTCCAGCTCCGCGTCGCCGCTCTCATCGACGGTGAAGCTGCCGGCGCTGACGTGCTCGCCGTTCTCTTCGACAAACCAGAGCTCGTAGTACTCCTCGCGCTCGCACTTCGGGAGGCCCCAGGCGTCCACGCTGACCTCCAGGTTCTCGCCGGCGCCCCGAACGTTCACCTCTGCGCCGGCGTCGGGCGCCCCGCCCATCGGCTCCAGGGTGGCGGCCGCGACCTCCCGGCTCCCGAGGAGCGAGGGGCCGTACGCCAGGCCGAGCGCCAGGAGCAGCACGGCAGCGGCGGCGCCGGCCCAGGGGGGTACGGTGCGCCGGGGGGCGGGACGCGGCAGGCCGGAGACGGCGCGGTCTTTGAGGTGCGAGGGTGGAGCCTCCGATGAGGCGGCGAACTCGACCAGGCGTTCGTGGGCGAGCCGCAAGCATTCGGCCTCTCGCCGGCAGGAGGCGCAGTTTTCGAGGTGCTCTTCGACCGCGCGCTCTTCGGCCGGGTCGAGGTCGCCCATGACGAACGGGCCGAGGAGGTTCTGCGTCTCGGGGTGCTCGCTCACGGGTTCACCATTCGTCCTGGTCCGGCGACATCGCCTCGCGCAGGGCGCGCATCGCGGCGGTGGTGCGGCTCTTGACCGTGCCGAGCGGCGTGCCGGTGCGGGTGGAGATCTCCCTCTGGGAGAGGCCCTCGAAGTACGAGAGGACGAGCACCTCCCTGTGGGTCGGGGAGAGTCGCGCGAGCGCGGCGGCGACGTCGAAGCCGCGGGAGAGGGAGCCAGACGGGTCCGGGTCCTCGGGCTCCGGCGGCAGGTCCATGCCAACCGTCCGCACGCGGGCCTTGCGGCGTCGGATCAGGTCTGTCGCCCGGTTGCGGGTTATGCGGTAGATCCAGGTAGAGAAACGGGCCCGCGAGGGGTCGAAGCGCCCCGCGTATCGCCACACGGACACGAAGACGTCCTGCACCAGGTCTTCTGCCTGCCCCCTGTCCCCGAGGTAGCTGACCCCGGTGCCGTAGACGAGGCCCGCGTAGCGGTCGTAGAGGCCGCCCATGGCCCGCTCGTCCCCCGCCGCCACGCGCCGCACCAGGATCTCGTCTTCCACTCCGGACATCTGGAACCCTCCGTCCGCGGGCGGGGTGGGATAACAGGGTCCCACGCTCCGTACAGATGATAGCCCGGCCGGGCCGGGCGTACCGGAACCCGGCCGGGCAAGAATAACCGCTCTCGTGTCTTCTCTTCTTCATCCAAGGGTTTATACGACCGGCCGATCCCGCCGGATTATCCGCGGGCTCCGATCCGCGCCCCACGATGCCGGACGACCGGCGAAAGCGTTAATATAGGGTTATTGAGAGGAAGGGTGGTGGGGCCCCGATGGAACCGGACATGCCACCGGAGGAGCTGAGGGCGGTCGCGCGGCGGCCCGCGAAGGGGTCGCTCAAGAACTTTTTCGGCGACCTGCGGGACCTCGTGCGGTTCCAGACGCTCAAGGCGACCATCCAGGAGTTCGTGCGGGACGACGCGCTCGGGCTGGCCGCGCAGCTCGCCTACTACCTGATCCTGGCGATCTTCCCCTTCATCCTCTTCCTCGTCGCCGTCCTTGACGCCTTCGGCAGCTCCAGCCCGCAGTTCGTCAACGAGCTCTTCGACTACCTGAGAAGGGTAATGCCGGCGCAGGTCTTCGAGCTCATCGAGACCTACACCGAGCGGACCTTGCGCAACGAGGACACGGCGCCGGGCCTGCTCTCGGTGGGCATCCTCGGCACGATCTGGGCCGCCTCGGGCGCCTTCTCCGCCCTCATAAACGCCCTCAACCGCGCCTACGACGTGCAGGAGACGCGGCCGTTCTGGAAGGTCAAGGGCATCGCCATCCTGATGACGCTCGGGATCTCGGTGCTCGTTCTCGGCGGCGCCCTGCTCCTGATCGCCGGCCCCTCCATCGGCGAGGCTATAGCCGAGGTCTTCACGCTCGACGACGAGTTCATATTCGTCTGGGAGATCGTGCGGTGGCCGGCGGCGCTGCTGTTCATGGTCGCGACGGTCGCCCTGCTCTTCTACTTCGCCCCCGACGTCGGGCAGCCGTTTCGCTGGATCACGCCGGGCGGGTTCGTGGGCATCGTCCTCTGGGTGCTCTCGAGCCTGGCCTTCAACCTTTACCTCAGCAGCGACTTCAACTCCTACAACAAGACCTACGGCTCCATCGGCACGGTCATCATCCTGCTGCTCTACCTCTACATCTCCTCCCTCACCATCCTCTTCGGCGCGACCCTCAACGCCACGCTCGTAAGGATGAAAGAGGAGATCTCCGGCGAGCACATCCTGGACGCCGAGCCCGCCAACGCCAAGCCCGACATCCTGGACGAGGAGGCGATCGAGGAAATCCAGGACGCCGGCAAGTAGCCGTCGAACGCGGCAGAGGTCTTTGGTATACTTGCGCCGTTCGGAGGAGTGGCCGAGTGGTTGAAGGCGGCACCCTGCTAAGGTGTTATACCTCTCTAACGGGGTATCGAGGGTTCGAATCCCTCCTCCTCCGCTTCC
>CADCUT010000065.1 GCA_902805975.1 uncultured Rubrobacteraceae bacterium | reverse complement strand
GCCCTCTACGAGCTGCTGCGCATCCTGCCGGACGTCGGGCACGACGACGTCGAGGTAGAGGAGCTGGCCGAGTTACTCCGCTCGACGCCTGAGGGCGTGGAGGCGGCCTTCGGGGTTCTGGTCGGGGCCGGGTTCGTCTTTGAGCGGGAGGGGTGGCTCGAGGTCGCCGAGCACCCGCCCGCCGGGGCCGCCGCCACAGAGACCGTCAGGGAGGAGAGCCCCCGCGAGGTCGTACGGGAGAAGGTTGCGGTTCCGGTGCGTGACGTGCAGGTGATCCGGGCCGAGCCCGAGGGGGTCTCGGCGGACGACTACTTCCGGTTCATGGGGACGCTGCCGGCGCCGCACATCCTGGAGTTTTTGAACGGGTACTGCGGGCGGGACGGGCTCACACCGGACGCGGTGCGCGAGGCGCTCAGGATCGCCAGCGAGCGCGATGCGAGGCGCGTCGGCTACGTCAGGAGCATCCTGGAGCGTTGGGTCGAGCGGGGCGTCAAAACCGTCGAGGACGTCGAGCGCTTCGAGCAGGACCGCAAGCTCAGGCTCGTGCAGGAGAGCGGGGCCGTAAAAGGTGGGGCGTTGAAGATCCGGGGGAGTGGAGCTGTAGGGGGGGTGAGGGGTGGAGAGGATAGACAATCTGCTGCCAGGCGCCGGGAAGGGTACGAGTGGCTCTTCGGGGAAGAGGGTTAAGCCCGCGGAGGTACTGCGCCTTGACGACCAGATCTGCCCCCACTGCGGCCGGGAACTGACCGCCGAGTGGGTGGAGTTCCCCCCCGCCCTCCAGAAGAAGTACGGCAGGGGCGGCGAGTGGTACTACCACCCCTGCACCCCCGAGTGCGAGGCGAAGAACGACACGCGCGAGTGGGAGCTTATGCGCCGCAACGCGAGGGTAGGCGCCCTCAAGGAGAGGAGCGGACTCAGCAAACGCATGAAGGGCTACACCCTCACCTCCTTCAAGCCCTACGTCAGCCCGGCCGCCGCGAGGGCCATGGAGAAGGTCCAGGAATACCTCAAGGACTGGGAAGAGAACCGGAGGACCGGGCACGGCCTGTACTTTGTCGGAGACGTTGGAACGGGGAAGACGCACCTCGCGGTCGCCGTGATGAACGAGCTCATGACGCGCAAGCGGGTGCCCTCGCTCTTCGTCACGGTGCCGGAGCTATTGGACAACATGCGCGGGACGTACAACAACCCCGGGCGGGACATCGACGAGTGGATGGACTCCGTCAAGAACGCCGACCTGCTGCTGCTCGACGACCTCGGCGCCGAGCGGGCCAACGACTGGGTCAGGGAGCGCATCTTCGTGATCGTCAACCACCGCTACAGGGAGGAGCTGCCGACCATCTTCACCTCCAACACGGGGCCCAAGGACCTCGCCGCCCAGCTGGGCGAGAGGACGGCCAGCAGGATCATCTCGATGTGCGACTGGATAAGCCTTGAAGGCGAGGACTACCGCGAGGCCGAAGTGAGGCGCGGCCTGTGAGAGACGAGTTCATGATCACTAGGCAAGGTAAACAGTACGTCCTTTTTCAGGGCCTCCTGGACGAGGCCCACACCCAGGGCCTGCGCGGCATAGACACGGAGCTCTTGCAGGTACCCGATTCCGAGAACGGCAACGTCGCGATCGTGAAGGCCGTCTGCGAGATGGAGGACGGGAGGAAGTTCTCCGGCATAGGCGACGCCTCCCCGGACAACGTCGGACGCAACATAGCCCCCCACATCATCCGGATGGCCGAGACCCGCGCCAAGGCCAGGGCCTTGCGCGACGCGGTCAACGTCGGCGCCACGGCCCTCGAAGAGCTTTCCGAAGGCGACGACGCCCCACCGGCGGGATCCGGTTACGGCAGGCAGTCGCGCGGATCCGATGGGGCCAGGGCCGGGGCCAGGCCCACGCCCATCCGCGGCGGGAACGCCCGACAGGGCCAGGACCAGCGCCAGGACGAACGCCAGGGCCAGCGCCGCAACGCGGCGCCGGAGCCCCCCGCGGAGCCGGACGAGCCTACCGGCAGCCCGAACGGCCAGGCCGAAGAGCCCGCCCCGGCGGCCCGCAAGGGCGGGAGCAGGGCGGGGGCGAAGGCGCGCAAGAGCCAGGTTGACCTGCTCAGAACTTTGGCCGTCGAGTGGGCCGGCGACGGCGGTGTGGAGCGTCTGGAAAGCCGCGTCGGCAAACCGCTCACGGATCTCACCCGCGCCGAGGCCGACGAGTGGATAGACCGCCTCACCCCCGAGGGCCGCGAGTAGCAAGCGTTTCGTTCGAGACCCCTGCGTTCGGCCGGAGGGGACCCCGCAGTAGGACGAAGGTCGGCCCGATGCCGGGCGAGGCGGGGAGGCCGCCGCGAGCGGAACGCTCCCGGGAACAGAAGGAACGTCGTCGCCGCGCCGTTTTTTGGTCCCCGCCTGGGCGCCTGCTCGCCGCCTTCGTGCTCTTCTTGGTCCTGCCGCTGGCGGCCTGCCGGGTTCCCGCGCTGCCGGTCTCTTCTGGCGGGGTGGACCCGCCGCCCTCGGGCTCCCTCTCGGTAAGCTTTATAGACGCCGGGCGGGGCGACGGCGTGCTCGTGCAGGCCGGGGGGAGAGCTGAGGTTCTGGCGTATGAACCCCCTTGAGGTTGAAGCGAGAAGGGGTCGGGGCGAACACGCGGGGTTTGGTAGGGATGAAGTGTGGACTACCGGCTTCGTCCGCAGGGGCGCCGCGGATTACTCCAGCGGATGTCGCGGCTGTTGGTCCGGTGGGGGTGTCGTGGCGTCGAGGCGTTCTTGTACGGGACCTGTGCAGAGCAAGGGAGCCTGCGTCACGCGGACCAACAACAGTGCAATACGCTGTAATGGTCCGTGCATGAGATCCACACACGCGTAACGAGCGTTCGCCCTAGCGTCTTCACTCTTTGACCCAGGCGTCTCTAAGGGTGCGTACCGTCGGCGTGTGGCGCAAAAGCGATGGTTCGCCAGATGGGTCGCTCCGGAAGATGTAGGGGCACCTCGGGCGGGAGAGGGGTTTGTTCAGCGCCTGTTCTCCCGTGGGCTCCGATCCAAACAGGATCTCGGTGTTGGGCGACTGTACATGCCGGACGGCACGACCACACCAGAAGCCAAGCCGCGCCCGGAGGAGAGGGGGATAGAGTCGTTTTACTCTCCGAAGACTTGCGGCACTGTATCTTTCCTATCGCTCGCGCGCATATACCAAGTGCGGGCGTACAGCGAGGGCAAGGAAAGCAACCGATACGGTGAGCCACGAACATGAGAGGCATTGGCAGCGTAACGGTTCAGTGTATGAGGATGCTGCGCTGGTGAAGCGGGTGCTTCTGATTGAAGACCACGCCCTGTTCCGGGATGGTCTTGCGATGTTGCTCGAGTGGCGATTAGGCTTGGAGATTGTCAAGGCCGGGTCGCTAGCCGAGGGACACCGCCTCTTGAGCGACCCGAAGAGCATGGCCGACCTGGCCATCATCAGCCTCAGCCTGCCGGACGGGGACGGAAGCGAGTTGATCGAGCATCTGCGCAGGATTGGGCCCGGTGTCCCCGTATTGGCGCTTACCGCCGACCGAAACCTGGCAAAGCAGACTCAGGCCATGGAGATAGGGGCGGACCAGGTGCTCGCCAAGAGGGCCTCCGTCGAGCAGATCATCGACGCGGTGGAACAGTTACGCTCTGGTTGACCACCCCTTCTCCTCGATAGTGATATATAGGCCGTTCGGCATATCATTTTGGTACTGCGAGGTGCTAGTATGAAAAGAGGCTAGCGGGAAAACAGAGGGGCCGGGTTAGAGAGATGAGACGGGGTCGAGGTGCGTATCCTAGTCGCCTTTGAGCCCGAGTACCAGGCTTACCAGGGAGTGATGGTAGCCTCCGTTCGGATACTGCGCCCGCACGCCAAGGTGGAGTCCGCTACGCTGGACCGGCTCGGGGACGAGGTGAAGCGCTTCGACCCGCATTTGGTCATCTGCAGTCAGCCCAACACCGTGGACCCGGGTGGCAAGATCGCCTGGGTCGAGCTCTCCATCCACTCCACCCGCCCGAGCAAGATCTGCGTCGGCGGGCGCTACTCGGAGTCGGTAAACCCTGCGCTGGAGACCCTGCTTGCGATCGTCGACGAGGTTGAGGAGCTGATGCGGACGGACAGCCGCCAAGGCGAATGTCCTCCCCGCTAGACAACTATCAGGTCACAAAACGCGGGATCACGTCATCCCCGGTACCTCGCTCCGCTCGCCGGGGCGCCGCACTCGGAAGGTCAAGACCTTCCGTATGCCTCGGGGTGGGGTTGGATCTGCGGAGCGTCGAGCAACACATCGCCGGCGCATGGCGGACGTGCCCGGGCGACGCGCGATTGGAGTATTGGGGTTGTGGCCGGTCCCAGAAGCTGTCGTTGCCAGCGTCTGGAACAATGCCTGGATGTTTGCCGGATCGGCACCCAAAACGCGTGGGCGTCACCGGCGGCCGATAAGCACGAAGGGTGCCCAATAGTAAGGGTGAGGCCAGTTCTCCTTCAGCGCAAGCTGGGCATTGCGCAGAGCCGCCGCCCGACCGACGCCCTTGCGTAGCTGTTCGTACCATAACTCCATCAGCTCCGTCGTCGTCTCGTCTTGCACGAGCCACAAGCTGGCCACGAGCGTCGTAGCCCCGGCCCCGAGAAACGCCCGGGTCAGGCCCATGAGCTCGTCGCCAGCGAAGATCTCGTTGCGCCCCGACTCGCAGGCGCTCAAGGTGACGAGGGCGCCCGTAAGGTCAAGCCGCATCACCTCGTTGGCCGCCAGCCAGCCGTCGTGCAGCTTCAATGCCGAGAACATGGGATTGTCCAGCCGGAACATACCATGACAGGCCAGATGCAAGACGCCGCATCCCGGCGCCTTCAGACGCAGCGCCTCCACGGAAGCCTGCTGGTCGATCAGCAACTCGGCGGCAGGGAGGTGCCTGACGACGCCCCGCGCCTCCTCCGCCACGGCCGGTATCGAGGGGTCGGCAACGCCCAGCACAAGGGCCTTGTCGAACCCTCGTGGGATGCGCTCCTGGCACAACGAGTAGACCTTCGCACTGGGGGCGTAAGAGATCTCGAACCGCTCCAGCAAGTACTGCCCGCCGTCGAACAGGGCGTGGAACGGTACCCGGTGCAGCAGACCGTGGGGCACGATGACGAGTTTGCGCGACGCTCCGGTTCCGTCGGAGGCCGGGCTTGCGGCTTCGTCGAGGAGCGGCGCGAGCGGTTCTATCAACTCCCTGTACAGCGCGGTCAGCACGCGTCGCGTCAACCGCTGGAGCAACGTCATGTGCCGCTCCGCTAGCTCCCTGCCCGCGCCCAACGTGTCCCACTGCACGTCGAGCTCCCGCACAAGGCGCGCGACCGTCGCCGCCGAGCCGGGGTTCCGCACGACCCGGAGGCCGCCTCGCCCCCGAAGAAACATCACGACCTCATCACCTACCAGGTGATAGGCTAGCAACGTCACGTCGGGCGGGGGAGGCTCCAGGTTGTCCGACGCCACCGGGGGCGCGAACAGGTCCGAGGTCGCAGCCTCGCGCAAGCGCAGCTGGCTGATCTCCCTTTCGAGTTCGACGGCGCGCCCGCGCAGGTCTGGGGGGGGCGTCCCGAGCCCATCGTCGTCGGTGCCGCCAAGCATTTGGGCGTAAGTCACGTTCAGGTCCGACCGCAAGTCGCGGATCCGCGCTTCTACCCGATTGTCTGTGGATACCGCTTCCTTTGCGTCGCCGGTGAGCAGGTCCACCAAGGCGCGGGACTTGGCACGTTCGGCGATGGCAAAGGCGTTGCGCGGGCCCTCTTCGGCTCCCCTCGCAAGATGCAGCTTCAACAGCTCCTCGTAGGCGGTGACCTTGTCCCGCAGGAAGGAGGCGCGCATCGTTTCGTGGGTGACGGTGCTCCGCAAGCGCTCGATCTCGTCCACCGCCGCCTCGAGCAGCACCTGCGCCTCCTCGTCGCGACCTTGCAGCCGTCGCAAGCTGCCGAGTCGCTCGTTTAGCCGGTAGCGCAGGTGCGGCAGCGCCAGGCGCTGGGCCAGCCGACGTGCCTCCAAAAGGGGCGCCTCTGCTTCGGCAGCGTCCGGAAGCAGCAAGTCGGCGAGACGCAGAAGCGCGTAGACGCGTTGCACCGACCAGTCTTTTCCGGAGACCAGCTCTAGCGCTCCCCTCGTGGTGGCCACGGCCGCCCCGCGATCTCCGCGCGCCTCCTGCACAGCAGCCTGTTCGAGCATCACCCCCGAGAGCAACGGCGCGTTGTCGGCCGCCGCGAAAAGATCCACGGCTTCGGCCAGCACGGTATCGGCTTCTTCTAACTCCGAGCGGGCGATCAACGCCGAGCCCATGCCCCACAGCGCGCGCGCACGGTCGTGGACCATCCCGGTGCCGCGTAGCAGGGCATGGGCTCTCTGGTAGGCCGCCAGCGCCTCGGGGTACAGGTTGAGCTCCAGGTAAGCGCCAGCAGTGTCGATCAAGAGCAAACCCTGGTCCGCGAGCGCCCCGATGGAGTCGTAGAGGCGACGCGCCCGCTCGAACGCGTCGAGGCTGCGCCTGTAGTCTGCCAGCTGCCGGTTCGCGTCCCCGACGTTGCTGAGAGCTTTGGCCTGAGACAGGGTGAGCCCGGCGGCGGCAAAGATGGCTTCAGCCGCCTCGTGGGCTTCGAGGGCTTCCCTACCCCGACCGAGGAGCAAGAGGATGGCGCCCCGATTGTCGAGGATCTCGCCGAGGCGTTCGGTCATGCCGAGGACCCGGTAGCGCTCTTCCGCGGCGGTGTACGCCACGAGCGCTTCTTCGTAGAGGCCCATGTACTCGTAGCAACCGCCGCGGTTCTGGTGCACGAGCGCGGTGAGCAGGTCGGACTGCCGCCGCGTAGGTGTAATATCGAGCTCGCCCCCGCCGTTCAGGGCGTCGAGGACGACCTGCCCGGCGTCGAGTGCCTCCCGATAGAGCCCCAACTCGAGCAGCACGGACATCCTGCCGACATGGGTGCGCAACGCCTCCAGGTTCTGGCCGCAGGCAACGTACCCGGCGTGGGCGGCTTCGGCCATACGTAGCGCGGCATCGAGTTCGCCGTTCACCGCGTATACCTGGGCGCGAATGTAAGACGCACGCGGCACGGCTGTGGGTGCGGCGGCCCGGTCCGCCAGGTCTGCGCAGAGTTCGGCTAGCCGGCGTGCCTTGCCCGGATGGCTGTACACCAACCGGTCGGCGAAGTCGAGCAACCTCTCCAAGCCCCCGGCGTCGAGCAGGCCCCCGGCGCGCAAGAACGCCGATCGTTGCTCCAACGTCGGAAGGGCGAGCAGCCCCTCGACGAATTCCGCTGTGACATGGTCGGAGACCGAAGTCACGCCCTAAACGTTCAGTTCGACGGGCGTGATCGAAACCTCGAGCCGGTCGGTGCTGAGAATGAGCTCGTACACCCCCGGCGGTATGGACTCGATGGCGAAACTGCCCAGGCCGTCGGTTGCGGTTATGGCCAGCTCGGCCGCACTCCGCAACAGTTGGACGCTGAAGGATCCAAGCTCCACGTCGTCTTCTTGGGCCAAGACCTGGCCGTTGAGGTCGAACTTCTTGTCGCGGGCGCGTGGCAGGAAGTTCAGAACCACGTCCAGGACGTCCGCGGAGTAGACGAGTTGCCTGCGTGCCCCATGCGCGCCCGCCGACCTTACCCCCACCGCCGGACGCAGGCCACCGTCGAACGTCAGCGTCGCGACGAGGCGTTTCAGGAGGCCTGGCGTCGGCCGACCCTCCGCGTGCGCTTCGAAGCGAGCAATCAACGCGTTCCTCACCTCTGGCGGCGGCGATTCAAGGACGTCACCCTCCGTGGACCTGACGAACTTTCGCAGCCAGTCGATGTCGGCGAGCGTAGCAGCGTCGGCGTCCGCCACCTGCTCCTCGAAAGCCCGAGCTTCTTCCTCCGGCATACGGCCTTCGGCCCAGCCGACGAGTTGGGAGAAGGCTATCCTCTTTCTAGGGCCGGGCATCAGATGGCTGCCTCCAAAGCGCTTGACGTTCTCCTACTTTTTGAATGCCTACCGGCGCACGCAAAAGTACACCAATCCGTACGGGGACGAAGGATCCTGCGCCGGCGCGGACGAGCATGCCGCGGTTCTTGCCACCGCTGCTAATCACCCAAGACCTGCCTCAGACGCTTCAGGCAGCGGATCCGGGTGGGCCCCACGCTGCCCACGGCCATACCCAGGCGGTCAGCAACCTCGGCGTACGACGGCTGCTTCGGATCCAGGTAGAGGGCGAGTAGAAGATCCTGGCATCGCTTGCCAACGAGGGAGAGACCGTGGTCCAACCACTCGGCCAGTTCCCAACGCTCCGTGTCCTCGGTAGCGGTGTTTGCCAACACCGATGTGCTCTCGCTCGAAATTTCGTACCGGCCGGCTTCCTCGCGACGCTTTCGGTCGAGCAGGCGCCAGGTGTGGCGGCGGGCTACGGTGGTCAGCCACGCGCCAAGGGTGCTGTTCTCCGGCAAAGCATCCAAGCTCTGGAAGAATATGGTGAAGGTGAGCTGCGTGATGTCGGCGGCGTCTTCCCGGGAGAGCCCGTACCTTCGCGGCACGGAGAAAACGAGCCCTTCGTATCTGTCCAGCAGGCTTCGCCACGCGCCGACATCGCCGCTGCGACAGTCCAAGATGAGCTCGCGGTCCAACCTAATAGCGGTCTGTATCTTTTCCGTGCGTGAAGTGCGAACCCCCCAGATCGCACCCGCTCGCTGAGGATCCGACAGAACCGTACACGGGCCTAGGTGCAGGCGCCCGGGGCGAGGCTCGCGCCCGCGTTGGCGTGGCCCGCGCCCAGCATGGCAGCGTAAACCGGGTCTGTCACGACGAGAGATCCGGCGCTGCAGCGCATCTGCTTTTCCACACCCGCGGGGTGCAAGGAGCCATGGACCGCGTGGATGAGTGCCGCCTGGCCGGAGACGAACGGCGTCGCCATCGAGGTGCCGCTCCAGTTGGCGTACGCGCTGGCAGGGAAGGCGCTGCGGATGCCCTCGCCCGGCGCGGCGATGTCCACCCAACCTCCGTAGTTGGCGAAGTCGGACTTCGACGCGTGCTTGCCTACCGAGGTCACGGCCACGAGCCCGTCCGCGGAGGCCGCAACGCCGTTTCCGGCGGCCGGGTAATGCGGCACGGAGCTGTTCGAGTTGCCCGCCGCCGCGGCGACCAGGACGCCGTCTGCCGTGGCGCTTTCGATGACCCCCTTTAGCAGCTTCGACCGGTTCGGGGAGCCGAGGGAGAGGTTGATCACGTCCGCGCCGTTGCGCGTGGCGAAGGAGACCGCCTTGGCTATCGTGAAGTCGTCGCCGTAGCCTTCGGTGTTCAGCACCCTGAGCGGCATGAGCTTCGCCGCGGGGGCGGCGATGTCCACTATCCCCGCCACGTGCGTGCCGTGGCCCACCATCTCGTCTTCGTCTCCGTCGCAGTCCGCGTCGCTGCCGACGGGGCGGTCCGAGGGGGTTTTGTCCTCGTCCACGAAGTCGTAGCGCCTGACCCCCTCGAAGTTGGCCTCCAGCTCCGGGTGGCCGAGCTGCGCACCGGTATCGAGGACGGCCACCGTGCTGCCCTCGCCCCGGCTGATGGCGTGCGCGCCCACGAGGCCGAGCGCCTGGGCCGCGTACTCTTCGGAAGTCGGCGCTACTTCGCTGGCGCCCCAAGCCCTGTGCCGGGCATCCCCCTCGGGCGGGTGGGAGAAGAAGTTGGGCTCGGCGTAGAGCAGGCGCGGGTCGTCTGCCATCTGGCTCACCGTCTCCTTGACTCCCGAGCCGGTCGATAGGCCGAGCAGGTAGACGTCCGTGCTGCCTGGGAACGGCTCGAGGGTGGTCGAGTCGTAGGTGGCGTTGATCTGCGCGACCGTGGATCCGAGGGCCGGGTTCAACTTGACGATGACCTGGCGGGGCACGAAGTCCCTTGATCCGCAATTGGCCTGTGCGGGACCGGCATTGCCCGAAAGCATTAGCAGGAACAGCGCCAAGACTAGTGCCCCAGTTGCGACTAAGTGTTGCAGCAGTGATCTGGTGTCCATCACGCCCATCCTCTACTCGCTACCCCTGCCCACATTATATTGCGTTTGCCCGGCCGTTCGCCACCTCGGCCAATAATTGGCGGCAACCTTCTTGGCAGAGAGATTTCAGGGCGGTAGTCCCTCCACGATAATGGAGACAGCTACGAACCTCTCGGCCGGATGAGGCTTCGGCCGGATGAGGTACGGCAGCCTCAGTTCGGCATGCCAGCATCCCAGAGAGACCCTACGGGAGCGCTGCGGCCACGGCGCAAGCGGCCGGGTCGTCGCAACGCCCGCCTCGTTGTGCTTCACACTGTTCTCCGCCCCGTTTCTGCCGGCATCCCGCTATAAAGCCCCCGACGGGGGGGGTCGAGAATGGGGTATGGCCGAGTCAGGGGGTATGGTGGGGCAACCGTCTCGTTTTGCGAGAGGGGCGACAAGCACCAGCGCAGGAGGGCCTCGTGGGGAGCCCCTCGCGCTACTCCTGCTGGTTCTCATCCTCCTCGCGTCCTCCTGCGGCCTCTCGCCCGAAGGAGGGGCGCTCGGCGGGGTGGACCCGCCGCCCTCGGGCTCCCTCTCCATTAGCTTTATAGACGTCGGGCAGGGCGACAGCGTGCTCGCGCAGGCCGGGGGGGAGAGCTACCTGATCGACGCGGGCAGGTCCGAGGAGGGCCCGAACATCGTGGACTTCCTGCGCGACCGGGGCGTGCGCGACCTCGACGGTATCGTCGTCAGCAACCCCGACGCCGACCACATCGGCGGCTTTCTCGACGTCTTCGACGCGTTCCCGGTCGCGACCATCTACCTGTCCGGCGACCCGAAGGGCACCCTTACCTACAACACTTTCTTGCGCGCCGCCCGCGAGGAGGGCTCTGAGGTGGAGGTCGTGCGGGCCGGGATGCTCATGGACTGGGGCGGCGTTCAGGCGGACGTGATCGCCCCGCCGACGGACGCCGAGGGCGGTCTCTTCTCCGAGACCAACGACAACTCCGTCGGCATCCTTCTCACCTACGGCACGGCCCGCGTCCTGCTCGCCGGCGACGCGGAGGCCAAGAGCGAAGAGTATATGGCGAGTGGTTCGTATACGGGTCCTCTTACGATCCTGAAGGTTACCCATCACGGGTCCAACACGTCGTCGACGCCGCTCTTTCTCGGGCGGTTCCGGCCTGAGATAGCCGTGATCCAGGTAGGGGCGGACAACTCCTACGGCCACCCTACCCCCGAGACCCTGGAGAGGCTCCGGAGGGCGGGCGCCAGGGTGTTCCGCAACGACGAGGACGGGGATGTGATCGTCACCATAAAAGACGGGGAGGTGGAGGTGGCCGTAACGAAGCCCTGAATCGGAGGCTTCAGGCTTCAGGGTGGTTGGCGCGAGCGGCTCCCGATTTCCCGGCCCTGGGGTCTTTAGCCTCGAACCTTTCGGCTAAAGCCATCGCGCTTGAGAACCGAGCATGTTCCTGTAGAGTTACCAGGCAACACCGACGACAGGAGGACGGAACCGTGGTCAGCTTCAACAGGGTCATAGTGGCGGGTAACCTGACGAGGGACCCGGAGCTACGCTTCACGCAGGGTGGCATCCCGGTCTGCGACTTTGGCATCGCCGTCAACAGGGTCCGCTCCAAGAACGAAGAGGTCGACTTCTTTGACGTCTCGGCCTGGCGCGAGCTCGGCGAGACCATCGCCAACTACAAGAAGAAAGGCGACCCGATCCTCGTCGAAGGTCGCCTCCAGTACCGTACCTGGGAGGCCCAGGACGGCTCCAAGCGCAGCAAGGTGGACATCACCGCGGACAACGTCCAGTTCCTCGGAGGCCGGGGCGAGGGCGGCGAGGGCGGCGGCAACGGCGCCGGTGCCCGAAGCGGCGGCGGCCGGCGCGGCGGCCAGCGCGAGGACGTGGACATCAATGAAAGTGACTTCGAAGACATTCCGTTCTAGGGAGCAAGGGTCAAGCGGCTTCGCTCGCCGCGAGATCCGAGGTGTTCGCTAGCCAATCCAGGGCAACGGCGGCGGTCCAAGACTGATGGCTGGAGCCGAGCGGGCGTCCGGTAAAAGGGTCGAAGTACTCCCCGAACCCGCCGTCGGCGATCTGCGCCAGCGATTCCCGACGGACGCGCTCTGCTCGCTCCACTTCACCGTCACGCCGCAACGACCACCACAAGAGCCAGTTGACGACCGGCCAGGCCGGGCCGCGCCAGTAGCTGCGGGGATGGAATCCGGGGTCGTCGGGGCTGGTGCTCGGCGGCAGGGACCACCTGAGCTCGGGATTGCCCGCGAAGACCGGTGAGTCAAAGGTCTCGAGTAGGGCTTCGCGCCGTCCAGGGTCCATGCGCCCCGCTATCAGCGGGGCGAAGCCAGCCACGGTAAGCGACCGCAGCCGTCGGCCTCCCCGGAGATCATGGTCGAGGTAGAGGCCGAGTTCGGGGTCCCACAGGCTTTCGAGGCCGCGCAGACCGCGTTCGGTCCAGCCTTGGATCTCTGCGCGCTCCTCTTCTGGCGCCCCGATAGTGCGCGCGATCTCCAGCAGGGCCTCGTTCGCCGCGACCAGAATAGAGCTAAAGAGCACGTCCTTGACCAGAAACGGATGCGACTGGTAGATAGCCCTATCGTCGCAGCGCAACCGCTTCATGGACTCCACGAGCCAGAGGTATCGGTCGTACTCCGAGTCGGTGGGCCTCTCGGAGTTGTCCCCGACGTGCTGGAGGTCGCGGCGGGTGTAGGGTGACATACCTTCGACCTTCAGCGCGCTCAGAGCCCTGTCCCAGCGGGGGGAGTTGTCCGTGCCGCTCTCCCAGGGATGAAAGATCGTGACCAGCCCAGAGCCCTCGGGATCACGCATGGTCATGAGATACCGGTGCCAGGCGAAGAGCCCAGGATAGATGGAGCGTAGAAAACCGCGGGCGAACGAGATCTCTTCCGGCTCTCTCGCTTTCTTCCGAATGCGCAACGCCGCAAGGGCGTGAACCGGTGGCTGGCAGAGGCCGCTGGTGTTGTGCGGCACGTCGAGGGCGTTGCCGGCATGATCCCAGTAGTCCGGCCCAGGAAAGTAGCTGCCGGGACGGGCGTTTGGGTCGAAGACGATGTGGGGCACTTTGCCGCTCGACCACTGGTGGGCGAAGAGGGTCTCGAGCTCCCGGGCGGCCCGTCTGAGGTCGAATTGGGCGAGGCCGATGGCTATAAAGGCACTGTCCCAGCTCCACTGATGCGGGTAGAGGGT
>CADCUT010000064.1 GCA_902805975.1 uncultured Rubrobacteraceae bacterium | reverse complement strand
AGCGTGCCGGCGGCGGGGTTGAAGACGGCACCGCCATTGCCGGTGGGCTCATTCCCACCTGCCATCGTCAGGCCTTCTATAGAGACGGTCGCCCCCGCCCCCACGGTGAAGATGCGGAACTGGTAGAAGGTTTTGTCATCGCGGCGGCCGGGGGTAAGCGTCAGCCTCTCGGCGCCGGGGCCCTCGATGCTGACGCTGCTCAGGTCCGGCAGGGGGCTCTGCAGTTGGATGCCTTCGCCGCCCATGCTGCCTATGCCGGGGGCGAAGGTAATGGTGTCCTCGCCCGCCCCGTTGTTGTTGGCGTTGGTTATCGCTTGGCGCAAGGAGCCCGCGCCCGAGTCGTTGGTGTTGCTAACGGTGAAGGTGACGGCAGCCCGCGCCGGGGCCGTGACCGCAAGGAGGAGGACCGCCACCGCGCACAAGAGCCCCGCCACGACCGTAGCAGCCCTGCTCGTTCCCTCGACCTCGCCCATCGATCTCATCAGCATCCCGTGCTCCTTCGCTGGGTTGGGCCGAGAGGGGGAACACCCCCGGCGCCGCTTACGTAGCATCAGTAGCTTATGGACGTGGCATGACATAGCGTATCCCCCAGGTGGGCGATCTTTCCCTAGCCCAAATGGCCTAGATGCCTCATTCCTCATCGTCTCGTTCTCCTCCCGTTGCTGCCGGCGTAGGGCTCGTCCGTCGGGAAGGACTATGGCGCCCGGCGGGAGGGGCCGCATCGTGAGAACTACGTAGGGGAGTACGTATTTTTCTTGGGGGGGTAGTAGTGCATGGTAAGCAGCCCGGCGGGCGGGCTCTGGGCATCGTCCCAGGTTGCGTGGCCGTGACCTCGGTTCAACAGAGAGGCATCCAGCGATCCGCACCCCTGGTGCTGTGAGATTTGTCGCCCACTCAGGAGTTCCGCGGTGGAACGACCGGGATCCTCAGCCGTGCGTCGTGCTCGCCCCCGCAGTGGAGCAGGCAAGATCCTTGCGGGCCTTCCTCGTAAGCTGCGGGGAACTGTCCGAAGAGGGGGTTCCTGGTCGAGAACCAGCGTCCCTGCACGTCGAGCCGAACCTGCTCCCCCTTGCGGAAATGGGTCGCCGACTGTAACAGCGCGATATCCACGGGCACCACCTCCCCGGGCCTTAACGGCTGGAACTCATCGTACGTGTGGACCGGCCGCCAGGGGGTTGACCGGGCGGGGTCGAGCTTGCGCAGGGAGGCCTTCAGCCAGCCCGTGCTCACCCGGTCGAACCCGTACCCGTAAGAACCTTCGAAGGGCACCACGTGCCCCCCGCGAAGCTTCTGAACACCGACGAACAGGTACGCGTCCTCGGCTCCCCTAACCTCGACGTACAGCCGCAGCGCCATCGGGCCGGTGATCTCCAGGTCCTCAGGGACGTCCCAATGGAAGCTGAGGCGGCCCGAGCACGGGTCGAATCCCGCCGCGGCCGACTCGTTTACCGGCGCGTCGGTGAGGTGGCCGTCCGCACGCAGGTGGAGGTCTGTCCAGCGCGTTCGGGACGGTGGCCACTCCTCCTCGAAGCGCACCTCGTGGATCGTGTCGCGGTCCTCTCGTACCTCCAGGCGCACGGGAGGCACCTCAGGCATGCCGTTCTCCTCGCCTTTGAGGAAGTGGTCGAAGAACCTACATTGGAAGGCGAGGGCCTCCTCGGAGTAGTACTCCGCCCACTTGCCGCCGCGGTGGGTGTAGAGCCAGCGGTGCGGCGAGCCGACGCGCTCGAAGGCGCGAAACGAGCCGCGGCTGTGGAGCTCCTGGTCCGAGAAGCTGCCGCAGACGAGGATGGGCACCTCGATCCGCTCCAGTTCGGGCGTCCGCCCTGCCCACCACTCGTCGCGTAAGGGACGGGCGATCTGCTCTTCTCGTATGTCTTCGCCGGGACGCCCCGCCCGCTTGACGCCGGCGCTCCACACGCGCATGAACCCGTCCTCCCGGATGCCGCCGGGGCGCGCGAAGTCCCGATAGACGTCGCTAAGCCCCTCCCAGGGGCAGATGGCCGCGAGGTGGGGTGGGCGCAGGGCGGCCACCTTGTACTGGC
>CADCUT010000063.1 GCA_902805975.1 uncultured Rubrobacteraceae bacterium | reverse complement strand
TCTTTCTCGTGTTCGCGTACTCGACGAGGTTCCCTTCGCTGCGCCGGATGTACTCGTTCACCGGCACGTCGTAGCGTTCTATGAGCTCGTTGTCGCGCAGAAAGTACGGGGTGTACTCGGCGTTGTGCTCGCTCGATTCGGTGACAAAGAAGCCGAAGCGGCGCATCAGCTCGAAGCGCACCTTGTCCTTCGCGTAGATCTCGGGATCCTCCATCGCGGCGAAGAGGCGCGGATAGGCATCCTCGCCGTCGTGTTCGAGGCGGGTAAGCCAGACGATGTGGTTGATGCCGGCGCCGTTGTAGGCGATCTCCTCGTGCGGCACGCCGATGTAGGAGGCGATCTCGCGCACGGTGTACGGCACGTTGTGGCACAGCCCCACCACGGGCACGCCGGGATGGGCTTTGTAGACGGCCCACGTGAGTATGCCCATGGGGTTCGTGTAGTTGAGGAGGATCGCCCCGGGGCACAACTCCTCCATCTCGCGGGAGAGATCGAGCATAAACGGGATCGTGCGCAGGCCCCGGAAGATCCCGCCTATGCCCATGGAGTCGGCGATGGTCTGCTTGAGGCCGTGGCGGCGCGGGATCTCGAAGTCCAGTAGCGTCGCCTCGTGCATCCCGATCTGGACGGCGTTTATTACGAAGTTCGCCCCATCGAGCGCGGCCCGTCGGTCGAGGTGCTCCTCCACCACCGCGTCGGCCCCCAGCTGCTCGGAGGTCCAGCGGGCCATCATGCCCGCCGTCTCCAGGCGCTCCGGGTCTATGTCGTGCAGGGCGACGGTCGTCCCCTTGAGCTCCGGGAACTTGAAGATGTCCGTGAGCAGGTTCTTGGTGAAAACGACGCTGCCGGCGCCGATGAACGCTATCTTGATGATCGTGCTCCTCCCGTGTTGCTCGGTGATTAGCCTGGGTCGAGGGGTCCCTACTTTATGCCGGTGCTGGCGATTCCCTGGATAAAGTAGCGCTGGAAGAATATGAAGACCACCAGCATCGGCAGGATCGAGACGAGCGACATGCTCATGATGCCGGTCCAGTCCGTGAAGAACTGTCCCTTCATCAGGTTCAGTCCGAGCGGGACCGTGTACGCTTCCCGGTCCTGCAGGACCACCAGCGGCCAGGCGAAGTCGTTCCAACGCCACATGAACGTGAAGATGGTAAGGACCGCCACCACGGGCCACGAGAGCGGCAGGATAACCTTCCAGAAGATCTTGAACTCGCCGGCCCCGTCGAGCCTGGCGGCCTCTATAAGCTCGTCGGGGATGCTGACCATGAACTGCCTGACCATGAAGATCCCGAACGCCTCTGCCGCCCGGGGGGCGATCACGCCAGCGTAGGTGTTGACCCATCCCAGCGCGGAGACGATCAGGAACTCGGGAACCATGATCACCTGTATGGGGATCATGAGGGTGCTGATCAGGAGCAAGAACAGGATGTTGCGCCCGGGGAACTTGTACTTGGCGAACGTGTAGCCGGCGAGCAGGTTGATAAAGACCGTCGCGGCCACCGCGATGACCGCTATAAGGATGGAGTTCAGGTAGAACAGCGCGAACGGGAGCTTGCCCCACGCCTGGGAGAAATTGCTCCATATGAGCTCTGAGGGGAACAGACGGAACTCGCCGCTGAAGAGCTCCTCCCTAGGGCGGATGGCGGTCGCGAACATCCAGTAGAGCGGGAAGACCATGATGAGCGCACCCACCACCAGTAACCCCCAGATTAGCAGGTTACCGCCTTTCAGATTGCGCCAGGGCCCCCCTGCCTTGCTGCTCGCCTGCGTCGATTCGGCCACGGGGATCCTTTCTTCAGACATTCTCGCCCTGCCTCGTCATCCGCCATTGGAACACGGTAAAGACCAGCAACATCAGGTAGAGCACCACGCCTACCGCGCTCGCGTAGCCCATCTCGCTCTCCTGGAAAGCTACCTGGTAGATGTACTGGACGAGCACCGACGTAGAAGACCCGGGGCCGCCGCCGGTCATCACGTAGATCAGGTCGAAGACGTGCAGCGAGTAGATGACGTTGAGGATCAGCAGGAGGAACGTCGTCGGCCCGAGGAGCGG
>CADCUT010000062.1 GCA_902805975.1 uncultured Rubrobacteraceae bacterium | reverse complement strand
CCCTATCTTCGGCCCCGGCACGAACCTCTGGCAGCCCGTCTACCACGAGGACTGCGCCCGCGGCGTCTACGAGGCCCTCGTCCGCCCCGCCGCCGTCCGCCGCTCCTACGACCTGCCCGGCGCCACACCGCTCCCCTACGCGACGCTCGTCGAGACGGCCGCCCGCGCCCTCGGAAGAGAGCCCCGGCTCGTCCGGCTGCCGCTCGAGCCCATCCGCCGGGCCCTGGCGCTCGCCGAGTCGCTCCGGCTACCGCTCCCCATCAAGAGCGAGCAGGTCCTGCGCCTGCGCGAGGACAAGGCCTACCCCCACGACGACGCGCGCAGAGACCTCGACTACGCCCCACGCCCGTTCGCGGAAGGCGTGGCGTCGGAAGTCGCGCGCCTGCGGGAGGTCAGGCTGCTGAAGCCCAAGAATCCGTAGTGCTACACTGATGCCGTGTGGCACGAGAAAGGACGGGCATGGCGAATTTGACGATCACGGTAGATGAGGAGACGGTCAAGCGGGCCAGGATACGGGCGTTGGAGGAGGGTACTTCGGTGAACGCCTTGTTGCGGAGCTATCTAGAAGAGTATTCGGGTGTCCGGCGGGAAAAGATGGAAGCCTGGCGCGAGATACAGGAGATTGCCAGGAGCTCCGGGATGGGCAGCGGCGGCAAGGGGCTTCCCAGGCGGGAAGAGTTATACGACCGGCCCATAGGGAGGCATCGGCGTGGAGGCCCGCTGTAAGTTTCGATGCCTTCCTTTTTCGACACCAACGTTCTGATCTACTCGGTAGACACGAACGAGACCGGCAAGTACGAGCTTGCCGTTGATCTGGTAGAGAAACACCTGGTGCGTGCGAACGGCGCCATATCCGTCCAGGTCCTCCGCGAGTTCTACTCGGTCTCCAGGAAGATCGACAACCCGCTGTCGGACGAGCAGGCGCGGGAGATGGTCCGTCGCTTCGCGACCTTCAGGGTACTGTCCGAGGACGCCGGAACGGTGCTCAGGGCCGTCCGCCGCCACCGGGAGATGTCCTTCTCGTTCTGGGACGCCCTGATCTTGGAGGCCGCCCTGAAGTCCGGCGCCGACAGGCTCTTCACGGAGGACATGCAGCACGGGCAGGTCATAGAGGGGATGCGTGTCGAGAACCCATTCCTTTAGGAAGACGGAGGGGAAGTGATGGCGGCGGTCGTCGCCGGGGGGCTGGCGTTTCTGGTGGCCGGCGCGCTCGTGCCGCTGCTGGTGAAGTTCGCCGTAGGGCGGAGCCTGCTCGACGTGCCGAACCTCCGCTCCTCGCACGAGGTCCCGACGCCCAGGCTGGGCGGGGTCGCCATCTTCGCGGGTACCCTGGTCGGCGTCGCGGTGCTGCGGCCCGGGGGGGCGTGGCCGCTTCTGGTGGCGGCGGCGCTCATCTGGGCCGTCGGCCTCGCGGACGACCTCTCGAACCTCCACTTCAAGACAAAGGCCGCCGCGCAGGTGGTCACAGCGGCCGCCCTGCTGCTCCTCTACCCGCCGCCGGTGCTGACCGGGACGTCCGGGATACTCTGGGTCCTGGTGCTCGCGGTTGGGGTACTCTGGATCTCCGCGCTCAGCAACGCCTTCAACTTTATGGACGGCATAGACGGCTTCACGGGTGGTGTTGCGATAGTGAACGCCCTCTTCCTCATTCCGCTCGCGGGCGCGACGGGCGGCTTTCTACCGGCGCTCGTCGGGGCGACGGCCGGGTTCCTCGTCTGGAACATGAGCCCGGCCTCGATGTTCGTCGGCGACTCCGGCGCGTACTTTCTCGGCTTCATCCTCGCGGCCGTAGCCCTCTACGCCCCGCTGCCGCCGGGCGAGTCCTGGACCCCTTTAGGCTTCGTCGCGTGCGCCCTGGTCTTTCTCCCCTACCTCTTCGACACCGCCTTCACCCTCCTCCGGCGCCTGCGAAGCGGGGCCGGAAAGAGCATCTTCCTCGCCCACCGCGAGCACATCTACCAGCGCATAACCCCGACCGTCGCCCTCCACCGCCGCACCAGCAACCTCTACTACGGCGCGAGCGTCGCCGCCGGCCTCGCCGCGCTCCTCGTGGCCCCC
>CADCUT010000061.1 GCA_902805975.1 uncultured Rubrobacteraceae bacterium | reverse complement strand
ATCGAGGCCGCCACCTCGAGCTTGGAGACGTCTATGTTCTCCTCGGCCGTAAGGTCGGCGGAGAGGTTGCCGGTCCTGAGGCGCAGGCCGGGCGTATCCCACAAAACCTCGATCGCGCCCCGGATCGCGGTCGCCCTGCCTTCCTTGTTCCCCTTGCGCAGCTTGGGGTCCTGCATGCCCCGCAGCACCGCGGCCAGGTCCCCGTCGCCCCCGGAGCGCTCCAGGGAGAGCACCTTCAAAGCCGCCGCGGAGTCGACCTCGACGACGACCCTCTGGCCCCTCTCCCTCGGAAACGGGTAGTCGGTGTACTCGACGCCGATCCCCGCAAGCTCCGCGAGCAGGTCCTCAGAGAGCGGCGCGCCGCCGAACATCTTGCGGCTGGCCGAGTAGGCCGGCAGCGCCACCTTGGAGAGGATGCGTTCGATCCGGCGCGTCCCCCGCTCGTTCGGGACGGAGAGCGGCGCGTCCACGCCGACGATCACACCCCGCCGCTCCTCCCCGTACGCCTCGATGGCCCCGCGCAGCTCCTCGGGCGTCTCCGCGAAGGAGTTGGCGATGATGCTCCCCCGCTCGTCCATGACAACCAGGCACGACTCTTTCTCCCGCGCCTCGCCAGGCCTCCACGCGAGAGCGCAACCGACGAACCTCAAACGTCCTCCTCTCCGGCGGCCTCGACGACCCGCGCGACCTCCGCGCAGACCTCCCGGCACACCGCCTCGTCCTCGTGTTCAACCATGACCCTCACCAAGGGCTCCGTCCCGCTCGGCCTGAGCAGGATGCGCCCCTCCCCCCCGAGCCTCTCCTCCGCCCCCGCAACGGCCCGCTCGACCTCCTCCAGCGCCGCGACGGCCTTGGCCGAGCCCGCCCCGGCGACGGGTACGTTTATGAGCCGCTGCGGGTATACGTCCATAACCGTAGCAAGCTCGGAGAGCTTCTTCCCGCTGCGGACCATCACGTCCACGAGCGCGAGCGCCGTCACCAGCCCGTCGCCCGTCGTGGCGTGCTCGGAGAGGATGACGTGCCCGGACTGCTCCCCGCCGACCGAAGCCCCCGCGCGCAGCATCTCCTCGGCGACGTGCCTGTCCCCCACGGGCGTGACCCTGTACGGAACCCCTATCGCCTCCATCGCCTTGAAGAATCCGAGGTTGCTCATCACCGTGACGACCACGCCGCCACCTAAAGAGCCACGCTCCTTCAGGTCGCGGGACAGGATGGCGAGGATCCTGTCCCCGTCAACTACCCTGCCCCCCTCGTCCACGGCCAAGACGCGGTCCGCGTCTCCGTCAAAGGCGAACGCGACGTCGTGGCCGGAGGCGTCGAGCGTCCCGACGTGGGTGGACCCGCACCCCTCGTTGATGTTCGTGCCGGTCGGCTCAGCCCCGACCACCGTCACGTCCGCCCCGATCCGGCGAAACGCCGCGGGGGCCGTCCCGACCGCCGCGCCGTTGGCGCAGTCGAGCAGGACCTTCATACCCCCGGTCCGCGGGCTCAGGCGCCCCAGCACGCCATCCACGTAGAGCCCCGCCGCGTCCTCGACGGTCTCCACCGGACCTATGCCCTCCCCCGTCGGGCGCGGGGCGTCCCGGGCGGTGAGGGCCTCTATCTCGCGCTCCTTCTCCAGCGGGAGCTTGCGCCCTTCGCCCGAGAAGAACTTGATGCCGTTGTCCTGGAAGGGGTTGTGGGACGCGCTGACGACGGCGGCCGCCGTCGCCCCGAGCCTGGGCGCGAGGGCCGCCACCCCGGGCGTCGGGATGACGCCGAGGTCCACGACGCGGACGCCCCCCGCGGAGAGGCCGGCCGCCAAGGCGCCGGAGAGCATCCCGCCGGAGAGCCGGGTGTCCCGGCCAACGAGGACCGTGCCCCCGAAGGCGCGGGCGGCGGCGAGGCCGAGGCGCATGGCGTCTTCGGGGGTGAGGTCCCTGTTCGCGACCCCGCGCACCCCGTCGGTGCCGAAAGCTATCGTTCTCTCCTTCAGCCCATCTCCTCTCTGCCGGGGTAGATCCTGAACCCCGCCTGCTCCCTGTGCCTGAACGACCTGTAGAAATCCAGGCTCTCGTCCGATGCTATAAGGTCCATGCGCCCGGCCCCCACCCTAGCGAAGGCCTCTTCGACGAGCCCGCGGCCTACGCCCCCGCGCCGCCACCCCCCGTCGACCGCGAGCAACCCCAGGTGAGCCTGGAACACGCCGTCGCCGAAGACCTGGGCGAACCCGACGACCCCGCCGGTATCAGGGTCTACGGCCACTATCACCGTAACGCCTGGCGCGGTGAGGGATCTGCGGGTGAACTCCCGGTCGTGGCGGAAGTTGTCCCATTCGAGCGAGGCGAGGATCCCGACCACCCCCGAGAGATGCGGGCCCGCGTCGAACGCCTCATAGACCACGGACGCGCTCTTCTCTGGCTCCACGCCGGCCTCCCTCAAGACACAAACGAGCCCTTCCACGACCGGGAAGGGCTCGCTCGGTAAAGCGTCTCTCGCTTCGGCGCCTCTAGCGCTTGGAGAACTGCGGGCGCTTGCGGGCCTTCTTGAGCCCGTACTTCTTGCGCTCGACGGCCCTATCGTCCCTGGTGAGCAATCCTGCGGCCTTGAGCTCGCCGCGGGCCTCGTGGGACTCCTCGGCGAGGGCCCGGGCGATGCCGTGGCGCAGGGCCTCCGCCTGCCCGGTGAGGCCGCCGCCCTCTATCTTGGCGACGACGTCGTAGCGGGTCGCGGCCCCGAGGGTCTCCAAGGGGGACTTAACGGCCATCTGGTAGGCCGGGCGCGGGAAGAACTCCGCCAGCTCGCGGCCGTTGACCGTGATCTTGCCATCACCGGGGAGCAGCCGCACCCGCGCGACCGCGGTCTTGCGCCTTCCGGTTCCCGTGTAGAGAGCAGCTTCAGCCATTTATGCCACCTCGAGCGTCTGCGGGTCCTGGGCGGCGTGCGGGTGCTCGGGACCGGCGTAGATCTTCAACTTCTTGAACTGCTGGCGGGCGAGCCGGCTCTTCGGCATCATCCCGTAGACGGCCTTGCGCAGGATCTCCGTCGGCTTGCGCGACATCATCTGCTCGTAGCTCGTCTCCTTCATCCCGCCGGGATACCCCGAGTGGCGCCGGTAGACCTTCTGCTCGGCCTTCCTGCCCGTGACGACCACCCGGTCGGCGTTCACCACGACCACGAAGTCGCCCACGTCCACGTGCGGCGTGTACTGCGCCTTGTGCTTGCCGCGCAACACCCGCGCTATCTCGGTCGAGAGACGCCCGAGGGTCTTGCCCTCTGCGTCAACGACATACCATCTCCGCTCGACCTCAAGGGGCCGCGCCATGAAACTTTTCATCATCCTCCGGAGGTTCTACAAACTACTCTAAAAAGGCTTGTCAAGCGGATCAAATAGTAGCATACATCTACAAGAAGGCCACCTCGCGGCGCTCTCCTCAGGGACGCCTTCCGCGTCTGGCGGGCTCTAGGCGCCGGGAGGCTCTAGGCTTTGAGGTTCTAGGCTCTAGGGGTGGTGGAGAAAGGGTTAGCTCGGCCACGCCGCTCTCGGGGTGATCCGCGAGGCGACGCCCGGGTCTACGATGCGCACCGCATCCCTAAAACCTCGTGCCTCAAACCTAGAACCTCAACAAGCGGCGCAGCGCCCGTAGAGGGTCAGGCTATGGTCCTCTACGGTGTAGCCGCCGGGGAGCATCGTCCCCCGCGGGATGCCGACCGGGCACACGCCGAGGTCGTAGGTCTGCCCGCACGCCCGGCAACGGAAGTGGTGGTGGTGCCCGATGTCGGCCGCCTCGTAGTGCGGCTCCTCCCCGGGAAGGTCAACCGCCACGATCTCCCCGTCCTCGCGCAGCGCCTTTACCGCCCGGTAGACGGTGGCTATCCCGAGGCGCGGTATCTCCCCGCCGGCCCGCTCGTGGATCTGGGCGATCGACAACGGCCCCTCGGCCGACCGGATGCTGCCGAGGATGGCGTTCCGCTGCTTTGTCTGACGCACGACGCCCACGATGCCGGCAATATACCATACCGGCCTCCCCTACTCCTGCGAACCCGGGATCAATAGAAGCGACCCGATGCCTCACGGCACCGGATCGTACCCGCCCTTGCCGAATGGGTTGCAGCGGAGGATGCGCCAGGCCCCGAGAAGAATCCCCCGGAAGGCGCCGTGCTTCTGGATCGCCTCGACGGTATACATGGAGCAACTCGGGGTGAAGCGGCACGAGGGCGGCAACAGCGGCGACAGGAAACGCTTGTAGAGCCGTATAAGGGCGACCAGGAAGCGGCCGATCATACGGGGACCTCAGACGGGTTCTTGCGCAGCACGACCCCTACCCGGCTTTTCTGGCCTCCAGGCGCCCGCGCACCCGGCGCTTGAGGCGCCACAGGATCGCCGAGATACCCCTCAGCCTTAGCGGTGAGATCACCTCGGTCAGCCCCATCTTGGTGTAGAAGTCGTCGGGTACGGCCAGGATCTCCTCCGCCGTCAACCCGTCGAGCCCCTCGTGCAAAACGCCCGCGAAGCTGCGTGTGGTCGGCGCCTCCTGGGGGGCATCGAAGTACATGTGGACCCGGCCCTCATCGTCGATCTCCTCCGCGAGAAAGAACGGCGTCTGGCACTCGTGGACCTGCTCCATGCTCTCCCGGTGCTCCTCCAGGTACTGCGGCAATGGCGGCACCTTCTTCGAGTACTCAAGGAGGATCGGCAACCGGAACGAGGCCGGCGCTTCCCTGAACTCGGTGACTATCGTCTCAAGCTTCTGCGGCATGCTCATAACACCCCGATCATACCAGACACCCAACCCCCTTCGACCCGCCAAAGTGAAGATCTTCTCTCGCACGGCCCGACCGCCCGCAGCCCTCCCCCCCGACGACGCGCAACCCCTGCCCGTCTCACGTCCAGACCTACACTTCTTATGATAATAGAGTATCATTTAACGCCGTGGCCCGAACCGGCGGGGCGGTGTGCATCGCCCTCTCCGATATGGGGTTCGTGGTGGCGCGGGGGTTGGTCGTGAACGAGCACGAAGAGAGGAGCGTAGGAGACGGCTGTGGAGAGAGCGGGGCGCGGGGAGCGCGAGAAAGGGCGTCTGGCCGGCAGGGCCGGGGGTGCTCGTGTTTCCGGGAAGGCGGAGGGAGAGGGGATGGGCTCTGGCAGGGTTCTGACCCTGTTTCTCGGGGCTTTGTTCCTGCCGGTTCTGGCGGCCTGCGGTGGCGAGGGTGGGGGCTCCGAGAGCGGCCCCGTCAACGTGGTCGCCACGTACAGCATCCTCGGAGACCTGGTCGAGAACGTGGGCGGCGAGAACGTCGAGCTGACCACCCTCGTCGGGCCGAACGGCGACGTCCACACCTTCGAGCCGGCGCCGTCGGACAATGCCGAGCTCGCCGAGGCGGACGTGATCTTCGAGAACGGCCTCGGGTTCGAGACCTGGCTCGACGACCTCTACGAATCCTCCGGCTCCGAAGCCGAGCGCGCGAGGGTTACGGACGACGTCGAAACCAGGCCCATAGCCGGGGAAGAACACGCCCACGAAGAAGAAGCGGGCCACGAAGGCGGGGAGCACGCCCACGAGCGCGGCGAGGTCGACCCGCACGCCTGGCACGACGTGAGGAACGCGGTAGTCATGGTGGGGTCGATCCGGGACGCCCTCTCTGAGGCCGACCCGGCGAACGCCGCGGCCTACGAGCGGAACGCCGGGAGGTACATCTCGGAGCTGGAGGAGCTCGACGCGGACGTGCAAGAGCAAGTCGATTCCATCCCCGGAGAGGACCGCGTCCTCTTTACCTCCCACGACACCTTCGGCTACTTCGCGGGACGCTACGGGTTCGAGGTAGACACGGCCCTTGCCTCGGCGAGCACCGAGACCGGTGACCCGTCCGCCGGGGAGACGGCGGATCTCGTCGAAGAGATAGAGGAGAGTGGGGTAACGGCGATCTTCGGCGAGAACGTCTCCGACCCTGGGGTGATGGAGGGGATCGCCGCGGAGGCCCGCGTGGAGCTGGCCCCCCCGCTCTACACCGACGCCCTCGGCGACCCCGGAAGCGAGGGCGCAACCTACGTCGAGATGGTGCGGTACAACGTCTCAACGATGTCCGAGGCGCTCAGGCAATGAGAGATCCGTCCCTCCCCTACGGGCACCGGCGCCACACGGACGCCGTACCCGGGGCGCCCGCGCTCGCGGCGCGGTCCGTGAGCGCCGGGTACGCCGGCACGCCGGGTCCCGCGCTGACGGACGTGAGCCTGCGGGTACCTGCTGGCGCCAGGGTCGCGCTCGTGGGGCCGAACGGCTCGGGGAAGTCGACGCTGCTCAAGGCGGTGGCGGGGCTATTGCCGGTGCGCTCGGGGGAGATCCGGATCTACGGCAACCCCGTGGGGGCGTGCCACCACAGGGTCGCGTACCTGCCGCAGCGCGGGGAGGTCGACTGGCGGTTCCCGATAAGCGTCCGCAGGCTCGTCACCACGGGCCGCTACGTCCACCTCGGCTGGCTCAAGCGCCCGGGCCGCAAGGACCGCGAGGTCGTCTCCAGGGTTATGGAAGACCTCGGCCTCACCCCGCTCGCCGAACGCCAGATCGGACAACTGTCCGGTGGCCAGCAGCAGCGCGCCCTCCTCGCCCGCGCGCTCGTGCAGGACGGGGATCTGCTCCTCCTGGACGAGCCCTTAAACGCCGTGGACGCCGGCACCCGCGAGACCATCTCCAAAGTCCTCTCGGAACTCCAACGGCGGGGCAAGACCATGGTCGTCGCCACCCACGACCTCGCGATCCTCGCCTCCGAGTTCGACGGGGCGCTGTACCTCAGAGAAGGGCGTGAGGTAGAGCCGGAGCCGGGCGCGTTCGCCGGTCTCCCGGTCGGGAGGGGGGCCGCGTGGGTTGGCTGACGGAGCCGCTGCAGTTCACGTTCATGCAGACCGGGCTGCTCGCGACCGTCCTCGTCGGGGGGACGTGCGCGGTGCTCGGGGTGTACGTGGTTCTCAGGAGCATGGCGTTTATCGGGGACGCCCTGGCGCACACGATCCTGCCGGGGCTCGTCGCGGCGTACCTGCTCGGCCTGAACCTGCTGGGCGGCGCGGTGGTCGCCGGGGTCGCCACCGCTTTAGGCATCGGCTGGCTCTCCCGGCGGGGGACGCTGCGCGAGGACACCGCCATCGGCGTCACCTTCACCGGCATGTTCGCGCTCGGCATCCTGCTCATGAGCACCACCGGCTCCTTCCGGGACTTCTCCCACATGCTCTTCGGCAACGTGCTTGGCATCGTGCCGAGGGACCTCGTCCTTATCTCGGTCCTCGCTCTGCTCGTGCTCGGGTTCCTCTTCCTGTTTCACAAGGAGCTCGAGTTGACCTCCTTCGACCCGACGCACGCGAGGGCGATGGGGCTTGAGGCGGACAAGATCCGCTACGGGTTGCTCGTCCTGCTCTCCCTGACCGTCGTGGCCGGGGTGCAGGCGGTCGGGGTCGTCCTGATCAGCGCGCTACTCATCACCCCCGCGGCCGCCGCCTCGCTCGTCACTAACAGCCTCCCCCGCATGATGGCGATCTCGGCGGCGATAGCCGTCTTCTCGGGCGTGGCGGGCCTCTACGCCTCCTACTTCTTCGACGTGGCCTCGGGTGCGGCCATCGTCCTCGCCTGTACCACCTGCTTCGGTGTTGCTACCGTCGTGCGCGTGTTGCAGCAGGGCCTGGGTAAAGGTTCCAGCGCCTGACGCGCCGGTACCACACGCCGTAGGGGCGCTTCGCGAAGCGCCCCTACTCAGTTACGCGGGCTATGGCGAGGCCGTCTATGCGGTCCCGGATCAGGGGCAGCACGATAGCCGAAAGACGCGGTTCTTCTGCCAGCTTCTCGTTGAACTCGCGCACGGCGTGGGACGTGGGATCGTCCGGGTCGATGACGCTTCCTTCGCGGATGGCGTTGTCGCCCAGGATGAGGGTTCCGGGTCGGGAGAGACGGAGCGACCAGTCCAGGTACTCCGGGTAACCTTCCTTGTCCGCGTCGATAAAGATCAGGTCGAACGGCCCCTCCCCGTCCTCGACCAGCCTCTCAAGGCTCCGCCTGGCGTCGCCGACCCTGACCTCCACTTTGCCCGACAAACCTGCCCCCTCGACGTTCCTGCGGGCGACTTCGGCGTGGTGCTCGTCGAGCTCCAGGGAGAGGACGGTCCCCCCGTCCGGCAGGGCGCGGGCGAAGTGGATGGCGCTGTAGCCGCCTAGAGTCCCGATCTCGAGTATCCTCCGCGTCCCGGAGATCTCGACGAGCATCTGCAGGAGCTTACCCTCCGTCGCCGAGACGTTTATGGACGGGAGCCCCTCCCGCTCGGACTCCCGCAACGCCGCCCCGAGCGCCTCGTCGGGCGGCGCGAAGAGGCCCGCGACGTAGTCGTCTATCCGTCGAAGGAGCCGCCTCGTGTCGTCGCCGTCCATCTCTACCTCCAGAGTCTCTCGTCGTAACCGACCCCCGTTAGCGTCAGCCCCCTGGCCGCATCGGCCGGCCCGGCCTCGTCGCGCTCGCCGCCCGACAGCAAGGCCCCGAAGTGCTCGATGTCCCTCTTTCCCATACCGACCTCCCGCATCGTGCCCACGAGCGTCCGTACCATACCGTACAGGAAAGAGTCGGCGGTGATGCGGTAGGTCAGCAGATCCCCCTCCCGCGTCCAGGACGACCCCGTAACCACCCGCTCGAACCGGACGTGGTAGCCCTTGGACGGCGTGAAGGCCCGGAAGTCGTGCGTGCCGCGAACCAACGCCCCCGCCTCCGTCAAGAGGTCGAGGTCCAGCTTTCGTGGCTCGTAGGCGGCCCTCAGGCGCATCAGGGGGGCACGGATCTCGTCGTTCACCAGCCGGTACTCGTAGCTCCTGCTCCTCGCGTCCCTGCGCGCGTCGAAATCGTCAGATACCGCGACGCAGCGCCTGAGCGCGACGTCCTCGGGGAGCACGGCGGTCGCCTTGTAGGAGATGAGGGAGGGCGACAGGTCCGTCTCGGCCTCGAAGGAGACGACCTGGCCGGAGGCGTGAACGCCGGCATCCGTGCGGCCGGCGACGGAGAGCTTGACCGGCTGGCGCAGGACGACCCGCAGGGCCTCTGAGAGCTCGCCCTCCACGGTCCTCCGGTCCGGCTGGGCGGCCCAGCCGGCGAAGCGGGCGCCGTCGTACTCGACGAGGCCGGCGAGCCTCACAGGAGCGCCGCCACCCCGACGGCGAGCGCCGTCAGGAGAAGGGCCGCGGCGTCGCGGGCCCGGAAGCGGAGCTCGCGGTAGCGGACGCGGCCGACGCCGCCCCTGTAGCCCCGGCTCTCCATCGCCTCGGCCAGCTCGTCCGCGCGGCGGAAGGCGCCGACCGTCAGGGGGATCAGCAGCGGCACGAGCGCCCGCGCCCGCTTGAGGAGCCCGCCGCCCTCAAAATCCGCGCCGCGGGCGGCCTGGGCGCGGGAGATCTTCTCCGCCTCCTCCCCGAGCGTCGGGATGAAGCGCAGCGCTATGGTCATCATCATCGCGACCTCGTGGGCCGGAAAACGTAGCCGCTTCAATGGGGAGAGCAGATCCTCCATTCCGTCGGCCAGCGCCACGGGCGCGGTCGTCGCCGTCAACAGGCCCGCGGCCGTCACGAGGATCAGGATCCGCGCCGCCAGCACGAGCCCGAGCCGTAGCCCCTCCTCGTGCACCTCGATAAACCCCCACGCAAGGAGCGTCGGCCCCTCCCTAAGGAAAAGGACCTGGAACACAAACGTGAGCGCCACGATAAACAACACGGGCCGCAGGAGACCGAGAAAGGCCCCCAGCGGCACCCGGCTCGCCGCGACGAGCGCCGCTGTTACCGCCCCGGCCGCGAGAAAGCCGGCCGCGGAGTCCACGAAGAACAACCCGACCACGAACAGGGCCGTGGCGACGACCTTCGCCCGCGGGTCGAGCGCGTGCAGCGGCGACTCCACCGGGTAGAACTGCCCCACGCCCCGGGCGAAGGTCACGGGGCCGCCCCAAGGACGCGGCGGAGCGCCGCGAGCGTCTCCCCGTAGCGCACGGGCGTACCCAGGGAAGGCCGCGAAACGCCCAATGCCGCGGCGACCCGCACCGTCGCCGGCGCCATCGACGGGTCACCGTAGAAAACCTCGGCCGGGTGGCCTATGGAACGTACCTCTCCCCCCTCCAGGACACAGACCCCGTCTGCTACCTCGGCCACCTCGTCGAGGTCGTGGGAGACGAAGACCACCGTCATCCCCGATGCCTTCAGGCGTCCGACGAGGTAGATCAGGTCCGAGCGCGCGTGGGGGTCGAGGCCGGCCGTGGGCTCGTCGAGGACGAGGACCTCGGGGCCCATGGCGAGCACGCCGGCGATGGCGACCCGCCGTTTCTCGCCGCCCGAGAGCGCGAAAGGCGAGCGGGCGGCGAGGTGGCCCGCGCCGAGTAGTTCCAGCGTCTCGCCTACCCGTTCTCGCACTTCTTCTTCGCCGAGCCCGAGCCGCTGCGGGGCGAAGGCCACGTCTTCCTCGACCGTCGGCGCGAAGAGGGCCTGCTCCGGCGACTGGAAGACGAGCCCGACGCGGCGCCGCAGTTCAGATCGGTCCAAGGAGAGCGCGTCTTTGCCGTCCACGAGAACCCTGCCGGCCGTCGGGACGAGCAGCAGGTTCAGGTGCTGGACGAGGGTGCTCTTGCCCGAGCCGGTGCCCCCGATCACGCCGAGCACCTCACCCGGCTCGACGCTCAAGGAGACCCCCTTCAAGGCCTCTACCGCGAAGGACGTCCCCGGCGCATAGACGTGACGGACGCCCTGGAGCTCTATCCTCACCGCGCCTGCACCCCGTCCCGACTCCTCCGCGCGACGGCGGCGGCCAGCTCTTCCGGCGTCCGGCAGAACGGCAGGCCGAGATCGGCCGCGAGCTTCGGCACCGTCGGCAGCACGAGCCGGTTCTCCCGCAAGAGCTCCGCGTCGGAGAAGAGCTCTAAGGGCGTGGTGTCGGCAGCGAGCCTTCCGCCGTTCAGGACGAGGACCCTGTCGGCATCGAAGAGCTCTTGGAGGTGGTGCGTAACGTGCAGCACGGTCCTCGATCCCGCGAGGTCTCGGACCCGGCTGAGGACTTCCTCCCGGCCGGCGGCGTCGAGCATGGCGGTCGGCTCGTCGAGGAGCAGGACCTCGGGACGGACGGCCAGCAGCCCCGCGAGCGCCACCCGCTGCTTCTCGCCGCCGGAGAGGGTGTGCGGCTCCCGGCGCTCGTATCCTGCGAGGCCGACGGAGGCTATGGCCTCGCGCACCCTCTCGCGCATCTCGGCCCGCTCCACCCCGAGGTTCTCCAGCCCGAAGGCCACGTCATCCTCGACAAACGGCGCCACCAGCCCGTTGTCCGGGTTCTGGAACAGCACGCCGACCAGGCGGCGGACCTCGAAAGGCTCCGTGGCGGGGTCGAGACCAGCGACCTGCACGCGTCCGGAGTCGGCGGTGAGCAAGCCGTTCAGGAGCCGGACCAGGGTCGACTTGCCCCCGCCGTTCGGCCCGACCACGCCGACGTACTGGCCGGGTGGGATCTTGAGAGACACATCCGAGAGCGCCAGCTCGGCCGCGCCCGGATAGGAGAAGGTCAGGTGCTCGCAGGAGATGGAGGTGGGATCAGCCAACGTCCGGGGGACCGGACCTGATGCGTTCGCGCGCCTCTTCGAGGGTCATGCCAGAGCGCGGAAGGTTCTCGTCCCACCACGTCACCCCGGCCTCCGCGAGCCCGGTCAGCCTTCGGCGCGCCTCGTCCGCGGTCTCGTCGCGCGTGGAGCCGGAGACCCTGATATCGAGCGGCTGGTCAGATCCGCGTTGCTCGGAGGCGGACCGGCTCATCTCGCGGACGTCTTCAGGCGTTAGGGGAGCTCCGTCAGCCCGCTCCGGGGCGTAGCCGTCCCAGCGCAAGGCGCGCTGAAAAGGCCTCTTGCGCGGCCACATCCCGGCGACCCAGATCGGGATGCGCGGGCGCTGGGCGGGCGCGGGCGTGAGGCGGGCTTCGGTGATCTCGTAGTGCGCGCCCTGGTGCGCGAACGGCTCCGTACTCCACATCTTCGTCAGGATCTCGAGGCCCTCGTCGAGCATCGCCGCCCGGCGCTTCGCGTCGGGCTCCTCGCCGAAGAAGCCGAACTCCCGCTCCCGGCCGCCGAGCCCGACGCCTAAGATCAGGCGCCCTTCCGAGAGGCGGTCCAGGGTCGCGGCCTCGTGGGCCACCTTCCACGGCCGGCGCCGGGGCAGCGGGGTAACCATCGGCCCGATCCTGATGCTGCTGGTCCCATGCGCGATGGCTGAGAGCGAGATCCAGGGATCCGCGTAGTTCTCGGCACCTTCCCAGGCGATGTGGTCCCAGAGGAAGAAGCCGTCCCAGCCGGACTCCTCGGCCTCGCGGGCGAGCCCCGCCAGAAGACGCGCATCCCCGTACTGGCCGAAGTTGGGTGCGTTGAGCGCGAACCGCATGCGGCCCTCTCCCTGAACCACAGGTTGCCGGTTTTACTCGGCCCTGTAGTTTACGAGCTCCAGGTAGACGTTCTCGGCGCCGTCCCCGAGACGAGGGCCGAGCCTCAGGATACGAGTGTAGCCCGAGGTGCGGCCGTCGAGGTCGGGGGCGACGTCCTCGAAGAGCCTCCGGACGACGGTCTTGTCCTTGAGGATCTTGACCGCCTGGCGGCGGGCGTGGAGGTCGTCCTTCTTGGCGGTGTTTATGAGCTTGTCCACCACGCCGCGAAGCTCCTTGGCCTTCGGGGCGGTGGTCTTTATGCGGCCGTGGGTTATGACCTGACCGGCCATCGTGCCGAGCATCGCCTTGCGGTGCTGGAACTCGCGTCCCAGCTTGCGGCCCCTCCTAGCGTGCCTCATCTAGACCCTCGCTATCCAGCGCGTAGCCGTACTCGAGGAGCTTGGAGCGGATCTCATCGACGCTCTTCATCCCGAGGTTGCGGATGTTCATGAGCTCCTCTTCGGTCATCGTCGCGAGCTGGCCGATGGTGTCCACACCCTCGCGCTTGAGGCAGTTGTAGGAGCGGACGGTAAGCTCGAGGTCCTCGACCGGGCGCTCGTCCTGGATGACGGCCCGCCCGCCGCGCTGGCGGCCGTCGGCCTGACCCTGCACCTGGTAGCCGTCGGTGAACAGCCCCAGGTAATCCATGAGCTGCTTGGAGGCGTCCTGCACGGCCTCCTGCGGCTCGATGCGGCCGTCGGTAAAGACCTCCATCCTAAGCGAGTCAAGGTCGGCCCTGGCCCCCGCGCGGGTCTCCGTGACAGAGTAGTTCACCCTCTGGACGGGCGAGAACAGGGAGTCGACGGCGATGACGCCTATGGGGTCGGCGTCGCTCTTGTTGCCCTCGGCGCGGCGGTAACCCTGGCCGAGCTCGATGGTGAGGC